>NZ_CP083553.1:1915714-2224285 GCF_025144465.1 Leisingera sp. S132
GTCGAGTTCACCAACATCGCCATCCCGCAGACCGGCGAATACTCCTTTACCGTTTTTGACAATTTCGGCGACGGCATCAGCGGCAGCGACACAGCCAGCTATACGATCAAGGTGGATGGCGTCACCGTGGTCGATTCCGGCGCCAACCCGAACTTCGGCTCCAGCGTCACCGAGACATTTACCGTCGAGACCACGGTCACAACCCGGGACAGTGATGGCGACGGCATTGCCGATCACCTGGATCTGGACAGTGACAATGACGGCATCACCGACAACGTCGAGGCCCAGGCCACCGGCAGTTACGTTGCCCCTTCCGGGACGGACAGCGACGGCGACGGTCTGGATGATGCCTATGAGACCGGCGGGCTGACGCCGGCAGACACCGACGGCGACGGCGTCGCGGATTACTTGGATACCGATTCAGACAACGACGGGCTGACCGATGCCGAAGAAGCCGGGCACGGTGTGGATCAATCGGTGATCGATGCCTCAGGCGATTCCGATGGCGACGGCATCATGGATGCCGTGGATGACGTCACCGGTCACGATGTGAACGACGCCGACGTTACCGGCAGCGGCAGCTTTACCCTGGCCGACAGCGACAACGACACCGCCGCGGACGGGTCCGGCGCCACACCTCTGGTGCATGACCTGGATTTCCGCGATGCGGCAAATTCGGATTACATTGTCGAAGGCACCACCGGCGGCGACCTGATCGATGGCAGCTATACCGGCGACCCGGAGGATGACCGTGTCGACAACAATGACAATGCCACGGGCACAAACGACGATACGATCTATGGCGGCGGCGGCAGCGACACCATCAACGGCGGTGCAGGCGATGATCTGATTTACGGCGGAGACCCGGGACTGAGCAGCGCAGGCACTGGCGGCTCAAGCACCGTTGGCAACACCTTCACGGTTATCAGCCTGGGCAGTTTTGCCGATATCGACCCGGACGAAACCAACGGAATCAGCGAAAACGCCGGCAGCCTGCTGGGTACTTACGGCGGTGAAGGGTCTGAGTTGCACAACAACTTGCAGACCATGGTCACCACTGACACGGATGGCAACACCAGCGTCAACGACAACGACAGCGGCGGCACGCCAGAGGCCTTCACCATTGACGGTGTGACCTATTTTGCGGACAGCAATCAGGTTTACAATGCCACCGTGACCTTTGCCGACGGAACCACCGGCAGCTTCACTGCAGTGGTGTTTCAAACCACCACCGGCGAGGTCTACCTGGCGCCGGAGATGACGGACAATGCTGACAACACGCTGCTGACCAGCCAGCCGATTGTCTCTGTCAGCCTCGACAGCGTATCCATCGACAATACCAATCTGGCCTCAGACCGTGTGGATGCCGACTATCAGGTTCCGGTGGATGCCGACACCTCAGCCGATGTCATTGATGGCGGCGAAGGCAATGATACCGTATTTGGCGGCGACGGTGCGGATACGATCACCGGCGGCACCGGCAACGACGAGCTGCACCTGGGCGATAGCGATGGTGATGCAGATACCATTGTGCTGGCAGACGGCAGCGGCAATGACACGGTTCATGATTTTGCGGCGCCGACTGACAATGGCGACGGCACCATTACCGGTTACGACCAATTCGATGTCACCAGCCTGACCGATGCGGAAGGCAACCCGGTCAATGCCTGGGATGTCACGGTCACGGACACCAACGGCGACGGCACCGGCGATGCCATCCTGACCTTCCCCAACGGCGAAAGCGTGACCCTGCGGGGCGTTACGCCGGACCAGGTCGACAGCCTGCAGGAAATGCGCGCCATCGGCATTCCCTGCTTCACCCCTGGCATCCTGATTGCAACGGACCGGGGTGAGGTCGCGGTCGAGGACATCCGACCCGGCGATATGGTGCTGACTGCGGACAACGGATACCAGCCGGTGCGCTGGACCGGCAGCCGCAGCCTGACCCAGCTGGATCTGGCCCGGCATCCGGAACTGCGCCCGGTGGTGATCCGCAAGAACGCCTTTGGCAACCGCCGCACGATCCGGGTGTCTCCGCAGCACGCCTTTGCCGTCCTGGGCAAAGGCCGCGAGCATCTGGTTCGCGCCAAACACGCAGCTGAGGCGATGGGCGGCCAGGTCGCGCGTGTCGACCGCCGCTGCGAGCAGGTGACCTATATCCACATCATGTTCGACCGCCACGAGGTGATCTTTGCCGAAGGCGCGCCGACGGAATCCTTCTACCCCGGCCCGATGGCGCTGAATGCGCTGGACCGGCCTGCGCTGAACGAGCTGCTGATGCTGTTCCCGTCCCTGGCGCGGGTTGCGCTGCAGGAGCAGACTGCGGCCGGTCTCTATGGCACTCCGGCGCGGCCCTATATGAAGCGCAAGGATGTTCTGAAACTCTGCGCCTGAAAGGCAGCAGCGCGCTTGCGCTTGCATGGTGCCGCCGGACCCGGTAGTGCGGTCCGCTCCCCCGTTTGAACAGGAGCGCGCCGTGACCATTCCGAACACCCTTGGCATCGACTTTGGCACCTCCAACTCGGCGGCCGGGATTGCCGTTGCGGGCCGCCCCTGGCTGGTGGAGATGGAGCCGGGCGAGAAAACCCTGCCCACCGCGGTGTTCTTTGAGGAGGGCAGCCGCGCCATGCGGATCGGCCACAGTGCCACCCGGGCGCTGATCAATGGCGACGAAGGACGGTTCATGCGGGCGCTGAAGAGCCTGCTGGGCACACCGCTGTTGCAGGAAGAGCGGCGGCTGGGCGGTGAGCGGATCAGTTTTGCCACCCTCATTGCGCGGTTCCTGGCAGAAATGAAGCGGCGGGCCGAGGCGGCGACGCATATGGAGTTCACCCATGCGCTGTCAGGGCGGCCGGTGCGGTTCCATTCCAAGGACGAGGCGCGCAACGCACAGGCAGAGGCCGACCTGCGCGCCTGCTACCTGGAGGCCGGGTTTCGGGATGTGATGTTCATGTATGAACCGGAGGCCGCGCTGCACGCCGCCGCCCCGGCGCCCGGCCTGGGACTGATCGTCGACATCGGCGGCGGCACCTCGGACTTTACCGCGTTTGAACAGGACGGGGATGGCGCCACCTGTATCCTCGCCTCGCATGGCGTGCGGCTGGGCGGCACCGATTTTGACCGGCAGCTGAGCATCCACCATGTGATGCCATTGCTGGGCCGGGGCAGCCAGATCCGGAATGCATTTGGAGGTGGCACGCTGCCGGCGCCGAACCGGCTGTTCAACGATCTGGCAACCTGGCAGATGATCCCCTTCCTCTATGCGCCGGAAAGCCGCCGGGCAGCAAAGGACCTGGCGGCCAATGCAGAGGAGCCGGAGAGGCTGGCGCGGCTGGTCGCAGTGCTGGAGGACGAACTGGGCCATGAGCTGGCCTTTGCGGTGGAGCACGGCAAGATCCGCGCCAATGGCAGTGATGCCCAGGCCCTCATTGACCTGAAACTTCTGGAGCGCGGCCTGTCGGTGCCGCTGGCGGGCGAGGCCATGACCCAGACCCTGGCGGAACAGACCACCGCCATCGGTGCCTGCGCGGCAGAGACACTGGCGCAGGCCGGGATTGCGCCCGGCAAGGTGGATCGGGTTGTTCTGGTCGGCGGCTCTTCGCTGCTGGCAGCGGTGCAGGCGGAAATGCGCAGCTTGTGCCCAAATGCCCGGCTTGAAACGGGAAATGCCATGACGGCGGTTGCTGACGGGCTGGCACTGGCTGCCGGCAGCGCCTTTGCCTGAAGAAATGGGAAGCAATGGCTGCTTTTCCCGTTAGACAAGGGCTGCCGGCGCGTTAGGCTGCAAGTCACGAGTCACATTTCGAGAGTTTTCTTCATGCGCCGGCTGATTGCCCCTGCCCTGATTTCCGCCCTGCTTGCTTCCCCTGCCCTCGCCGCGACCTGCGGCAATACGTCTGCCGGGTTTGACGCCTGGAAACAGGAATTTCAGCGCGAAGCGGAACGCGCGGGTGTGCGCAAGGCAGGTCTTCAGGCGCTGGCCAATGCGCAATACGCCCGCCGCACCATCTCCGCAGACCGCAACCAGAAGAGCTTCAAATACTCACTGGAGAAGTTCATGCAGATCCGCGGCTCTGCCACCATCGTGGCGCAGGGCCGCAAGCGCAAAGCACGCAACCCGGATTTCTATACAGCCCTGGAACGCAAATACGGCGTGCCCGCGGGTATCCTGATTGCGATCCATGGGATGGAAACCGCCTTTGGCAATTACATGGGCGACAGCCAGGTGGTCTCTGCCATCGTGACGCTGACCTATGATTGCCGCCGTTCAGATTTCTTCCGGCCGCACGCCTTGGGCGCGCTGAAGCTGGTGGATCAGGGCGCCATCACGCCCGGCACCCTGGGCGCCAAGCACGGCGAATTGGGCCATACACAGTTCCTGCCCGGCAATGCGCTGGAGTACGGCGTCGACTGGGACGGCAACGGGCGTGTCGATTTCTACAACATGGGCGACGCTCTGGCTTCCACTGCCAATTATCTGCGTCAGAAAGGCTGGAAACCCGGCAAAGGCTACCAGGAGGGCGAGCCGAATTACCGCGTTCTGAAGGAATGGAACGCCGCCACCGTATACCAGCAGTCGCTGGCGATCATGGGCCGCCAGATCGACGGCTGAAGGCGTTTGGCCGCAAATCTGAAAACTGGGAATCGCGCCCGCCGTTTGGCGGGCGTTTTGCGTTGCAGGCGAGCCAACCGAACAGTGCGCGCGATTCCGGCGCTATTGTAGGCCTTGGGGCATCAATGTGACCGGCTACCGTCACAGTTGAGCCGCATTCCTGGCAACTGCTTCTGAAAAATTTACGCAAATTTGTTTAAATTCAAAGCCTTGCAGGCCGCCTCAATTCAACCCGCGGACCCGGCCTCTTCTGCTTGAATTCAGCCCTCAGTGCCCCACTTTCAACTACTTCAAATTTTAGAGTTTCTCTGTCGGCACCCAGAATGGAGGATCCGGACAGTGGCAGAGAACGTGCAATATACAGGCCGGCTCGGGCTGGAATGCCGCGACGGCAATACTCTTTCGGCTGCGGTTACCGCAGTTGTGGACACGCTGGATGATTTTGGCCATCCGGCGGAGATGATCACGGCACGTGCGGAAAACACCGCCCAATTGCAATGCGATCATTACCTGGTCTCCGTGCGCCTGCGCCGGGTTCCCCTGCGCCGCGCCAGCAAGCTGCCCGGCAGCGTGATGCAGCCTTCGGCCCTGCTGGATCTGTCGCTGGCCCCGGCCTTTCCCGGCTATTGCGATCAAGAAATCTCGGAACTGCTTTTGGCTGAGATTCTGCGCCGCCTGCTGGACACGGTTGAGGCAACGTTTGTTGAATGGCTCGACACCGGTATCGCGCTGACCTGCGAACAGTTCCTGAGCGCGTTTGAACCCGAAGCAGGCTCCAGCAGCCAACCTGTTGCTGCCGCTGCGGCTGCCGCAGCCCGCCCGCCCGAAACGGTCGGGAAGGTCCGGCCAAGGCCCCGCGGCAAAGACTGTTTTACGCCGGTGGATCAAACCGCGCTGGTTCTGGACGCGCATTGCGACCGCGCCTTTCAGGAGACCGAAATCCGCAAGGCGGAGAGCATGACCGCGCAGGCCTCCGGCAGGTCTTGGAGCGGGTTGCGCGTCTCCGCCTTTCTCCCGGTTCTGCGGGCGAAATGGAGCCGGCAGGTGCAGTCGTCTGCGCTGGCCGCAATGACGCTGACGCTGACGCGCCCGCGGCGGCTGCGGCTCATCAGCCATCTGCTGTTTTTGACCGCGCTGCTCCTTTACCTCGAAAGCGCAGGCATGGTTCAGGCCGCCCGTCCGCTTCTGCCGTAATGCCAGGCACATGGCAGGGGGGGCATGGCTCCCCTGCCGCTGCATCGCTGCCGCAGGTCAGAAACGACGGTAAAATCCGTCGCTTTCAGCAGCGAATCCGCCGGCACCCTTGCTGCAGACTGTACAGGACTGTGCAGCAAGGACTCCCGGCATGAACGAGCATTACCGCGACATCCGAAAGATTGATCCCACCCGCGGCGCCAAACTGGGCGACAATACCCCCAACGACAACGACCGGGTCGAAATCGGCCCGACGCAGCTGGCCTTTGGTGAATGGGCCGAGGCCGGGCTGCAGCTGCCCGATCTGCAGGCGCTGCGCAAGTTCCGCTGGGAACGGCTGACGCGCTTCATAAACGACCGCGGCTATGGCGGCCTCCTGGTGTTCGATCCGCTGAACATCCGCTATGCCACCGACAGCACAAACATGCAGCTGTGGAACACCCACAACCCGTTCCGTGCGCTGCTGATCTGCGCCGACGGCTATATGGTGCTGTGGGATTACAAGCAGTCACCGTTCCTCAGCGAGTTCAACCCGCTGGTGCGCGAACAGCGCGCAGGCGCCGACCTGTTCTATTTCGACCGCGGCGACAAGATCGATGTGGCCGCCGACAAGTTCTCCAACGAGGTGCGCATCCTGCTGGAGGAACACAGCGGCAGCAACAAACGGCTGGCGGTGGACAAGGTCATGCTGCACGGGCTGCGCGCACTTGAGGCGCAGGGTCTGGAGATTTTCCCCGGCGAGGAGCTGACCGAGAAATGCCGCGCAGTGAAAGGCCCGGATGAGATCCTGGCGATGCGCTGCGCCCACCACGCCTGCGAAACAGCCGTGGCAGCGATGGAGAAATTTGCCCGCGAGCAGATCCCAGGCGGCAATATCTCCGAGGATGACGTCTGGGCGGTGCTGCACGCGGAAAACATCCGCCGCGGCGGCGAATGGATCGAAACCCGGCTCTTGGCCTCAGGTCCGCGCACCAACCCGTGGTTTCAGGAATGCGGCCCCCGCATCATCCAGAACAACGAAATGATCAGCTTTGACACTGATCTGGTCGGCTCCTACGGGATCTGCATCGACATTTCCCGCAGCTGGTGGATCGGCGATCAGAAGCCGCGGCCTGACATGATCTATGCCATGCAGCACGGGCTGGAGCACATCCGCCACAACATGGAGATGCTGAAACCGGGCGTGAACATTCAGGAATTGTCACGCGGCTGCCACCCTCTGGACGCTCAGTTTCAGAAGCAGAAATACGGCTGCATGATGCACGGCGTCGGCCTGTGTGATGAATGGCCGCTGGTGGCCTATCCGGATCAGATGGTCGAAGGCGCCTTCGACTATGAGCTGGAGCCGGGCATGGTGCTGTGCGTCGAGGCGCTGGTTTCGCCTGAGGGCGGCGACTTCTCGATCAAGCTGGAGGATCAGGTGCTGATCACTGAGAACGGGTATGAGAACCTGACCAGCTATCCCTTTGACAAGGCGCTGCTGGGCGAGGCCTGATCCCGAACAGCCGGTCCCTCCCGCAAGGAGGGGCCGGGACAGCCTGCGGCGCCGTCAGGCGCCTCCGTTTAGCAATGCGACGTCAGGAACGGTTCCAGCTTGCCGCGCAGCACCAGAACGCCGGGCGAGTCGGTGACTTCCTCCAGCTGTGTCAGCGGAACCCAGGCCAGGGCGTGGGATTCATCGCTGGGGATGATCTCCCCTGCCTCAGCCCGAAACAGGTAGCGCACGTCATAGTGCAGATGCGCGCAGTCACGGGCATTGGCCGGGATTTCGTGGATATCGACATCGAATATCTGCGCCGACAGCGGCCTGATCCGGTTGAGGCCGCTTTCCTCGTAAGCTTCCTTCAGCGCCACAAACGGCACATCGGCAATTCCGTCGCAATGGCCGCCCAGCTGAAACCAGCGCCCCAGCTTCTTGTGATGGGTCAGCAGCACGCATTGCATGTCCGGTGACAGCACAAAGGCGGATCCGGTCACGTGGCCGGTTTCCGGATGGCGGCCAAACGCCTGCGGCTCGCTGGCGCAAAATTCTGACAGCCGCTGCCACATCTCCCGGTCCCGCGCGGTTTGCGGGCTGTAACATCCGATGCCTTGAATGGCGCTGCTGCTCATCTCGCTTCACCTTCCCGTGACGTTCCGGCCCGCTGCCTTGTTCCGGACCAAATGAGCGCTCAATCTATGCGGAACACCCAACAAAGGCCACGCCCATGCCCACGGAACGGATCACCTTCACCGGCCACGCCGGAAACACCCTTGCTGCCCGACTCGACCTGCCGGAGGGGCCGGTGCTGGCCACCGCACTGTTTGCCCATTGCTTCACCTGCTCCAAGGACATTCCCGCTGCGCGGCGGATTGCCGGGCGGCTGGCGGCAATGGGAATTGCGGTCCTGCGGTTCGATTTCACCGGGCTGGGCCATTCGGAAGGCGAGTTTGAAAACACCACCTTCAGCTCCAATGTGGCGGACCTGATCAAGGCGGCGCAGTACCTGGCAGCGCGCAACATGGCGCCGGCGCTGCTGATCGGCCATTCGCTCGGCGGTGCTGCGGTGCTGCGCGCGCGCGCGGGCATCCCGTCGGTCAAGGGGGTGGTTACGCTCGGGGCGCCGTTTGATCCGGGCCATGTCTCGCACCACTTCGATGCCGCCCTGCCGGAGATCGAAGCCAAGGGCCGGGCCGAGGTTTGCCTGGGCGGGCGGCCCTTTGTCATCGGCAAGGAGTTTGTCGACGATATCCACGCCGAGGCGCTGGCACCAGCGATTGCGGAGCTGAAGGCGGCGCTGCTGGTGCTGCATGCGCCCCGGGATGAGACCGTAAGCATCGACAATGCCGCCTCGATCTTCACCGCCGCCAAACACCCAAAGAGCTTTGTCACCCTGGATGACGCCGACCACCTGATTTCCCGCGCGGCGGATGCCGAATACGCGGCAGAAGTCATCGCCGCATGGGCCGGGCGCTATGTCAGAATGACCCCGCCCGCGCCGCCGCCCGGTGCGCCTGAAGGCATCCTGCGGGTGACGGAGGCGGACCCGGAGGGTTTCCTGCAGGATGTGCAATCCGGCCCCTACCACCATGCTTTCGCCGATGAGCCCCTGGCCTATGGCGGCACCAACCGAGGCATGTCTCCTTATGGCTTCGTCGCCGCGGGCCTGGGCGCCTGCACCTCGATGACGCTCAGGATGTATGCGCGCCGCAAGGGCTGGCCGCTGGAGGGGATCAGCGTCGATGTCAGCCACGATAAGGTGCATGCCCAGGACGCGCTGCCCTCGGGGCCTGCCAAGATCGACCAGTTCACCCGGGTGGTGCGCCTTTGCGGCCCCCTGAGCGGCGAGCAGCGCGCGCGGCTGCTGGAAATCGCCGACAAATGCCCGGTCCACCGGACGCTGGAAAGCGGCGCCAAGGTGGTGACCCGGCTGGAGGCCACGCAGCAGCCCGCGATCTGACACACCGGACCTCCGGCAGTGCTCCCGCGCCTGGAGGGTCCAGGAGACCTGCACCATCAGCAGCCTTGGGCCCGGCGCCGCGCCATGCGCGGCGCCGGGCCCAACTGCGGCAGGTCTTCGCAAGAAGGCCGCAGCGCAGGCGGGAGAGCCTGACTGCTGCGGAATTTGCGCCACATCAAAGTGCCGGACCGCGGTCCCGTTCATGCTGTGTCCACCCCGGCGGCGGCCGGGCTTAGGAGGAGACACATGGGACTTTTTGCAAAACTCGGGCGCAGCAGCGATCTGGTGCAGGGCATGGCCAGCCGTCTGGGCATCGATTATGGCGAAATGGTTACAGGCGATCCGCAAGGTCAGGGCCAGAAGTACATGCGCGCGGTCCTGCGCTGCAGCACCTGCCGCAATCAGGATGGCTGCAGTGACTTGCAGCGGGAGACAACAAAGCTGGCTGAGGCACCGTCCTACTGCCGCAACGCGCAGCTCCTGGCGCACTTACGCGGCAGCTAACCCGGCTTGGACGGTTGCTCGCGTCTGCTGTGAACACTCCGGTTTTCAGCGTAAGGGTCTTCGCGCCGCCTCACTCCGCGGTTTCAGCGTACCGGCCGGTGGTGATCTCACCGCCTTCGCCGACAAACCGTACCGAAAGGCCGTCACTTTCCAGCGCATAACAGGCCCATAGATCCGACGGCGGCCAGGTGGAACAGTATTTGCCGTCCCGCACGCCCCAGTAGCCCCAGCTGTCATGGCCTGCGTTATAAAGCGTCCGGCCTGAGGTGCGGAACTCCTGCCAGGCGCCGCTGCCGTAAACCAGCTTGCGCCCTTCCAGCGCCGCCTGCACTTCCTCACCGTTCAATACCCGCCATTCGCCGGCCCAAACCGGCGAAACCGCAGATGATAACGCAATCATCAGGGCAAACTGCCTCATGGCCCTCTCCCAGCCTTGCTGTCCTGTCGCTGCTGATCTAAGAGGCCGGGCATCTGCTGCGCAATCACATAAAGGTGCCTTCGCCCATGATCCCCCGCTATTCCCGCCCCGAGATGGTCGCAATCTGGTCGCCCGAGACCAAATTCAAGATCTGGTACGAGATCGAGGCGCATGCCTGCGAAGCCATGGCCAACCTCGGCGTGATCCCGCGCGAGAACGCTGACGCTGTGTGGAAAGCCAAGGACGTGGAATTCGACGTCGCCCGCATCGACGAGATCGAGGCCGTCACCAAGCATGACGTGATCGCCTTCCTCACCCATCTGGCGGAGCATGTCGGCTCTGAGGAAGCGCGCTTCGTGCACCAGGGCATGACCTCGTCGGACGTGCTGGACACCTGCCTGAACGTGCAGCTGGTGCGCGCCGCCGACATCCTGCTCGATGGGATGGACAAGGTTCTGGCCGCGCTGAAGAAACGCGCGCTGGAGCACAAGAACACCGTGCGCGTCGGCCGCTCCCACGGCATCCACGCCGAACCCACCACCATGGGCCTGACCTTTGCCCGTTTCTATGCGGAAATGGACCGCAACAAGAACCGCCTGGAAAAGGCCCGCTGGGAAGTCGCCACCGGCGCGATCTCCGGCGCGGTCGGCACCTTCGCCAACATCGACCCGGCGGTCGAAGAGCACGTCTGCGAACAGCTGGGCCTGCGCCCCGAGCCGATCTCCACCCAGGTGATCCCGCGCGACCGCCACGCGATGTTCTTTGCCACCCTGGGCGTCATCGCGTCTTCGATCGAAAACGTTGCGGTGGAAATCCGCCACATGCAGCGCACCGAGGTGCTGGAAGGCGCGGAGTTTTTCTCGATGGGCCAGAAGGGCTCCTCGGCGATGCCGCACAAGAAAAACCCGGTTCTGACCGAAAACCTGACCGGCCTTGCGCGCCTGGTGCGCATGGCGGTGATCCCCGCGATGGAGAACGTGGCGCTGTGGCATGAGCGCGACATCTCGCACTCCTCCGTCGAGCGCGGCATCGGCCCGGATGCGACCATCACCCTGGATTTCGCCCTGCACCGCCTGGCCGGTGTTGTCGACAAGATGCTGGTGTTCCCGGAAAACATGCTGGACAACATGAACAAATTCCCGGGCTTGGTGATGTCGCAGCGGGTGCTGCTGGCGCTGACCCAAGCGGGCGTCAGCCGCGAGGACGCTTATTCCATGGTGCAGCGCAACGCCCTGAAAGTTTGGGAAGAGCGCGTCGATTTTCGCGAGCTGCTGCTGGCGGATGCCGATGTGGTTGCTGCCCTTGGCGAAGAGGCGATCAACGAGAAATTCGACATGGGCTACCACACCAAACATGTCGACACGATCTTCAAGCGCGTTTTCGGCGAGTAAGCCCGCCCGCAGCATTGGATCTTCAGCGCCCCGTCAGCCTGACGGGGCGTTTTTTTTAACCCAAATTTTCCTACTCGTGGTAAGGCACCAAGGACCCAAGGCGCATATTGGACATTGCTTGGACGATGCTTGCTTTTGCTGATTTTGACGAAAATCTTGTTCGTTCCTGCGTAGATGAATTCGCGGAAGCAACCGGAACAAATGACGAATTCTTCATTTCCTGCCTGTACCGGTCTGCGGATTTCGGCAATGAGCGCATGGTTTTTACTCTTGTGCGGCCGTCAGGCACTCCGTTGGTCCTAAAACTGGATACTGCTGAAAATGCCACGCGGTTGATCAAGGAATTCCGTGTTCTCAAGGAGCTTGGCCCACACTTTGCGAAGGAACCGCGGGTTTCTCTCGTCCAGCCGGTCTATCTTTCTGAACGCGGGCACTTTCATGTCACCGGATTTCTCGAAGGCAAAACCGCCAAAGCGAAAATTTACTCAGGCTGCGATGACCTTCAGGCCGGTCAGGTCTATCGCCGCTGCGGCGAGTGGCTGAACCATTTGCACGCTTGCAAGCCGCCGCAACGCCGAAAGGTGCACCTCAACTGGATGCTGGAGGAAATTGAAACCCTTGCCCAAGCCGGTTCCACACAGGCGAGTCCTGCAAGGGTGTCTGCCTATCTGGAAAAACTGAGGCAGGACATTCAGGCCCTTGCTGAATCTTTCTGTAGAGAGGTCTTCAGCCATGGAGATTTCCATGGCGGCAACCTGATTTTGGGGCAAGGCACAAGCCATGGTCTAGACTTTACCGAAGCCTGCACCAAACTGGCGGTTTACGACATCGTGGACATGCTGAAGATGGATATCTTCCATCCTGCAAACCATGAGGATGTCGGGCCTGATGGTATCCGCCGGCAGTCCCGGGACATGTTCTTCAGAAAATACAATATGGAGATAATCTCGCCGTTGCTGACCTGCTGCATGCGCGGCCGCCTGCTGATTGATTACGTGAAAATAACAGATGAGGCCTTCGGGCGCAGCTCATTCTTGCGCAAAAAATCCGGTCTGCTGGAAACACGGCTCTCGCGGGCCTTTTCCCAGCCTCTTGACGGGTGATCCTGCCACCGGGGCAAACGCCTTTGTGAACAAAAATACAGATCCAAGCCGTGATTCAGAGGATAGTATAAGCAAGACATTGCATTTGGAGTGCTTGAGATGCGCATTTTCGCCCTGGCCGCCGCCTTGATCCTGCCTGTTGCTGCCCTTGCTGCCAGCGGCAACGACTGGAACCCGCCGAAACCCTCCGAGACCACCAAGACTTGCAAAGGCAAGCGGGTGTGGGACGAGGAAAAGAAACGCTGCGTGCGGCCGCGGAAATCCTCGCTGAATCAGGAAGGGCTGCTGGATGCGGTCCGGGAACTGGCCTATGCCGGACGCCAGGAGGACGCCCAGGCGGTGCTGAGCGCATTGGCTGACCAGAACGACAGCATGGTGCTGACCTATTGGGGCTTCACCCACCGCAAGCTGGGCAATCAGGACCTGGCGCAGGCCTATTATGATCAGGCGCTGGCGCAAGACCCTGACAACATCCTGGCGCGCTCCTACATGGGCCAAGGCTTTGTTGAACAGGGAAATTACGGCGCAGCGCTTGCTCAATGGAAGGAAATCCGCGCCCGTGGCGGCGACGGCAGCTGGGCCGAGGCCTCGTTGCGCAGCGCGCTGGAGACGGGCACCTCCTACAGCTACTAGGCTTCAGCCTTTCTTTACGGCTTGCGGCCTATCCTGCCCCTGAATGATTGAGAAGAATCTTTTCTAGGGTGCGAGAATGCCTCAAGACGATATGCTGGCGCTTCCGATGGATCTGGGCGGGGGCGACATGGGCGGAATGGGCGGTATGGACATGGGCGATTTCGCCGCTCCGGCGCCTCTGGGCGGCTTGGACGCAGGCGGCTTCGGCGGAGGTATGGGCGGCGGTGCGCTGGCCAATCCCGCAGCAGCCTCTGGCCTCAGCGGCAAGGCGAAGGCCGCCATCATCGTCCGGCTGCTGCTGAACGAAGGCGCTGAAATCCCGCTGGAGGAACTGCCCGACGACCTGCAGCTGGAACTGACCCAGCAGATGGGCCGGATGCGGATTGTCGACCGGGATACGCTGAATTCCGTCGCAGGTGAATTTGCTGATTTGCTCGACAATGTCGGCCTGCATTTTCCCAACGGGCTGGCAGGCGCCCTCAGCGCGATGGAAGGCAAGATCAGCCGCCACACCCATACCCGCCTGCGCCGCGAGGCCGGGGTGCGCCAGTTCGGCGACCCCTGGGAGCGGCTGAAGCAGCTGCCGCCTGAGGATCTGGCTGAACTGGCCCAGGCCGAAAGCACAGAGGTTGCCGCCGTGCTGTTATCCAAGCTGGATACCGCAAAGGCGGCCCAGATGCTGATCCATCTGCCTGGGCCGGTGGCGCGCCGCATCACCTATGCTGTCAGCCAGACCGCCAATGTGACGCCGGACACGGTGGACCGCATCGGCCTGTCTCTCGCTGCCCAGGTGGAGGCGCGGCCTGATCTTGCCTTTGACCAGACACCAGGCCAGCGCCTGGGCGCCGTCCTGACCGAGGCTGCCGCAGCCAAGCGCGATGAGGTGCTGACAGCACTGGACGAGGAGGACGAGGAATTCGCCGTTTCCGTGCGCAAGGCAATCTTCACGTATGCGCTGGTCTCCGAACGGATGAAACCGCTGGACGTGCCCAAGCTGATCCGGGTTCTGTCCCAGCCGGATCTGGTGACCGCCATCGCCTTTGCCACCGACGAGGAAGATGTCGCCACCTCCGAGTTTCTGCTCAAGAACATGTCGAGCCGGATGGCCGACAACATCCGCGAGGAAGTGGCCGAGCGCGGCAAGGTCAAACGCAGCGATGGCGAGGCAGCCTACAGCCTGATTATCAGCGCCATGCGCGATCTGGTTGCCACCGGCGAAATTGAACTCAAGTCTCTGGAGGAAGACGAAGAGCAAGGCAGCGGCTGACATCCAGCAAGCGTGATTGCCGCAAAGCGTTGAACCAGGAGCCGGATTCGAGTCGCCGCCGAGCCGCACCACCTTTGCGAGCTGCTTGTACCCGCCGCCGCCGCTGCGTATGATGCAAGCTTCCGGGCGCAGTTCCGCGCCGCAGATATCCAGACGCCATGCCCGCAGATCCTTCCGAGCTCTCCACCTGGAGCCATGTCAAATACTTTGGCAGCAACCTGTTCCTGCGCGGCCTACTGCTGGGCGCCGGACTGATACCCTATCGCTTGCGGGTGCCTATGATGGGCCGCCTGGTCACTGCCATGGGCCGGCTGGCGCGGTTTGACAAGCGGGTGCGCGACAACCTGAACCTTGTCAGCCCGGAACTGTCGGACCTGGACCCGGCTGACCTGTACCGCGATGTCAGCGACAACGCCGGCCGGATGATTGCGGAAATTTACGCTGGCAAGCCCTTTCACGAACGGGCCAAGTCCGCGCCGATCACCGGTCCCGGCCTGATAGCGCTGGAAACCGCCCGGGCTGACGGCCGGCCCGTGCTTCTGGCGACCGCCCATTTCGGCAACTACGATGCGGCCCGCGCCGCGCTTGTGGCCCGCGGCCACGAAATGGGCGCCCTGTACCGCCGGATGGCCAACCCGTATTTCAACGAACATTATGTTGACGCCATCAAAAAGAACGGCGAGCCGATGTTCGAACAGGGCAAGCGCGGCATGGTGGAACTGGTGCGCCACCTGAAGAAAGGCGGCATCGCTGCTATTGTCACGGATCTGCATGCCCAGGGCGGCCAGCTGGTGGATTTTTTCGGCAAGCCGGCCGTCACATCCACCGTGCCTGCAGAACTGGCGTTGAAATTCGGCGCTGCGCTGATTCCGGTTTACGCCGTGCGGCAGGAAAACGGTCTGGATTTCGAGATCGTCATGAACGCCGAGGTTCCGCCGTCGGATCCGTTGACCATGACCAAGGCTCTGAGCGCAGATCTGGAAGCGATTGTCCGCGAACACACCGGGCAGTGGTTCTGGATTCACCGCCGCTGGAAACCTTATGTGCCGGTCGGCAAGGCGGCCCGGCAGTCAGATAGCCCGGTAGACTGAAGCAGGTCTTCAGTCGGCCCGTGCCGCTGCGATGATTTTGCCGAACGGCGCAGCCTGGACCAGAACCGCGGCGGGATTGCTGCCGGGGACGGGAACAGAGATCTCCAGACTGCCGGCACCGTCCCAGTTTGCGGCGACCTGCCAGTCCTCCACCACATTGGCGTAAGTGAAGGATTTGCCCGCCAGCTCGCCGCGGGTGATGCTGACCTTGCGCTCTGGCGTAAACCGTACCAGCTGCACCAGAAAGGGACCGGGCGCCATCTGCGCCCGCGGCTCCAGCCGGATCACCAGATCCCCGCCAGACCGGCTGACACTGAGCGATACAGGGCGCGGCGCCCTCTGGTGCCGGGCAATCGCCGTATCAACCGCCAGCGTATCAGCGCCGACCACGTCATCCTGCCCCATTATGATCATCTGCGGGGTATAGATCATCCGCCGCCCGCCTGCCTGGGCATACCCCTTTTGACGTTTCGTGTGGGACGGGTCGGCGAACTTGTCCTTCCAGCCGATGTAGTCCCAGTAATCCACGTGCAGCGCCAGCGGCAGAACATCCTGCCGCGCCGCAAGCTCATGAAGCAGCGCATCAGCGGGCGGACAGGACGAGCAGCCCTGCGAGGTATAGAGTTCAACCACAACAGGCTCATCTGCGGATTGGCCGTAAACCGGCATGGCAAGGCCCAGCATGGCCGCGATCGGGAGCAGGAATTTCATGAATCGCCTTCTCTGTGTGTCAGGCATCAGGTCTAAAGGCTTGCCCGCAAACTGGCCAATCAATCATTTTTGAGGGCAGCCTGAGGCATTGCTCCGCAAAAAATGTGTACAATCGCATACAAAAGTGCCGCCTGCGGCGTTTGGGCTATTGAATGCTTCATCTTCCTCATGCATTTAGCAGGCAGCGAATTCCCGGATTTCAAATTCTTGAGGGAGGCCAACCATGCCTATCACCGTCGGACAGGACAATGCCAAGGCGCGCAAAACGCTCAGCGTCAACGGCAAGTCGATCTCCTATTACTCCATTCCCGCCGCCACCGAGGCCGGCTTTGGCGACTTCTCCAAGCTGCCCGCCGCACTGAAAGTGGTGCTGGAAAACATGCTGCGGTTCGAGGATGGCGGCTTCTCCGTCTCCACCGATGACATCAAGGCCTTTGCCGAATGGGGCGCCAACGGCGGCAAGAACCCGCGTGAGATCGCCTACCGCCCTGCCCGCGTGCTGATGCAGGACTTCACCGGCGTTCCCGCCGTTGTCGACTTGGCCGCCATGCGCGACGGCATCGTCGGCCTGAAAGGCTCTGCCGCCAAGATCAACCCGCTGGTTCCGGTTGACCTGGTGATCGACCACTCGGTGATGATTGACGAGTTCGGCAATCCGCGCGCGTTCCAGATGAACGTGGACCGTGAATACGAGCGCAACATGGAGCGTTACCAGTTCCTGAAGTGGGGCCAGAATGCGTTCAACAACTTCCGCGTCGTGCCGCCGGGCACCGGCATCTGCCATCAGGTGAACCTGGAATACCTGGCCCAGACCGTCTGGACCGACGTGGACCAGAACGGCGAGGAAGTCGCCTATCCGGACACGCTGGTCGGCACCGACTCGCACACCACCATGGTCAACGGCGCCGCGGTGCTGGGCTGGGGCGTTGGCGGCATCGAAGCCGAAGCCGCGATGCTGGGCCAGCCGATCTCCATGCTGATCCCCGAAGTCATCGGCTTTGAGCTGACCGGCGAAATGGTCGAAGGCACCACCGGCACCGACCTGGTTCTGAAGGTGGTGGAAATGCTGCGCGCCAAGGGCGTGGTCGGCAAGTTCGTCGAATTCTACGGGACCGGCCTGGACCGCCTGCCGCTGGCAGACCGTGCGACCATCGCCAACATGGCCCCGGAATACGGCGCCACCTGCGGCTTCTTCCCGATCGACGACGAAACCCTGCGCTACCTGCGCAACACCGGCCGCGACGAAGACCGCATCGCACTGGTCGAAGCCTACGCCAAGGAAAACGGTTTCTGGCGCGGCGCGGATTACGCACCGGTCTACACCGACACCCTGTCGCTGGACATGAGCAGCATCGTTCCGGCCATCTCCGGCCCGAAACGTCCGCAAGATTATGTGCCGCTGACCAACGCCAAGGCTGCCTTCCGCCAGGAGATGGAAGAGACCTTCAAGCGTCCGATGTGCAAGGAAGTCGCCGTCAAGGGCGAAGACTACACTATGGAATCGGGCAAGGTCGTGATTGCCTCGATCACCTCCTGCACCAACACGTCCAACCCCTATGTGATGATCGGCGCGGGCCTGGTTGCGCGCAAGGCAGCTGCCCTGGGCCTCGACCGCAAGCCCTGGGTCAAAACCTCGCTGGCACCGGGTTCGCAGGTGGTGTCCGCCTATCTGGAGGCCGCGGGCCTGCAAGAGGATCTGGACAAGGTCGGCTTCAACCTCGTGGGCTACGGCTGCACCACCTGCATCGGCAACTCCGGCCCGATCCAGCAGGAGATTTCCGAGGCGATTGCCGAGGGCGACCTGGTGGCAACCTCCGTGCTGTCGGGCAACCGCAACTTCGAAGGCCGCATCAGCCCCGATGTGCGCGCCAACTACCTGGCCTCGCCGCCGCTGGTTGTCGCCTATGCGCTGGCCGGCACTATGGACATCGACCTGGCGTCCGACGTGATCGCACAGGACAAGGACGGCAACGACGTCTACCTGAAGGACATCTGGCCCTCGACCCGGGAAGTTGCGGAGCTGGTCGAGCAGACCGTCACCCGCGAAGCCTTCCAGTCGAAATACGCCGACGTCTTCAAAGGCGACGAGAAGTGGCAGGCGGTTGAAACCACCGACGCGGAAACCTATGACTGGCCCGCGACCTCGACCTACATCCAGAACCCGCCCTACTTCCAGGGCATGGGCACCGAGCCGGGCACCATCTCGAACATCGAGAACGCCAAGGTTCTGGCGGTTCTGGGCGACATGGTCACCACCGACCACATCTCGCCCGCGGGCTCCTTTGCCACCACCACGCCTGCTGGCCAGTACCTTCTGGAGCGTCAGGTGCAGCCGCGTGAATTCAACTCCTACGGCTCACGCCGCGGCAACCACGAGATCATGATGCGCGGCACCTTCGCCAACATCCGCATCAAGAACGAGATGCTGGACGGCGTCGAGGGCGGCTACACTAAAGGCCCCGACGGCGAGCAGACCTCGATCTACGACGCTTCGATGGCACATCAGGCCAATGGCACCCCGCTGGTGGTGTTCGGCGGTGAACAGTACGGCGCCGGCTCCTCGCGCGACTGGGCGGCCAAAGGCACCGCACTCTTGGGCGTCAAGGCAGTGATCGCCGAGTCGTTTGAGCGTATCCACCGCTCCAACCTGGTTGGCATGGGCGTGATCCCGTTCGAATTCACCGCTGGCGACACCCGCAAGTCGCTGGGCCTGACCGGCGATGAAACCGTCTCGATCAGCGGCCTGGACACCATCCAGCCGCTGCAGGAAGTGCCCTGCTCGATCACCTTTGCCGACGGGTCCGTGAAGGAAATCACCCTGAAGTGCCGCATCGATACCGCGCCGGAGATCGAATACATCGAACACGGCGGCGTGCTGCACTACGTGCTGCGCAACCTGGCCAAGTCGTAAGGCCTGCCAGTTCCAAGCTTTTGAGCATGCACCCCGTGGGGTGCATGTTTTTCTTCTGTCTGTCAAAAATTGCCCGCGGCCTGCATCGGGCAAGCCAGCAAGATATCGTAAAAAGAAGTGTATCCTGTATACACCCATTAGGTGAATCGCCGGAGCCTTTTACCGGCTGTACCGTTCAGTTTACCTGTGCAAATGTCTATTCAAAATACAGGTTAAGAACCCGAGCGGTTCGCTGAAAGGCTGGACGCCCATATGAAAGAGGCTGCTTTTGCAATTGTTTACCCGGACATTGATACTTTCGATGATCATGCAGAGGCCGTTCTGAAAATGCTTCCGGACACCCTGGCCTTCCCCGGCTGCCTGGAAGCGCACGTCGGTGTGAACCACGACCGTTTCGAGATTGCTGTCTTTCATTTGTGGGAGTCACCGGAACATTTGGAGCAATACCTGAACTGGCGGGCCGATCGCGGTGATCTGGACGCGCGGAGCGCCACCATGCGCAAAGAACAGGATTTCCGCACCTATACCGTCCCCTGACAGGCGGCTGCACAGGACCTGTTCGGATCTGCTGCCTTGCCTGCGGCTTTCTGTATTGGGAGACTGCAACCATGAAATACACAGACAGCATCAGCGGCTATCACGCCCATATCTATTTCAACTCCGCGACAGCGGAACAGGCCCGCAATCTTTGCCAGCAGGCTGCCGAACATTTCGGCGTCGGGATGGGCCGCGTGCACGAAAAGAACGTCGGCCCGCACCCCATGTGGTCTTGCCAGCTCGCCGCAACGCCGGAACAGTTCACCGCGCTTCTTCCGTGGCTCGCGCTGAACCGGAACGGTCTGATTGTCTTTGCCCATCCCGAAACCGGAGAGGATCTGGCTGATCACCGGGACCACGGAATCTGGCTGGGCACCGGTCTGGAACTGGACCTGAGTATTTTCAAATGAACGCCATCGCAAATTTACCGGAAATTTCCGGGTTGCTGGAAAACTACCGGCACTCACAAGATCCGGAGGCTTCGATGGCGGAAGCTGTAGTTATTGGAATGCACCCCCGGCCCGGGAAGTTCGAAGAGCTGGCAAAGCTTATTAAACAGATGGTGGAAGAGGTCCGGAAACACGCCGGATGCCTGCAGGCAGAAGCCATGCTGGCGCCGGACCGGAACGAAATCGCCGTGTTTCAACGGTGGGAAACCACAGAGGCCTTCAGCGAGTATCTGATCTGGCGGTCCAAGCAGGACCACCTGGAACGGGTTTATGAACTGTCGGCCGATGAACCGGAATTCAGCAGCTTCACGCTGATTACCCCGCCGGCGGCTTCGCCCACCGATTACTGAGCTGCGGCCTTTTCCATCGCCGGGCGCAAGGTGCTGTCAATCACCCGCTGCGTGATTGGCCCGGCAAACCGCAGCACAATCTTGCCGTTGCCGTCCACCACATAGGTTTCGGGAACGCCGTAAAGACCCCAGTCGATAGCCATCCGGCCTTTCTCGTCCCGGCCTATCGCGGAATAAGGGTCGCCCAGCTCGTTCAGGAATGACTCGGCATTGGCGAGCTGATCCTTGTAGTTGACTCCGTAGATCGGGATGCCCTCCTGCGACAGAGCTTCAAGGTTCGGATGCTCGGCGCGGCAAGGGGCGCACCAGCTGGCCCAGTAATTCACCAGCTTTACCGTGCCGTCGCGCAGCGTGGCATCGCTGAACATCTCCTTGCCCGGAAATTCATCCAGAACCACCGGCGGCGCTGGCTGGCCTTCGCGGGCAGACGGCAGGCTGTTGGGATCCTCACGGAACATACCCACCAGCGCCAGACCGACAAATCCTGCAAACACGACGCCAGGAACCGCCATCAGCGGAGAAATCTTAGCCATTGCGCTTCATCCGGGTTTCAAGGGTTTCCATCTCCCGGCGCACCTTGCGGCCGCGCAGGATCGTCAGCACCACCAGTGCCGCCAGCAGCAGCAGCGAGGCTCCATAGGCCGACAGCACCGTATCGGCGTATTTTCCTAGATCGGGCATCAGGCCTCCAGCCGTTCGCGCGCCATCAAAGCCTTGATGCGGCGGGCGCGGATTTCAGTTCCGGTGCGGTAAAGCACCAAGGCAAGGAACAACAGCACAAACCCTGCCATGCAGACGTAGAGCGGCGAAGAGAAAGCATCGTGCACGTTCTCCTTCTCATCCAGTGACAGCGACGCCCCCTGATGCAGCCCCTGGTTCCAGAAGTTCACTGCATAGCGGCTGAGGACGGCAAAGACCGATCCCACCAGGCAGAGGATCGACGTGAGGTCGGCCGCGGTATCCGGGTTGTCGATTGCTTCCCACAGGGCGATATAGCCAAGGTAGAACAGGAACAGCACCAGAAAGGACGTCAGCCGCGGATCCCAGGCCCACCAGGTGCCCCACATCGGCTGGCCCCAGATCGCGCCGGTAATCAGGGCAATCACGGTCATGATCACGCCGACTGGTGCAGCGGCGCGGGCCGCCAGCGCGCTGACATGATGGCGGCGGATCACCCAGACCAGCGAGGCGACCAGCATCATGAACCACGCATTGATCGCCATCAGCGCCGAGGGCACATGCAGGAAGATGATCTTGACGGTGGAGCCCTGCCGGTAGTCATCCGGCGTAAAGAAGAACCCCCAGACAAGGCCAACGGTGATCAGCACCGCAGAGCTGATCCAGAGGGCCGGCATCACCTTTTCGGAGGTGGCCAGAAACTTCTTCGGGTTGGCGTATTCCCAGATCGACATGGTGGCTATTTAGCTCTTGTTCTCGGGTTTCTCAATTCACGGGTCCGGCAATTTTCCTAGCGCAAATTGACGCGCAGGACGGCGGCGCTGGCAAAGGGCAGCAAAGCGATGGAGGCGGCAGAGATGCCAGCCAGCAGCAACAACGGAGTCTGCACCGCCATGCCTTCGGCACCACGGCGGGCGACCTCGGAGCCGAAGATCAGCGTCGGCACATAGAGCGGCATCACCAAGAGCGACATCAAGAGGCCGCCGCGTTTCAGGCCTACGGTGAGGGCCGCGCCGAAGGTGCCGATGACGGACAGCGCAGGCGTGCCCAGCAGCAGGGAGATCACCAGCCATAGAAAGCCCTGCAGCGGCAGGTTCAGCAGCACCCCCAGCACAGGTGCTGCAAGAACCAGCGGCAGGCCGGTGGTGATCCAATGCGCCAGCGCCTTGATCGTGACGGTGCTTTCCAGCGGCAGCGGCGCAGTGGCCAGGAGGTCGAGCGAGCCGTCCTCCCAGTCCAGCGCCAGCAGACGGTCAAGCGACAGCAGGCACGCAAGCAGCGCCCCCAGCCACAGCACGCCCGGGGCGATGCGGGCCAGCAGTTCGGACTGCGGGCCGACGGAGAACGGCACCATCACGGTCACGATCAGAAAGAACGCAAGACCGAGGCCAAATCCGCCGCCCGCGCGGAAAGCCAGTTTCAGATCCCGCAGAAGAAGCGCAATCACAGGAAGCCTCCGTCAAAATCGTCGATCTCCGGCGGCTTGGCCTTGTAGGGGCCGGCATCCAGAACCTCAGCCTCCAGCCCCAGATCAATATGGGTGGCAATCAGGGCAGAGCCGCCCTGCCCCAGATGCGCCCGCACGGCATCCGCGAACATGGCAACGGAGTTCACATCAAGGCTCACTGTCGGCTCATCCATGATCCAGATGGGGCGGCCTGTCACCAGCATCCGGCTAAGGCCAAGACGGCGTTTCTGGCCGGCGGACAATGCGCCCGCCTGCCGGTCGCGCAAGCTTTGCAGATCGAACCCGTCCAGCGCCTGTTCAATACCGCCCCGGCCAAAGACGCTGGCCCAAAAGGTCAGGTTTTCTGCCACTGTCAGCGTCGGCTTCAGCCCGTCGGAATGCGCGGCGTAGGCAATCTGGTCCTCTGCGCCCTCAACCCGGCCCTTCAGCGGCGGCTGCAGGCCTGCAACGGTGCGCAAGAGCGTGGTCTTACCGATGCCATTGGGGCCGCGCAGGATCAGCGCCGTGCCGGGCTCCAGCGCAAAGCTCAGGCCCTCCAGCACCGGGATGCCGCCGCGGGCCACGCCCAAATCCGTCACAGTCAATGTCATGAGGTTCGCTTATCCCATTGCTCCGGCGCATGAAAAGACCATTCAGCAGATGCCCGCTTTGCGGCAGGTCAAATACATCAGAAATTCATCTTCAGACCGGCAAGGCGGCCAAAGCAATCCTGCGTCCTTCGGACAACAACACATTGTAAGTGCGGCAGGCAGCAGGTGAATTCATTGCCTCGACGCCCAGCCCCGCGTCCTCCAGCGCTATACGCAACTCCGCAGGAATATGGGCGATCTCAGGCCCGGTGCCGATGAACAGCACGTCCACCTCTCCGGCCAGCGCCAGCAGCGGCGCGGCGTCGGCCATGCCGTCCCAGGCCGCCGTGCCCGCAGCTGACGTCAGCACGCCGCCCTGATGCACCTGACCGCCGATGCGGAAGAACCCCTCGCCATAGCCGTCTATGGGCTGCGCATCGGAATAGATCACTTCGTTCAGGCGCATGGGCGGTCCTTTCAGTCAAATACCGGGAGGCTGGATAACACGGCCAGCGCAATCACGAAATAGGAGGCAAAGCGGTAGATCTTCTCGAGCTTGGGATCAAACAGCGCCTTGCCGGTGAGCGTGGTAATTATGTAGGGGATGCCCAAAAGACAGGCCAGTAATACTGCCTTGAGGCTGGCCATGCCGCCGAAGATCAGATTGGCCGCGATCACCACGTCCAGCGCCGCCAGGAACACGATCGTGTTGGCCCGCACCCGCGCCACGTCGCGCACGTTGGCGAGGTAGAAAACGATGATCACCGGACCGGTAAGGCCTGTCATGCCGCCAACAACGCCTGCTGCTCCACCGATGGCGAACCGCCCGTGCCAGCCAAGCTTGCCCTGCCAGCGCCAGCCGGAGACCACCGCGGCCAAGGTGATACCGATCACCCCGGCGGCAACCCACCGCAAGGTCAGCGGATCCATCTTCGACATGATCCACAAACCCGCAGGCACGGTGACCGCAGCGGCCATCGACAAGGCGCCAACCTCCGCCCTGTCCGCTTTGCTCCAGGCCTGCGGGAACAGGGTAATGGTGGAAAACACCCCCATCAGCACCATCAGGAACACCACATCCGCCGAGGGCAGGAACTGGGCGCCAACGGGCACAAAGATCATCGCGGTGCCAAAACCAGTGAAGCCGCGGACAAGACCCGCGGCTCCAATGGTTGTCAGCAGCCAGAACAGCCCCGGCGTCTGCAGGGCTGCCTGAAAGGCCTCAGGCATCGATGTTGCCGAACTGGTTGCCGGTGGTGTTTGCCTGTTTCGACCAGTCGCGCTTCACCCCCAGCTTCAAGAGGATGGTGGAAGCGACGAAGACCGACGAGTAGGTCCCGACAATAACGCCCCAGATCATCGCAAAGACGAAACCGCGGATCACGTCGCCGCCCAGCACATAAAGCGAGATCAGCGCCAGCAGCGTGGTGACGGAGGTCATCATGGTCCGGCTAAGCGTTTCGTTGATCGAGATGTTCAGAACCTCGGCCAGATCCTTTTTCTTGTAGCGGCGCAGGTTCTCGCGCACCCGGTCGAACACAACCACGGTATCGTTCAACGAATAGCCGACGATGGTCAGCAGCGCCGCAATGATGGCCAGGTCAAACTTGATCTGCAGCTCCGAGAACACCCCGATGGTCAGCACCACGTCATGCACCAGCGCAGCCACCGCGCCGAGCGCGAACTGCCATTCAAACCGCAGCCAGATGTAGACCAGCACCGCCGCAATCGCGAGCACAACCGCAATCACCGCAGTCTGGATCAGCTCACCCGAGACCTTGGGGCCAACGGATTCGACCGAGACGATTTTAAAGTTCGAATATTCGAAGCCAACTTTTGAAATTGCTGCGTTTTGAGTTGCGATACTCTTGATTTTCTCCCGCAGGTCAAAGGCACTTCCTGCTGGGAACTCAAAGACCATCTCCGCATCCAAAGAATTTTTACCTCCAATGGGACTTAGAGCATCAGCAAGGATGCCGGCACTCTCAACATCGCCTTCAAAGACTGCCACTAGATCGCTTCCAGTTGCATTGCCTAGAGAATGTGCCACGTTTTCAATTAGCTCGCCGGAGATGGCCTCGCCTTCGTCCTGCGCCTGGATACGGATCATGGCAACATGCTGATCCTCCTCGAAGGCCGGATCGAACACCTCTGTGATCGACACATCACCCAGCCCGTGCGTCGCCAGCGCATCACGGTAGGCGCCCACATCCACGGCCTCAACCGCCTCGGTCCGGATGGTCGTGCCGCCCCGGAAGTCGATGCCGAAGTTCAACCCCTGCAGCAGGAAGGAGGCAAAGCCCACCACCATCATCAGAGCAGAAATGCCCAGCCACAGCTTGGCGCGTTTGAAGAAATCGAAGGAGGTTTCCTCGGGAACAAGTCTCAGCCGCATATCACACCTCAATCGTTTTCGGACGGCGCCGTTCAAACCACATGACGATCATCAGGCGGGTCACAAAGATCGCGGTGAACACCGAGGTCAGAATGCCCAAGCCCAGGGTGATCGCAAAGCCGCGCACCGGGCCGGAGCCCATGGCGAACAGGATCACCGCGGTGATGAAGGTGGTGATGTTGGCGTCGAGAATGGCGCTGAGCGCCTTGGAGTAGCCTTCGTCGATGGCCTTGGCCGGGCCGCGGCCCGCCTTCAGCTCCTCGCGGATGCGTTCAAAGATCAGCACGTTGGCGTCCACCGCCATGCCGACGGTCAGAACGATACCTGCAATGCCCGGCAGCGTCAGGGTGCCGCCAATCAGGCTGAGCATGCCAAAGATCAGCGCGATGTTCAGGATCAGCGCCACGTTGGCGAAGAGACCGAACAGGCCATAGCTGAGGCCCATGAACACCAGCACCGCAACAAAGGCCACGATGGTCGCGATCTTGCCCGCGTCGATGCTGTCCTGGCCCAGTTCCGGGCCGATGGTCCGCTCTTCCAGGAAGTCCAGACCTGCAGGCAGCGCGCCAGCACGCAGCAGGATTGCCAGGTTGGTGCTTTCCTCAACGGTGAAGTTGCCAGTGATGATGCCGGAACCGCCCGGAATGTGCGACTGGATCACCGGAGCGGAGACCACCTCGTCATCCAGCACGATGGCGAAGGGAAAGCCGATGTTCTCGGCGGTGTAGTCGCCGAACCGGCGCGCACCGGAGGTGTTGAAGCGGAAGGTCACCGCAGGGCGGCCATTCTGATCAAACGACGGCTGCGCATCCACAAGGTCCTCGCCGGTGACAACTGCGGCGGCCTCGATAGTGTAGTAGAATCCCTCTTCGTCCAGCGAAGGAACAACCTTGTTGCCGATACCCGGCACTGCGTCCGCGTCACTACCGCGGCCCACAACCGGGTTGAAGGTCAGTTGTGCGGTCGTGCCGATAATCGCCTTCAGTTCAGAAGCGGAACCGATGCCCGGAACCTGGATCAGGATGCGGTCGGCGCCCTGGCGCTGGATGGTCGGCTCGCGTGTTCCGACCTCGTCGATCCGGCGGCGGATGATCTCCAGCGACTGACGCACGGTCCGGTCGTCGGAGGCAAGTTTTTCTGCCTCACTGAGCTGAACAACCAGAATGTCGCCCTCAGCCGAAACTTCGATGTCATTGGCGCCTACTCCGGTCAACGTAGTAATCGGATTGGCCAGGCCGCGCACCACTTCCAGCGCGCGGGCCATACCGTCGGGTTTGGAGATTTTCAGGCGAATCTGGTCCGCAGGGCCCGGCTGACGGCGGAAGGTGCCGACGGTATCACGCTCTGGCCGCAGTGCATCGCGCACCTCCGGCCACAGCGCGTCCATCCGCGCTTCATAGACATCTTCGACCTGAACTTCGGCCAGCAGATGCGCGCCGCCGCGCAGGTCAAGGCCGAGGTTCACCAGGCCCGACGGCAGGAAAGACGGCCACTGGCCAGCAATTTCCAGCCGTTCCGGTGTTTCACCCTTGGCGATAATATCGGCGGCCGCGTCGTTGGCCTGTTCGACGCGGGTATAAAACCCGTTTGGCAGGGCAAGCATGATACCAGCTGCGCATACCAGCCAGATCAGCACCCTCTTCCAGAGATCAATTTGCAGCATTGCCCTGCCTTTTCAGATGGTTGTTAAGGGCGCTCAGGCTGCCGGCTCGGTCTTGCTCAGAACCTGGGCAATGGTCGCCTTGACCACGCGCACCTTGACGCCATCCGCGATCTCGACCTCGATCTCGCCGTCTTCCTTGACCTTGGCCACCTTGCCGATCACACCGCCCTGTGTGACCACCTGGTCACCGCGGCGCAGGCCGTCCACCATCGCCTGATGCTGTTTCATCTTCTTCTGCTGCGGGCGGATCAGCAGGAAGTACATGATCGCGAAGATCAGGATAAGCGGGAGAAATTGGCCGATTGCGCCAGCGTCCATGGGATATTCCTTCTGTCAAAGCGGCATGGTTTTCATGCCGGAAATTTGCAGCGGAACCTATGCGCTGGACAGGGGGTTTGCAAGGGAACCCTGCCGTCCCGGAGGGGCGGATTTGAGGCCGCAGCCAGTTGCCTGGCAGCCAGAGGCCAAGGAAAGTTCAAACACGACCTGCAGGCGTGCGGAAACTGATTGCAAAACAGTGCGATTCGGCGCTTTGCTTTACCTTGCGCAAGCCGCCAGGCGCGGGGCTTTGCCCCCTCTTTCCGGTCCGGATGGCGGCCCGGCCATTCCTGAAAGAAGGAACAGGCGCATGATGATGGTGCGCTGCTATCTCGCCCCCTCCGCCATCGAAGGGCTGGGCGTTTTTTGCCATGACAACATCACCAAGGGCGACATTGTCTGGCGCTATGACAGGATGCTCGACACCACCTTCCCGGAGAGCAAACTGGACAATGTCGAACCCCATATGAAGGAGTTTCTGGAACGCTACTGCTTCCCGGATCCCTGCCGCCCGGGCTACATGATCCTGCAATGCGACGAAGGGCGGTTCCTGAACCACTCCATGTACCCGAACCTCGATTTTTCCGACGGGGTTTGGGGCCGTGCGCTGGCCAGTATTCCGGCCGGCACGGAACTCACCTTCGACTATGCGGACTTCCTGACCGGAGAGATCCGGATGCAGCCGCCCCGGCATCACGTGCACATGCTGCCGATGGCCGCGGAATAAGAAACTTCAGGCCGGGTCCAGCACCCGGCCCTTTCTTTTCCCGCACCCTGCGGGCTGCGCCCGGCAACCCAGCCTGCACATAGACCCTCTGCCCCTCTTCCCCTTTGTTCACCCTTGCGTCATAGGATGGGCCTACTGATTCAAACACCATTCAACGCTAGGAGAGACTCTCATGCATGACATCCGCGCTATCCGCGAAAATCCTGCCGCATTCGACGCCGCTGTGGCGCGGCGCGGGGATGCGGGCGTGTCATCCGAGATCCTGGCGCTGGATGAGGCGCGCCGGGCCAAGATCCTGGCCGCGGAGACCGCGCAGGCCGAGCAGAACAAGGCCTCCAAGGAAGTCGGCGCTGCCAAGGGCCGCGGCGATGAGGCCGAGTTTGAGCGCCTGCGCGCACTGGTGGCCGAAAAGAAGGCCGAAGTGGCTGCGATGAATACCGAGGCCAAGGAACTGGACCAGCAGTTGACCGATATGCTGATGACCATCCCGAACCTGGCATTTGACGATGTGCCGGATGGCGCGGATGAGGACGACAACGTCGAGATCCGCCGCTGGGGCGAGCCGATAGAGTTGAACTTCGAGGCCAAGGAGCATTTCGAGATCGAAGGCGTGAAGCCCGGCATGGATTTCGAGGTTGCGGCCAAACTCTCGGGCAGCCGTTTCGTGGTGCTGTCCGGCGCGGTTGCCCGCATCCACCGTGCCCTGGCCCAGTTCATGATCAACACCCATGTGGATGAGAACGGCCTGACGGAAACCTGGACCCCAGTGCTGGTGCGCGAAGAGATGATGTATGGCACCGGCCAGCTGCCCAAATTCGGCGAGGACAGCTACAAGACCACCAACGGCTGGTGGCTGGTGCCGACGGCGGAAGTGACGCTGACCAACATCGTGAACGGCCTGACGGTCGAGGAAGGCTACCTGCCGCGCCGCTATGTTGCGCACACCCAGTGCTTCCGGTCTGAGGCCGGCAGCGCGGGCAAGGACACGGCAGGCATGCTGCGCCAGCACCAGTTCGAAAAGGTCGAGATGGTCTCTGTCACCCATCCGGACAAGAGCATCGAGGAGCACGAGCGCATGACCCGCTGCGCCGAGGACATTCTGGAGCGTCTGGGCCTGCCCTACCGCACCATCGTGCTCTGCACCGGCGACATGGGGTTCGGCGCCCGCAAGACCCACGACATCGAGGTCTGGGTGCCCGGTCAGAAAACCTACCGCGAGATTTCCTCGGTCTCGGTCTGCGGCGATTTCCAGGCCCGCCGGATGAACGCGCGGTTCAAGCCTGCCGACGGCGGCAAGCCGCAGTTCGTGCACACGCTGAACGGCTCCGGCCTGGCTGTCGGGCGCTGCCTGATCGCGGTGCTGGAGAACGGCCAGCAGGCGGATGGCTCTGTCAAGCTCCCTGAGGTGCTGGCGCCCTATCTGGGCGGCAAGCTGACCCTGACAGCAGAGGGTAAACTGGTCTGATCCAATACCTCACCCCCAAACAGAGACCGGCGCCACTGGCGCCGGTTTTCTTTTTAAGCAATGGGTTGAAGCTATTTCTTCGGCTTCTTCTTTTTCTTCTCGGAGCCGTTGCCTTCCAGAATAGCCTTGGCCTTGGCCTTTTCCTTCTCGATGGCTTTCTTGGCCTTGGCCTTGACTTTCTTGGCCTTCTTCTTGGCCTTCACCTTGGCCTCGGCAAATTCTTCCATTAACTGAGCGGCTTGGCGTTTGGCCTTCTTTGCCTTGGCCTGTGCCTTGGCGGCTGTCTCCTCCGCCGCCTGAAGCGCAGCTTCCGCAGCAGCAAGCCGGGCGCTCAAATCCTCGCTGGCCGCCTCAGCCGAACCATTATGCGCACGTGCGGCATCCAGCAGCAGCCCGGCGCGGCTGGAGCCGATCCCGGGAATGCTGCGCAGCTGCGGTTCTTCCATTCCGGCCAAGGCTTCGACGGATTGCACGCCGTTTTCATTGAGGATGCGGGACAGTGCCGGCCCGACCCCCTTGAGTTCTGATATTTCGGTCATTCTGCGGTGAGCCTCCCCCTTAGCCCTAAAAGCTGTTTGCCCGTCATTCTTTACAAGAAACGCCTAGGCCGGAAAGGGTACCAGGCATTTTTTCTCCTCATCCCATAGCTTTAATGCCAGGGCCCGCACCGCCTCCGGAAATTTGATCCGCCGCAGTCCCAGTTCCGGCGGCAGGGCATAGTGGCACTGACGCAGCCTGTAGGATGGAATGCGGGCGTTGTAATGGTGGATGTCATGCAGGGTGATGTTGGCCACCGCCATGTCGAAAAACCAGCCGAAGTCCAAACAGGACGATCCCTGCAGCGCCGCCACCTGCGGGTTCAGATCAGGGCGGCGGTCCCAGTAGGTGTCTTCGAAATTGTGCTGTAAATAAACCAGGAACACCCCGATCATGCCGCCGAGGAAGGAGAACGCCAGCCAGATCCAGATGCCGGTCATCCCCGCTGCCCAGTACAGCAGGCCCAGCAAGGCAACGATCACCAGATTATGCAGGACAACCCCGGCAACGCCGAACCGCGTCGTGTTCTTGGGCCAGCGGTAGCGGATGAAATAGGTGAAGGCCGAGCCCAGCGGCACCAGCACAAACGGGTTGCGGTAAAGACGGTAGCCCAACCGCTCCCAGAACCCGGCAGCCTTCCATTCCCGCAGCGTCATGGTGTGGATTTCGCCGGTCTCGCGGTGTTCCAGATTGCCGATGTTGGAATGGTGCAGGTTATGGTTCTGCTTCATCACCTCAAATGGCGCAAAGGTGAAGGGCGACAGCACGTGGCCCGCGATCTCGTTCTGCAGGCGGGTCTCGAATAGCGAGTGGTGGCCGGTGTCATGCTGCAGCACGTAAAGGCGCACCGCGGCAAAGGCGAAGACCACGCCAGCGGGCAGCATCACATACCAGCGCTCCGCAAAAGCGATTGCCAGATAGAGTGACAGGAAATAGACCGCAAATGTCCCGAAATAGCTGAGCGATGCCAGCCGGTTGTCCTTTTGCGTGTACTTTCGCGTATGAGCCCTCAGATCCATGAATTCTTCCATAAATGCGCGATGTGACAGGCATGCGAAATGGGCGCAGCCCGCCCAAGATAGTCCTCAGATAATTCTGGCGTGGCCAAAGACAAGGAGTCTGAGGCAAAGCATCTCAACTATAGGGTTATCGCCTCGCCTCATAGGAGTGAACAGCCAGCTTGCGGACGGCGCGATGCTGCGGATGCCCGCCGAAACCAGCCGCCGGAGCCTGCCAAGAGGGGCGCAACATCAAAAACGCCGCCCCTTGGGGCGGCGCCGGGCCCAACGGGCCAAGGTATTCTGTGAATGCCGCGAGCCGGGCGGGAGAACCTGCCGCTGCCGCTCAGCCGCCGCGTTTCTTCAGGTGCTTTTCCAGCGCGCCGGCGTTTTTCGCCCGCTTGCCCTTGTAGGGGTTCTTGTCGCCCTGTCCGCGCATATACAGGCGGATCGGGGTGCCGGGCATGTTGAAGTCCTCTCGCAGCCCGTTGACCAGATAGCGTGTGTAGCTTTCCGGCAGCTTGTCGGGGTGCGAGCACATTACCACGAACCCCGGCGGGCGGCTCTTGGCCTGGGTCATGTAGCGCAGTTTGATCCGTTTGCCCTGCGGCGCGGGCGGCGGGTGCTGCTCCAGCATGCCAACCAGCCAGCGGTTCAGCGCCGCGGTGGGGACCCGGCGGTTCCAGGTGCCATAGGCACGCATGATCGCATCATGCAGCCGGTCCAGGCCCTTGCCGGTCTTGGCGGACACTGTCACCAGCGGCGCCCCGCGCAACTGCGGCAGCAGGCGGCCGAAGGCCTCTTTCAGGTCTTTGAGCTTTTCCTGCTTGTGCTCTTCGGCGTCCCATTTGTTGACCGCCACCACAACCGCGCGCCCCTCGCGCTCGGCCAAGTCGGCAATCCGCAGGTCCTGCTGCTCAAACGGGATGCTGGCGTCCAGCAGCACCACCACAACCTCGGCAAACTTGACCGCACGCAGACCATCGGAGACAGAGAGCTTTTCCAGCTTCTCCTGCACCTTGGCCTTCTTGCGCATGCCGGCGGTGTCAAACACCCGCATCGGCGTGTCTTTCCAGTTGATCCTGAGCGAGATCGCATCGCGGGTAATCCCGGCTTCCGGCCCGGTCAGCAGACGGTCCTCCCCCAGGATCTTGTTGATCAGGGTGGATTTACCGGCATTCGGGCGGCCCACGACGGCCACCTGCAAGGGCTTGGCATCGGTCGGAACAGGGATGATCTCTTCCTCGTCCTCGCCGATCTCTTCATAGACCTCGACATCGGTGACCGGCGCATGCTCTTCGGCTGCGGCTTCGAATTTCTCCGCCAGAGGCTGCAGGATACCATACAGGTCGGGCATCCCCTCGCCATGCTCTCCGGACAGCCGCAGCGGCTCGCCCAAGCCGAGGCCGTAGGCTTCCAGCACGCCGGCTTCGGCGGCATTGCCCTCGGCCTTGTTGGCGGCAAGGATCACATGCGCGGACCTGCGGCGCAGGATGTCGGCAAAGATCTCGTCGGTCGGGGTGACGCCGGTGCGGGCATCGATCATGAACAGGCAGATGTCGGCCATATCCACCGCCCGCTCTGTCAGGCGGCGCATGCGGCCCTCAAGCGAGTTGTCGGTGGCGTCCTCCAGGCCCGCGGTGTCAATCACCGTGAAGCGCAGATCGCCGAGCCGCGCCGCGCCTTCGCGCAGGTCGCGCGTCACGCCCGGCTGGTCGTCGACCAGGGCCAGCTTCTTGCCCACAAGGCGGTTGAACAGGGTGGACTTGCCCACATTGGGACGGCCCACGATGGCGAGGGTAAAGGACATCAGACCAGCTTTCTGCGATTCAGACGCGGCTCATAGCGCATCCGCGCGGCTTGTGCCACCCGGAAACACCGTCACCGGTATGCCAGCAAATCGCCCTTGGTGGAAACCACATAGAGCGTGCGCCCCGCAATAACCGGTGCCGTGGTTGCGCCGCCGGGCACCTCCACCGTGCGGGCCAGGCTGCCGTCGACAGGGTTGAAGAAGCGCAGCAGCCCGTCATTGGACGCGACGACCACCTGACCGCCCGCCACGACGGGACCATGGTGCACATGAATCTGGCCGCGCTTACGGGGCTTGTCCTTCAGGTAGCCCGGCAGGTCCACGGCCCAGATTATCTCACCGTTGCCGGCATCAAGGCGCAGGAGCTGGTTGAGGTCGCTAACCTGAAACAGGCTTCCGCCCGCCGGCCAGGCCGGGCCGGCTGCGCCTTCGCGCGCGGTCCACAGGCGGTCGCCGGTTTCAAGATCGATCGCCACAGTCCTGCCGGAATTGTTGCCGGCATACAGGCGATTGCCCGAGACCACCGGGGCCCCGGTCACATCGCTGATCCGCGACAGGGTCTGGCCGGTACGCTGACCCGCAACAGAGGCGCTCCAGCGCCGCAGGCCGCCGCGGCGGAACGTGGCGATCAAATCGCCGGATCCAAAGGCAAAGACCGCGAGATCGCTTGTCACGACCGGGGCTGGTGCGCCCAGAACATTGGCCGGCGATGGCGTAGCATCAATTTGCCAGGCAATGCGGCCATCCTTGGCGTTCACGGCCCAGCCGGTATCGTCGCCCGCGACCAAGTAAACCAGCCCTCCGCTGACCCGCGGCTGGCCGGAGCCGGTCGCGTCCAGTTCCTGCCGCCAGACCAAACTACCATCCGCCGCGTTCAGCGCCGTCAGCACGCCGAAACCGGAAGATACATAAAGCACGCCATCTGCATAAGCCAATCCGCCGCCAGTGGCCTGGCCTTCGTCATCCTCTGCAGGAACAAGCTCGCTCTGCCACAAGATCTGGCCCTGCGGTGAAACCGCCGAAACCCGTGCGGCGCTGTCCAGCGTGTAGATACGCCCGCCACCCACGACGGGAGTAGCGGTGATCCGCTGGCGGCGGCTGTCGCCGGAGCCGATGGACGCAGACCAGAGGCGCTGGGGCGCAGCAGCCAGCGCCGGATGCGCGGTCCGCCCGGCTTCGGCACCGTGGCCCTGTTCCCAGCTTGCGTTCGCGGATTGCTGCGGCAGGGAAATGGCGCGGGACTGGTTGACGATTTCAACCGCTGCATCAGGCCGGATGTCCTCGCGCTCGCCGCGCAGGATGACCTCCTTCTCTGCGCAGGCTGCCAGAATGGCCGCAGCTGCGGTTGTGCAAAGAAGAACCCGTGCCCGGGAGAAAGTTCTGATTATTGTCATTGCCCTGCCCTGTCTGCCCTACTTGTTCCGCAAGTTCCCATCTGCGGATCGCCTTACCCCTCAGGCGCGGCGTTCCCGTTGACCGAGCCGCCAAGCGCCACAATCACCTGAGACGCGCGGTCTTTCAAGTCTGCAGTGACCGTTGCATCCGCAACGATTTCGCGCAGACGGCTGATGGCAGCCTCTGTATTGCCTTCTTCAACATCCAGCAGCGCCAGTTGTTCCGAGGCAAGCAGCGCCAGAGGCGCGCCTGGCTGGGCCAGCGCCTCATATTGAACACGGCGGTCCGCAGCGCTCAGGCTGCCGGCCTGCAGCGCCAGCGCCTTGAAGCTGGCGACATGGCGGTAGATCAGCGGCAGCCCGCCATCAACGGCAACCGCCTCCAGCTGTGCCACCGCCTCAGCAGTCTTGCCGGCTTCCGCCAGCGCGCCCGCTTCCAGCATGTTCAGAATGGCCGCCCCGCCTGCGCTTTCAGCTGCAACAGAATTCAAAGCTTCGGCCTGCTCCGCGCTGCCGTCTATCTTAAGTGCAGCGGTAATGCCGTCCCCAAGCTTTTCAGCCGCGTCTTGATCCTTGGCTTTATTGTATTCCCGGAATGCGGCGCCGCCAACGATCAGCACGACCGCTGCGCCGCCTATCCAGCCATAGCGTTTCAGCATCAGGAAAAGCCGGTCACGGCGGACCTCTTCGGTCACTTCGTCGATAAAGCTGTCGGTATCGCTCATGAAAAGCCCCTGATATGCGCGTCCCGGGCTCCCGCCCGAACCGGTATTGAATGCGTCGCGCCCCTCTTACCCCGGCTCAAAGGCCAAGCCAAGTGGCCCGTTTGCACCAGAAACTTCGCCATTTGCCCCAGAAAAGCAAGAAATGTGAACTAAACCACTTAGTTTAGAATGGACATCTCCTATATCAGCCCTATCACATACGCGCGACTCCGCTGTGAACAGGCTCGCCCGCCCGACGGACAAGGGCCGTTCGCACGTGGAACAAGACAGAGAACAGGAAAGGCCCGACATGCGCATTGTACCGATACTGACCGCAGTGGCGGTAACAGCCAGCCTTTACATGCTGGTTATCGAGCGTGACGATCTGATGGCCTTTGCCCGTGGAGAGGACGCACCTGCGGCCGCAGAGGACGAAACCGGCTCTGCCGAAGGCCAGCAGCTGGCTGAGGCCGGAGAATCGCGCGTTGGTGTCGTAGCGCTGCAAAGCAAGGCACGCACCATCGGCAACGCTGTAATCCTGCGCGGCCAGACCAGGGCAATCCGGCAGGTGGAGGTGCGGGCAGAAACGACTTCAACCGTGATTTCCGAGCCGCTGCGCAAGGGGGCGCACGTCAAGAAGGGCGACCTGCTGTGCGAGCTGGATCCCGGCACCCGCCAGGCGTCGCTGCTTCAGGCACAGGCGCAGCTGAAGGAAGCCAGGATCAACCTGACCGCTGCGTCCAAACTGTCGGAGGGCGGTTATGCATCGGAAACCCGACTGGCCTCGGCTGAAGCCGCCGAAAGTTCCGCGCAGGCCGCGGTGGCTGCAGCCGAACGGGAAATCGGGCACCTGACCATCACTGCGCCTTTTGACGGCCTCTTGGAAAGCGACACCGCCGAATTGGGCAGCCTGCTGCAACCCGGCAGCCTGTGCAGCACGGTGATTCAGCTCGATACCATCAAGCTGGTCGGCTATGTGCCCGAGGCAGAGGTCAACAAGGTGGAATTGGGCGCCATTGCGGGCGCTGAACTCTCCACCGGACAGCAGGTCCAGGGCGAGGTCACCTTCCTCAGCCGCTCTGCGGATCCCACCACCCGCACTTTCGAAGTGGAAATCACCGTCCCGAACCCGGACCTCAGCATCCGCGACGGCCAGACCGCAGACATCGCGATTTCCTCGGCCGGCTCCCTGGCACACAAACTGCCGCAATCCGCACTGACGCTGAACAACGAGGGCCAGCTGGGCGTGCGCGTTGTCGGATCCGACAGCACCGTGGTATTCTACCCCGTGCAGCTTCTGCGGGATGAGGCGGATGGCGTCTGGCTGGGCGGTCTGCCTGAGAACGCGGATGTGATCGTGGTGGGACAGGATTTTGTAACCGAAGGCGTCGCCGTGGCGGCCACCTACCGGGAGACTGAACAGTGATTGGCATCGTCGATTGGGCCGCCGGCCGCGCCCGGATGGTCCTTGCGTTCATCGCAATCTCGCTGCTTGTCGGCGGCTTCGCCTATTCGATGCTGCCCAAGGAGGGCGAGCCGGACATTGAAATCCCGGCCCTGTTCATCTCGGTCCCGTTCCCCGGCATTTCTGCCGAGGACGCCGAATCCCTGATGGTCAAGGTGATGGAGACCGAGCTTGCCGACCTGGACGGGCTCGACAAGATGACCTCCACCGCCGCCGAGGGCTATGCCGGGGTGGCGCTGGAGTTCGAATTCGGCTGGGATAAGACCGCCATCATGGCCGACGTGCGCGACGCCATGGACAAAGCCGAGGCCGAATTCCCGGAAGGCGCCGAGAAATACTCGATCACCGAGATCAACTTCTCTGAATTCCCGATTGTCATCGTGAACCTGACCGGCGCCGTGCCGGAGCGGACAATGGCACGTATCGCCAAAGACTTGCAGGACGACCTTGAGGCGCTGGATGCGGTGCTTGAGGCCGGTATCGCCGGCAACCGCGACGAGATGGTCGAGGTGCTGATCGACCCCTTGCGGCTGGAAGCCTACAACGTCACGGCGCTGGAGCTGATCAATGTTGTCCAGAACAACAACCAGCTGATTGCCGCCGGTGAGGTGGAAACCAGCCAGGGCGCGTTCTCGGTCAAGATCCCCTCCTCCTTTGACGATGTGAAGGACATCTACCAGCTGCCGGTCAAGACCAATGGCGACCGGGTGGTCAAGCTGGGCGAGCTGGCACAGATCAACTTCACCTTCGAGGACCGAGAGGGCACCGCCCGCTTCAACGGCGAGGACACGGTTGCCCTGCAGGTGGTCAAGCGCAAGGGCTACAACCTGATCGACACCGTGAACCTGGTAAAGGCGACCCTGGAAGAGTCCAAATCCAAATGGCCGCCGGAATTGCAGGCCGCCGTTGAGGTCGGGACCTCCAACGACCAAAGCCGGGTTGTTGGATCGATGGTCAGCCAGCTGGAAGGCTCGGTTCTGACCGCCATCGCGCTGGTGATGATCGTGGTGCTGTCGGCGCTCGGCAGCCGGGCGGCGCTGCTGGTGGGTTTTGCGATCCCGACGTCGTTCCTTCTGTGTTTCGCGCTGCTGGCGCTGATGGGCATCTCGATTTCGAACATCGTGATGTTTGGTCTCATTCTCGCCGTGGGGATGCTGGTCGATGGCGCCATTGTGGTGGTGGAATACGCCGACAAGCGGATCAAGGAAGGCACCGGCCCGATGCACGCCTACGTCGAGGCGGCGCAGCGGATGTTCTGGCCGATCGTGTCGTCAACTGCGACCACCCTTTGCGCCTTTCTGCCGATGCTGTTCTGGCCCGGTGTGCCGGGTGAGTTCATGGGCATGCTGCCCGTGACCCTGATCTTCGTTCTCTCCGCTTCGCTGGTGGTGGCGCTGATCTACCTGCCCGTCATGGGCGGCGTCACCGGCCGCATCAGCCGCACCTTTGAGGGCGCCTCGCGCGCGCTGAGGATGATTGCGCCCTGGTGGCTCCGCGCCGTGCTGGTGCCGGTGGCCATGTGGGGCATGTTCGCGGGCGCCATGCAGATGCTGAACCCCACCTACCTGCTGGGAGAGGGCACCGCCCCGATGGCGGGCGTCCTGTTTGGCGGGCTGGTGTTCACTGTGGCGTCCTTTGCGGCCTCGATCACTCTCAGCTCTGTCAAGGTGGAACGCGAAGAACAGGAGGTTGCCCCCGGCTACCACCACACCCCGTTCGGCCATGTGATCAAGTTCATCGCGGGCAACCCGGTAATGCCGGTGGTGACCATCGCCGCCGTGGGTTTTGCCATCATGACCGTTTTCTCGATGTTCAGCGAAAACAACTATGGCGTTGAATTCTTCGTCGACTCGGAGCCGGAACAGGCCACCGCCTATGTCCGCGCCCGCGGCAACATCTCCCTGCAGGAAAAGGACGAAATGGTGCGCGCGGCTGAGGAGGTCATCCTGCAGCACCACGCGGTGATCAACGTTTTCTCCTTTGCCGGCGACGGCGGCCTCAACACCGACAGCTCCGGCGCGCAGCTGCCGCCGGACACCATCGGCCAGGTCCAGTTCGAAATCATCCCCTGGGAAGAGCGCCCTACCGAGAGCGAGCCGCTGGACGGCTGGTTCGGCGGGCTGCTGAGCAAATACCTGGGCTTCGAGAAAAAGGTGATCGCCGAGGAATATGACGGCAACACTGTGATCGACGAGCTGAACGCGATGCTGGGCAAGCTGCCTGGATTCGAGATCGAGGTCCGCGCCCTGGCGCAAGGCCCCGCCTCCGGCAAGCCGGTGCACCTGCGCCTGCGCGGCGACGGCTGGGAGGACCTGACCGCAGCAACCCTGGCCGCACGGGAGAAGTTCGTAAACACCCCCGGCCTGATCCTGATCGAAGACAGCCTGCCCCTGCCCGGCATCGACTGGCAGATCAACGTGGACGTCGAGAAGGCCGGCCGCTACGGCGCCGATGTGGCGACGGTGGGGGCGATGGTTCAGCTGGTCACCCGCGGCATCCTCCTGGACACCATGCGAGTCGACAGCTCCGACGAGGAGATTGAGATCCGTGTCCGCCTGCCGGAACAGGACCGGGTCCTTTCGACGCTCGACAACCTCAAGGTCCGCACCTCGGACGGGCTGGTGCCGCTGTCAAACTTCGTGACCCGCCAGCCGGTGCCGAAGCTCGCCCAGATCAACCGCATCGGCCAGGAGCGTTTTTATGACGTCAAGGCGGATGTGGAGCCGGGCCTGAATAAGGTTGTGATCGAGGATGCCGAAAGCGGTGAAATGACCCGCCTGGCGGTTTTGAAGGAGGTTCCGGAAGGAACCACCGCTACCGGCCAATCCCTTACCGCGCCAAATGGCAAGACAATGCAGCTGGTGCAACTGACTGGCGCCGGCAGCTTTGACGCCGTGCTGGCGGCGCTGGACGACGGCGCCAAGATTACCCCGATGAACGCAAACGAACGGATTGCTGTCCTCACCGAATGGCTGGAGACCGACCCGCTGCCGCGCAGCATCGGCTGGGAATGGACCGGCGACCAGGAGGAGCAGGAGGAATCCGGTGCCTTCCTGTCCAAGGCCTTCGCCGGCGCGCTGGCACTGATGTTCGTGATCCTGCTGGCGCAGTTCAACAGTTTCTACAACTCGGTGCTGGTTCTGCTGGCGGTGGTGCTGTCCACCACCGGCGTGCTGATCGGCATGATGGTGATGCAGCAGCCGTTCTCGATCATCATGACCGGTACCGGCATCGTGGCGCTGGCGGGCATCGTGGTGAACAACAACATCGTTCTGATCGACACCTATCAGGAGTTCAGCCAGCAGATGCCGCGGATCGAGGCGATCATCCGCACAGCCGAAGCGCGCATCCGTCCGGTGCTCTTGACCACCATCACCACGATGGCTGGCCTTACTCCGATGATGTTCGGCGTCAGCCTGGACTTCATCAATGGCGGCTATTCGATCGACAGCCCCACCGCGCTGTGGTGGAAACAGCTGGCAACCGCCGTGGTCTTCGGCCTGGGCATCGCCACCGTGCTGACCCTGGTGGTTACGCCCTCGCTCCTGTCGATCCGGGTGTGGTTCTCCACCTACATGCGTGCCCTGGGGCGGATGCTGTCGCGGATCACCCGCGGCCGCTCCAGCCGCATCGCGCAGGATTCGAAGCTTTTCAAAAAGGCGCGCCAGCTGCCAACCACTGAAATCCAGTGGGTGGAAGACGCAGCGCCTGAGACAAGCGAAGGGGATTCTGTCTCCGAGGAAGACGAACCGCAACCGCCAGCCCCGAGCGGCCGCTTGCGGGCAGCGGAATAACCAGACAAACAAAAAGCCCCGCTCCGGCGGGGCTTTTCCTTTCTGCACGCCGCCGTTTCCGGCGCACGGCAAAGATCAGTCGGTGAAGGTGTATTCACCCAGATCGCACAGATCGAGACCATAGTCCTCTGCTTCGGAGCCATCAGCGAAACTGCCGCGGATGTCATAGACGCAGGTGGTTGCGCCGTCAGCAATCAGAACATCAATCTCATAACCCGGTGCAAGGTATCCGCCCTCCATCAGGTTGCCTTCCCAATTGTCCGAAGACGCCGGCGAAACGTTAAACTCGACCAGATCTGCGCTGCTGTCATTCACCAGCAGGAATTCAAGATCTTCGGCCTGGGCGGGCGCATGAGAGGCCAGCAGCGCAGCGGCGGAGGCGGCAATCAGTAGGGTCTTCATACACATGTCCTTGTTTTCGGGCCGGCAGTCTGAATTGCCGCCGCAACCCGCAATGCGCGCACACTAAAGCTGAAAGGGGCGCGGTCAATCGGAAAGCAAAAGATGGTTTCGCCACTCAAGCACCCGGGCAAACCCCGTCAGGCTGCGTCCTGGTCCGCTTGCTGGCGCTGCCACAACCGGGCATAGCGGCCGTCGCTGGCCAGCAGCTCCTCATGAGTGCCGGTCTCGGCGATCTCACCCTGCTCCAGCACCACGATCCGGTCGGCCTCAGCTATGGTCGACAGCCGGTGGGCGATGGTGATCACCGTGCGTCCCTGCCCGGCCCGTGCCAGCGCTTCCTTGATCTCCTGCTCGGTATCAGTGTCCAGCGCCGAGGTCGCTTCGTCCAGCAGCAGCACCGGCGGGTTCTTCAAAAGCGTCCGGGCAATCCCCACCCGCTGCTTCTCTCCGCCCGACAGTTTCAGCCCGCGTTCGCCGACCTGGGTGTCATAGCCTTCTGGCAGCGCCATGATGAAATCGTGGATCTGCGCGTCCCGCGCCGCCTGCTCCACATCCTCCTGGGAGGCCCCGTCGCGGCCATAGGCAATGTTGTAACGGATGGTGTCGTTGAACAGCACGGTATCCTGCGGTACCACGCCTATGGCGTGATGCAGGCTTTGCTGGGTGACGTCGCGCACGTCCTGGCCGTCGATCCTGAGCGCTCCGCCTGTTACGTCATAAAAGCGGAACAGCAGCCGCCCGATGGTCGACTTGCCGGACCCGGTGGAGCCAACAATAGCCACCGTCTGGCCCGGCTCCGCCTCCAGCGAGATGCCCTTCAGAATCTCACGGCCCGCATCGTATGAAAACCGCACATTCTCCAGCGTGATCCGCCCCCCGTTTACCTGCAGCTTTCCTGCACCGGGCTGGTCGCTCACATCGGCGGGCTGTTCCAGCAGGTCGAACATCTCGCCCATATCCACCAGGCTCTGACGGATTTCGCGGTAGACGGTCCCAAGAAAGTTCAGCGGCACGGTGATCTGGATCATGTAGGCGTTGACCATGACAAAGTCGCCGACGGTCAGGTTGCCCTGCTCCACCCCGATGGCGGCCATCACCATCACCCCGACCAGACCCGCGGTGATGATCACGCTCTGGCCGAAGTTGAGCGCAGCCAATGAATATGCTGTCTTGAGCGCGGCCTGCGCATAGCCCCGCATGGCACCATCGTAACGTTCCGCCTCGCGCTCTTCGGCAACGAAATATTTCACGGTTTCAAAGTTCAGCAGGCTGTCGATGGCCTTCTGGTTGGCATCGGTATCCTGCTTGTTCATCTCTCGGCGCAGCTTCACCCGCCATTCAGTGACGGCAAAGGTGAACCAGACATACAACCCGATGGTGACCCCCACGACAACCAGGTACCAGGCGTCGAACAGCGCCGTCAGGATCACTGCGACCAGCGTCAGCTCCAGGATCAGCGGCCCGATAGAGAACAGCATGAAGCGCAAGAGGAACTCGACGCCCTTCACCCCGCGCTCGATGATCCGGCTGAGGCCGCCTGTCTTGCGGGTGATGTGATAGCGCATCGACAGGCGATGGATATGGGTAAAGGTCTCCAGCGCCAACCGCCGCAGCGCCCGCTGCCCGACAGGGGCAAAGACCGCATCGCGCAGCTGCTGGAACCCCGAGGTCAGGATCCTCGCCATGCCGTAGGCCACCGTCAGGCCAACAGCGCCAAGCGCCAGGGCGGGCACGCCTTCGTCCGCCAGACTGTCGACCGCGCCTTTGTAAAGCATCGGCGTATAGACGGCGATCAGCTTGGCCAGCACCAGCACCGCCAGCGCAAGCACCACGCGGACCTTTACGGCCCGGTTGCCGTCCGGCCACAAATACGGCCCCACCTTGCGCAGGGTGCGCTGGCCGGAGCGGCGTTCGTCCATGGCAATGTCTGCTTGGTTCGGCTCGGCGGCCTGATCTGTCTGGGTCATGGCTGTTCCTGGCTAGACACTTCCAGATATTCACCTGTTCACGGTTTTGCGAGGGGCAGACAGAAAAAACGCGCCGCAAGGGCGCGTTTTCCTGGGTCATTCGGGGATGGTGAAGACCTGTCCCGGATAGATCAGATCCGGATTGCGGATTGCCCCCTTGTTGGCCTCGAACAGCCGCACATACAAAAAGCCGCTGCCGTATTTCTCTTGTGAGATGGCCCAAAGCGTATCGCCCTTCTGAACTGTCACCGCCCTGACAAGCGGCACCGGTTGCTCTGGATCTGTCTCGCGTTCAGGCTGCGGCAGCGCCTCTGGCGCTTCCCGCTTAAACGGCGTTTCCAGTCGGCTCACGACCTTGCCAGTTGCAGCTTCGATCTCATCCAGGCGCAGGGTGTAGACGCCAGGTGCCACATCCTCCAGCCGCCCATTCCACTGACCGTTATCAGCAGCATCCAATTCCGCGACCGCCTGATTGTCCACATAGACACGCACGCGGGACTTGGGACGCGCCCTGCCCGTCAGCTCTACCCCGCCAGTGCCATTGTAGCTGATTGCGTCAAGCGCGATTTCCTTCCTGAGCTCCGGATCGGCGGGGACAGCAGGCTGTACCACTTCAACCCCGTCCTGATCCGCGCGCAGGATTGCAACGGCCTGGCCCTGGGGCTGAGCTGCATCAGGCTCCTCCACCACCTCCTGGCGGTCCTGCGCTGCTTCGGCAGTTTCGGACTCAGCGGTATCCTGCTCGTTGCCTGCGACCGCTGCAGCCTCCTCAGTGGCTTGTGCCTGAGCGGCGGCTTCGGTTGTGCTCCCCTCTTGACCCTCAGCGTCAGTCTCCTCCGCCAAGCCTGCCGCACTTGTCTGCTCAGTGTCTCCCCCTGCGGCCCCAGGCTCCTCAACCTGCGCATTCTGCTCCAAGGCAGCAACTTGCGCCGCCCCCTGTTCGTCCGTCTCCTCTGACGCAACAGCGTCAACCGGGCTGACAGGCGCCAGGATGAAGCTCGCACCCGAAACCGCTTGCTCCCCCTCATGCTCGGCGCGCAGAGACACCACCCGCGCAGCGCCGCTGGGTGCAATGGCGGCAAGCGAAACGAACTCGCCTCCGGCGGGCACCTCCAGCTGATCCAGTACTTCACCGTCCAGCAGCACCGAGACCTGCACGCCTTCTTGCGCCCGTCCGGCAATCACCGCGGCGCCGTCACTGTCCACCCGCACCAGATCCAATTCCGGAGCCTGCAGAACGAACACACCGTCGTTGCTGGGACCGGCGTCCGGTTCCTGCTGGCTTCCCGCACTTGCATCCGCAGGCTCTGCCAAGGCTGCAATTTCGGTCCCCTGATCTGACACGTCCACTTCGGCGCCGGCTGCGCCTGGCTCTTCCGGCACACTTCCTTCATCGGAGATTTCTGTTTCCGTCAGGCTAGTTAAAGTTCCAGGCTGATCCTGAACCTGCGGCTGCTGACTTGCGTTTTCCTCAGAAGCCGTATCCTGCGGCAACTGGCTGACGTCTGTTTCTTCAATCGCTTCAACCTGATTGCCCGCAGCTTCCTGCACAGCCCGGTTCTGCAGCGGCTGGCCGGATTGCCCGCCTTCGCCGGAAAACTCCTCATTGCTGTTCGCGGCCTGGCTTGTTTCCGGCGTGCGCGCCGCCTCGCCATCAGGCGCAACGGTGCCAAACATGCCCAGCTGATACAGCACGACGCCGCCCACAACCACGACCGCCCCGGCAATACCGCCAAGTGTGAGGGCCCCAAGACCCCCGCTTCCAGATGCATCCGCCATGTCTTTCCCTTCGGCAATTGCGGAATGTGACCTTCCGCTTAGTTGAGGGAATCTAACAACCCCGCTATCACGGGTCAAAACACCAATTGGTTTTCACCTTGATATTCCACGAAAAGGCTGGCCGATGAGCATCAAATCTGTCTGCGTCTACTGCGGATCCCGCGCCGGGATGCTGCCTGCCTATGCCGAAGCGGCCCGCGCCTTCGGCACCGCGCTGGCGGAAAACGGGATGCGGCTGGTCTATGGCGCCGGCGATGTCGGCCTGATGGGCAAGGTCGCCCGCGCTGCGCAGAAGGCCGGAGGAGAGACCTTCGGCGTGATCCCCGGCCATCTGGAACGGCGCGAAGTCGGGAAATCTGACCTCACCACCTATGTGGTGACGGAGACCATGCACGAACGAAAGAAGGTGATGCTGTGGAACGCCGATGCAGTGGTTGTACTGCCCGGCGGTGCCGGTTCACTGGATGAACTGTTCGAGGCGCTGACCTGGCGTCAGCTCGGCCTGCACTCCAAACCGATTGTGATCCTGAACACCGAAGGCTACTGGGACAAACTGCGCGATCTGCTGGACCAAGTGGTGAGCCAGGGTTTTGCCAGCCAGGAGACCGCCGATTACCTGATCTGGGCCGACACCCCTGTGGCCGCCATCGCCGCCCTGCGCGATGCCCGCTCCTGACGCAGCGCCGAGACCGAAAACACCGCAACAGCGCTCCAGATCAACGCAAAAGCGGTGCCGTGCCAGGGTGTGAAGGGTTCGGCAAAGACCAGCACCGCCACCAGGAACTGCAGTGTCGGGTTCAGGTATTGCAGCACGCCCACGGTGCCCAGCCGCACCCTGCGGGCAGCGTAGGCGAACAGGATCAGCGGCAGGCCCGTCAGAATGCCGGAAAACATCAGCATCAGCGCATCGCCAGCGCCGCCCAGGAAACCGGCGCCGCCGGTCATCCAGATGATCGTCATCGCAACCGGCAACAGCAGCGCAACCTCGGCTGTGACGGAAACCACCGGCCCCAGCGGTAAATGTTTCTTAACAACGCCATACAGGGCAAAGCTGAAGCTTAGTGCCAATGGGATCCAGGGCGCAGCCCCAAGCCCGAACGACAGTACCGCCACGGCAAGGCCCGCCAGGCAGACCGCCACGCCCTGCGCCGGTGTCAGCCGTTCGCCAAAGGCGAGCCGCCCCAGCAGCACGCTCAGCAGCGGAAAGACGTAGTAGCCAAGGCTTGCCTCAGTCGCATAGCCCAGCTGAACAGCCGAAATGAAGATGAACCAGTTGAGCGAAATCATCGCCGAGGCGAACGCCAGCAAGAGCGCGCTGCGGCGGGTGGACAGCGCCGCCCCCAGCTCGGCAAGGCGGCCCTGGCACAGCAGAACGATAGCAAAAAACACAAAGGACCACAGCGCCCTGTGCGACAGCACCTGTTCCGGCGGCACATGCGAGAGCGCCTTGTAATAAATGCCCGAAAGCCCCCAAACGGTGCAGGAGGCACAAAGTGCCAGAACGCCCTTTTGTGCCTCACCCATGAACTGCTCCTGCCCGGCCTTCGTCTCACAGACACCGGGCAGAAGCACAGGTCAACCCCGGTCAGCCGTGACGCAGCGCGTCTTTGACCAATTCCTCGATCCTGGTGATTTCGTGACCGGTCAGGTTCTTGCTGATCTCCCCGATCACGCGGTCAGAAACTTCTTTGTGGAGGGTCTTGCGCAATTCCCCCAGGACCTCCGGAGCCGCCACGAGAACCAGCTTCTCGAATTCGCCGCGGTGGGCCATTTCATACAGTTTGTCCGACAGGTCCTTGGCAAACCGCTCCTTGGCCAGTTGGTGCCAGTCGGTGTCGTCAACAGCGGATCGGTGCACGCTGGGGCCGTCGTTGAAGCGGCCCGGGCGGTTGGCAGACTGCTCCCGGTCCGGCGGGTTCTCCTGCTCATCCTTGCGGCGCACCTGCAGATACGGGTTGTCACCGTCGACGGTGTTCTCCAGAAACAGCGCCTTTTCGCTGTCAGCCACCAGGACATAAGCACCGTGCGATAACCGGGCCATCACTTCTCCTCCTTCTCATTGGATTTTCGAACCCGGGTGGCACCAGCCGGGCGTTCCTTGGCGCGCTTTTCCTCGTCCTCGCTGCCAATCTCCCGCGCCAGCCTGCCGCCGGTGCGCCCGCCGTGCGCGACGCTGCCCTCCTCGCCCAGAATGTCCTTGGTTTCGCGGTGTCCGTCCGTCGACCTTTTGCGTTCAGCCATGGTGGTCCTCCTTTTCTATATGAAACCAACGCAAACAGACCGCCCGGCGTTCCGTGCAAAACACGGCAGAACGGCATTCATACCGCACGAAAAAACCCGCCGGAAATCTCCGGCGGGCTCTTCTAAACCAGTATGCGGTCTCTCGCTTTACATGCGCGATGCGACGTTTTCCCAGTTCACCAGGCTGTCGAGGAAGTTCGACAGGTAGGCCGGGCGCTTGTTGCGAAAATCGATGTAGTAGGAGTGCTCCCACACGTCGCAGCCCAAGAGAGCGGTCTGGTTGAAGCACAGCGGGTTGACGCCGTTTTCGGTCTTGGTCACGGCCAGGGAGCCGTCGGCGTTCTTGACCAGCCACGCCCAGCCGGAGCCGAACTGGCCCGCGCCTGCAGCCGAGAACTGCGATTTGAACTCATCGACCGAGCCAAAGGATTCAACCAGAGCCTTCTCCAGCTCGCCCGGCATCTTGCTTTCGCCCGGGCCCATCATTTCCCAGAACTGGTTGTGGTTCCACAGCTGGGAAATGTTGTTGAAGATGCCGTTCTGGGCAACTGCACCGGCGTCGTAGGTGCCAACAATGATCTCTTCCAGCGACTTGCCGTCCCACTCGGTGCCAGCAATCAGCTTGTTGCCGTTGTCGACATAGGCCTTGTGGTGCAGGTCGTGGTGGTATTCCAGGGTTTCAGCCGACATGCCTTTGCCGGCCAGCGCGTCATGTGCATAAGGAAGATCGGGAAGTTCAAAAGCCATCTGGGCCCCCTGTGAAATAAGTTTGCGTTCCTGCGCAGATACATGCGGTGTGCGCGCTATCAGGTCAAGGGGCCGCCGCCGCATTTCCGCGCAAACCCTATGTGCAAAAGCGCCGTGTTCAAGACGCGCGTCATGACGTTGCCGAAATCTCAATAACCGGTTTTTGACAGCGGAAACTTTGCAGAGTTTTGCAACAGGCGGGTGGAACAGGCCACTGCTGCTCAGCCTTCACTGTGCGCCAGCAGCGACAGGCCCTGATCCACTTGGCATTGACCGCTTCCGCGCGGCAGCACTCCGTCCTTGTCTTTCCTGACAGCCTGAATGCTTATCTTCAGGTTGGAGGTATTCAGGACAGCCCGGAACCGAGGTCCGGGCTGTCCCGCATGTCCAGCCACGGCCAGCCGCGGCAATGCCCAGTTCAAAGCCAAGGATATCTCGCTGTGGCGCTCGACCCTGGCCATGACCGGCACGCCAAAGGCCAGATCTGAAATCTCGGCCGTTTTGAAATCATCGGAGAAATGAAAGCTCACGTCGCGGGGAATCCACGCGGTGCCTGATATCGGCGTCAAGCTGCACTGAAACCGCGGCCCCGCCATGACACCCGCCCCTGCAAGCGTAAAAACCAGAAAAAAGACACTGCATTTCAGCAGATCCATGGGGCGCTCCCGGAAACATCGTCACTCCGCCGCCCCCCCCTTGGAAACGGCTATAATTCAACCGCTTGCAAAATCTGCAAAGGAAACCATCCTGGACTTGCAACCAAAAAAACGGCGCCCCGGAAGGTCTCCAGGGCACCGTAAATGACGCGCAAAGGCGTCACAAGCAGAAAGCGAGTGAGAATTTTAGTAAACACCCACTTTACTTTGCGGATGGGCCGCCGCGCTCAGCAGTTTGAACACATACTCACCAACCGAGCGGAAGCAGACAATGCAGAAGCTGCCATCCTCGTTCAACCAGAAGGCGCCAGCCACCTGTGCCAGCCGCGAGCGGCGGAACTGACTGGGCTTGAAGGCCGCGGCGTCGAAATCCACCGGGCTCACCTTGCCGAGCACCTCGCGCGCACCCTCGCCGGACAGGCGGAAGAAGGCACGGGCGTCGGAGACATTCACTGCCAGCGCGTGCTCGCCCTTCAGCGCCTCAGACACCTCTGCGGTTTTGGCAACTGCGTCCTCATAGGGAACCAGCAGCAGCAGCTCGTCCGGGGACATCCAGGCAGCTGCGCCGTTTTCGGCAACCGAGATGGAGCCCTGTGCCGGAACCGCGGCGCCGGTGGCGGCTTTGACAGCCGCCTTCAGCGCTTTGGACCCCAGATCGCCGCGCAGGGTGATCATCCCCTGCAGACCGGCATCCTCGACGGTGGCCAGACCCGAGAAACGGGCGCCGTTCAGTACGGAAACAGCCTTAGACATTCTGCTTCTCTCCATCCTTATCGTAGAAGACCGGGTCAACGATCTTGGCTTTATAGGTCTTGCCGTCTGTCCCCGGGAACTCGATCACTTCACCCATGCGCTTGGGGCCGTGCTTGACCAGGCCCATGGCGATGCCGCGGCCCAGGGTTGCCGAGTGGTAGGTCGAGGTCACCCGGCCGATCATGTTGCGCTGGCCGTTGGCGTTGACGCCTTCACCCACCGCATAGGCACCGTCCGGCAGCACGGAACCGTCGACGGTTTCCAGGCCGACCAGCTGCCAGCGGTCCGGATCGACCATGTGGGAGCGCTGTTGCGCACGTTTGCCCAGATAGTCTTCCTTCTTCTTCGACAGCGCCCAGTGCAGCCCCAGATCCTGCGGGATCACGGTGCCGTCGGTCTCGTCGCCGATCATGATGAAGCCTTTTTCGGCCCGCAGGATGTGCAGGGTCTCGGTGCCGTAAGGCATGACGCCGAATTCCTTGCCTGCGTCCATCAGCGCATCCCAGAACGCCTGGCCTTCTGAGGCCGCAACCGCGATCTCATAGGACAACTCGCCCGAGAAGGAGATCCGGTAAGCCCGGGCGTCAAACTCGCCGATCTTTCCGTCACGCCATTCCATGAAGGGCAGCGCCTCTTTCGAGACATCCATGCCGCCGCCGGCCGCCGCGTTCAGCTTTTCCAGCACCTTGCGGGCGTTGGGGCCGACAACGGCGATCTGGGCATACTGCTCAGTCACGTTGGCAACGTAGACCTTCATGTCCCACCACTCGGTCTGCAGCCACTCTTCCATGTGCCCATGGATACGCTCGGCGCCGCCGGTGGTGGTGTGGCACAGGAAGGTGTCCTCGTCGATGCGCGCAACCACGCCGTCGTCCATCAGGAAACCGTTCTCGGTGCACATCAGGCCATAGCGGCATTTGCCGACCTTCAGCGTGGACATCATGTTGGTATAGAGCATGTCCAGGAACTTGCCAGCGTCGGGGCCTTTGACCACCAGCTTGCCCAGGGTCGAGGCGTCCAGCAGGCCAAGGTTCTCGCGGGTGTTCTTCACCTCGCGGTTCACCGCGGCATGACGGTCTTCACCGGGTTTGGTGATCGCAAACGGACGGCGCCACTGACCAACCGGTTCCCAATCCGCGCCGTTCTTGTCGAACCAGTCGTAGATCGGCGTCTTGCGCACCGGCTGGAAGATCTCGGCCCGTGCCTCGCCAGCGATCGCGCCCAGCGAGATCGGGTGGTACGGCGGACGGAAGGTGGTGGTGCCCACCTGCGGGATTTCCGAGTTCAGGCTGTCGGCCAGAATGGCCAGGCCGTTGATGTTCGAAAGCTTGCCCTGGTCGGTCGCCATACCCAGCGTGGTGTAACGCTTGGTGTGCTCGACGCTCTCATAGCCTTCGCGCGCAGCCAGCTGCACGTCCGACACTTTCACGTCGTTCTGGTAGTCCAGCCAGGACTTCATGCGCAGCTTGATGTCCGCCTTGGCCGGCATCAGCCAGACCGCTTCCATCTGCGCTTCCGCTTCGGTCTCGCCCTTGGCAGCCGCAACGGATTTCGCCGGGAAGCCAGCCGCTTCAGCTGCCTTGGCACCAGCAGCTGCTGCATCTTCCAGCAGCGCGCCCAGGCCAAACTCGCCGTTTGCGGCACCTGCCGGAACCACAAAGCCGTTACCGTCGTGGCCCAGCGGCGGACGGGAGGCGTCGGGGCGGAAGTTAGCGTTCTGCTCGTCCCAGATCAGCTTGCCGCCGCAGTGGGACCACAGGTGCACCACCGGCGACCAGCCGCCGGACATGGCAACTGCATCGGCCTGCACAGTCTCACGCGCGCCGCCTTCGCCGTTCTGGGCGCAGATGGCGACCTCGGTCACGCATTTGCCGTCCTTCACCTTGGCGATGGCGCGGCCCAGCTCAACGCGGATGCCCTTTTCGCGGACCGCTTCCATCAGCGCGCCGCCGCCGGTTTCGCGGGTGTCGACCACGCGCACCACTTCGACGCCAGCCTCATGCAGCACCAGCGCTGTGCGGTAGGCATCGTCGTTGTTGGTGGCAACCACGACCTTCTGGCCCGGGTTGATGCCCCAGTTCACCACATAGTCGCGCATCGAAGCCGCCAGCATCACGCCGGGAACATCGTTGCCTGCAAAGGACAGCGGGCGTTCGATTGCACCGGTTGCGGTGACGATCTGGGAGGCACGGATCCGCCATAGACGGTGGCGCGGGCCGCCCTGGCCCGGCGCGTGGTCGGTCAGGCGCTCATAGCCCAGTGCATAGCCGTGGTCATAGACGCCGGAGCCCATGCAGCGGTCACGGAGCGTAACGTTGTCCATGCCGCGCAGTTCGGCCAGGGTCTTTTCGATCCAGACCTCGGGCGCTTCACCGTCGATGGTGCCGCCGTCGACCGGCGCGCGGCCGCCCCAGTAGTTGTTCTGCTCCAACACCAGAACCTTGGCGCCCGAGCTGGCTGCCGCCTTGGCCGCTTGCAGACCGGCAACACCGCCGCCGATGACCAGCACATCTGCAAAGAAGTAGAAGTGCTCGTAGGTGTCGGCGTCCTTCAGTTCCTTGTCGGGCGCAGCGCCCAGACCTGCGGACTTCCGGATGATCGGCTCATAGACGTGTTTCCACAGCGGGCGCGGGTGGATGAACATCTTGTAGTAGAAGCCGGCAGTCAGGAAGCGGCTGAGCTTGTTGTTGATCGACAGAACGTCGAACTCCAGGCTCGGCCAGTGGTTCTGCGACTGCGCGGTCAGGCCCGAGAACAGCTCGGTGGTGGTGGCGCGCTGGTTCGGCTCATACCGGTCGCCCACACCCAGCTGCATCAGCGCATTGGGCTCTTCCGAGCCGGATGCGACAACGCCGCGCGGGCGGTGGTATTTGAAAGAGCGGCCCATCATCACCTGGCCATTGGCCAGCAGAGCGGATGCGAGCGTATCGCCGGCATAACCCTGCATGGATTTGCCGTTGAAGGTGAAGGCGATCTGTTTGGAGCGGTCGATCAGCCGGCCGTGTTTGGCAAGACGCGTGCTCATGGGCGCAGACCTTTCAAGAGAAAAGCGGGTGTTTCAATCAGGCGGCGGTTCATTTCTTGCCGTCCGCAAATTCACGCCAGGTCCAGCCCGGGCGTTTGGCAGCGATCTTGTCCAGGATCTCCTGCGTCGGCACAGAGGTCTGCGCGGTGTAGGTGCCAAAGACCTCCAGTGTCATGGTGCAGCGGGCGGCGTGGAACCACTTGCCGCAGCCGTTGGCGTGGCGCCAGCGTTCAAAGTGAACGCCTTTGGGGTTTTCGCGCATGAACAGGTAGTCATGGAACTCTTCATCCGAGGAGCCGGGGCCAAAGCGCTTCAGATGCGCTTCGCCGCCCGCGGCCAGTTCGGTTTCTTCGGCTTTGACGCCGCAATAGGGGCATTCAAGGATCAGCATGGTGCTTGCTCCGTAAAATTGAATTCTGCAGCGTTAGTGCGCCACACCGGCGGCGACGCTCTCGTCGATGAACTTGCCTTCCTTGAAGCGCATCATCGAGAACTCCTCGGTCAGCGGCGAATGGCCGGTGGCCATCAGTTCCGCCATCGCCCAGCCGGAGCCCGGGATCGCCTTGAAGCCGCCGGTGCCCCAGCCTGCGTTGATAAAGCAGTTCTGGACCGGGGTCTTGGAGATCAGCGGCGAACGGTCGCCGGTCACATCCACGATGCCGCCCCACTGGCGCAGCATCTTCAGGCGGCTGACCATCGGGAAGGTTTCGACCAGGGCGCGCACGGTTTCCTCGATATGGTGGAACGAACCGCGCTGGGTGTAGTTGTTGAACCCGTCGGTGCCGCCGCCGATGACCATCTCGCCCTTGTCGGACTGGGACATGTAGCCGTGCACGGTGTTGGCCATCACAACCACGTCCATACAGGGTTTGATCGGCTCGGACACCATCGCCTGCAGGGCAACGGATTCCATCGGCAGACGGAAGCCCGCCATTTCCGACAGCACCGAGGCGTTGCCGGCCACGATCATGCCCAGCTTGTCGCAGTCGATCGGGCCTTTGGAGGTGTCGACACCCACGGTGCGGCCGTTCTCGGTGCGCACGCCGGTGACTTCGCACTTCTGGATGATGTCCATGCCCATGTCGGAACATGCACGCGCATAGCCCCAGGCCACTGCATCGTGGCGGGCAGTGCCGCCGCGTTCCTGGTAAAGGCCGCCCAGCACCGGGTAACGCGGGCCGTGCAGGTTGATGATCGGCACGATCTCCTTGACGCGCTCCGGAGTGATCCACTCGGTCTGCACACCCTGCTGCTGGTTGGCATGCGCGGTACGCTTGTAGCCGCGGATCTCATGCTCGGTCTGGGCCAGCATGATCACGCCGCGCGGGCTGAACATCACGTTGTAGTTCAGGTCCTGCGACATGGTCTCATACAGGCTGCGCGCCTTCTCATAGATCGCAGCCGAGGGATCCTGCAGGTAGTTCGAGCGGATGATGGTGGTGTTCCGGCCCGTATTGCCGCCACCCAGCCAGCCTTTCTCGATAATTGCGACATTGGTAATGCCGAAGTTCTTACCCAGGTAGTAGGCAGTGGCGAGGCCATGCCCGCCCGCACCCACGATGACGACATCGTAGTGGCGTTTGGGTTCCGGCGAGCGCCAGGCGCGCTCCCATCCGGTGTGATAGCGCAGGGCTTCCCGCGCGACAGCAAAGACTGAATAGCGTTTCATGAGCGAATCCGATGGTTCGTGTCTGATAGCGGGTATGCCCGAAACGCATGGCTGACCAGTGCCGTTTATCGCCCTGTTTCTGCGTTATTGCGACATATCCAGATGGCGCATTGCGGCATCCCGCGGCAGATTGGCTCTTTTGTTCGCCCCGCCCCGCATATAGATGAAAACCAAACTTCGGAGACGGCATGATTTTCTGGACAGTCACCGCCCTCATCGCCTTTGCGGCCGCGCTGCTGCTGGCAATGATCATCATTCGCGCCCGTGAGCAAGGCGAACCTGCCGCGGCCTACGACCTGCGGGTCTACCGCCAGCAACTGCGCGAGGTTGACAAGGATCTGGCCCGCGGCGTCATCGCCGAAGCCGACGCGGACCGCATCCGCACTGAGATCTCGCGCCGCATCCTGGCCGCCGACGCGCAGCTGCAGAAGCGCAAGTCCGGCCCCGCCCAGCCCCGCGCCCTGTCGCTGGGCTTTGCCATTGCCACTGCGCTGCTGATCACCGGCGGCACCCTGGGCCTCTACTGGCAGCTGGGTGCGCCGGGCTATGGCGATCTGGGCCTGCAGGACCGTATCCGGCTGGCGGGCGAGCGCGCCGAAAACCGCCCCTCGCAGGCTGAGGCCGAGGCAGAAATACCGGAAATCCAGCGGCCCGAGGTGGAAGAGGGCTACATCAAACTGGTCGAACAGCTGCGCAAAACCGCAGGCGAGCGCGAAGATGACGCCCGCGGCCAGGCCCTGCTGGCCCAGCACGAGGCCAACCTTGGAAACTTCAAGGCCGCTTATGAAGCCAAGGCAAACTACATCCGCCTGGCCGACGGCAAGGTGAACGCCCGCGACTTCACTGAACTGGCCGAGCTCAAGATCATGGCGGCCGGCGGCTATGTCTCGCCCGAGGCGCAGACCGACCTGCAAAAAGCCCGCGCCATTGACCCGAGCCACGGGCCTGCCCGTTATTACTGGGGCCTGATGCTGGGCCAGATCGGCCGCCCGGACCTCGCCTACCGCGAATGGGCCGCAACCCTGCGCGACGGCCCTGCAGACGCCCTGTGGGTCAAGGGCATTCAGGGTCAGATCGAGGAAATGGCCTTCCGCGCCGGTGTCGAATACCGCCCGATCACGCCCGGCGGCGGCACTGCCCCCGCCCTGCCCGGCCCCAGTGCTGAAGACATGGCCGGCGCAAGCGAACTCAGCCCTGAAGAGCAGCAGGAGATGATCCGCGGCATGGTCACCCGCCTGTCGGACCGGCTGGCAACCGAGGGCGGAAGTGCCGAGGAATGGGCCCGCCTGATCGGCGCCCTGTCGGTGCTTGGCGAAACCGAGCGGGCCCGCACCGTTTATGACGAGGCCCGCGGCGCCTTTGAGGCCGACGCAGAGGCCCTGGCGCTCCTGGAAACTATCGCTGCACAGGCAGGACTGACAGAATGATCCACGACGCCTTTGAAGATTTCGCCGCTGCCCTTCCGCCGATGCAAGCACTGATGGGGCTGGACCTGGGCACCAAGACCATTGGCGTTGCCGTCTCGGACCGCATTGGCGCGGTGGCGACGCCGCTGGAAACCGTGAAGCGCAAGAAGTTCTCGGCAGACGCTGCACGCCTCCTGGAAATCATCCAAACCCGCGACATCAGCGGCATCATCCTCGGCCTGCCCCGCAACATGGACGGGTCTGAGGGCCCGCGCTGCCAGTCCACCCGCGCCTTTGCCCGCAATCTGGGCCAGCTCACCGATCTGCCGATCAGCTTCTGGGACGAGCGCCTCAGCACCGTGGCGGCAGAAAAAGCGCTTCTTGAGGCAGATACGACACGCAAACGCCGCGCAGAGGTTATCGACCACGTCGCGGCCTCCTATATTCTCCAAGGCGCATTGGACCGGATGCGGCATTTGAAGAACGGGTAAATGATGACTGACGACGTTTGGAAACGGGACGAGATCCAGTCCCCCTGCATCAAGATCTGCGTCGTCCACCCCGAGGCCCGCATCTGCACCGGTTGCTACCGCTCCATCGACGAAATCCGCGACTGGTCGAAAATGACCAACGAGGAGCGCACAGGCATCATGAACGACCTCCCCGACCGCGCCGGCAAACTGGTCAAGCGCCGCGGCGGCCGTGGCGCGAGGTTAAAGCGCAGCTAACGCGGCGCACTGCGGGGTAAGTCTCTGTCAATCATGCGGAATAAGTACTGACCCAATGTTTCGCGCGCGAAACATTTAGGCAGAACTGCTGACCTATTTGGCCAGTGTGTCAATCTGCCTTCGTGGTCGCCAAAACCTTTTGATTCTTGTGGGGACTCACTCCTCATTTTCTTTTTACATGCTAAGACTGAAGCGGTTGCAAACCGGAATTTCCCCGGGATCCGCAACCGGAAACCAATCAGGATTCTGGCCAGGCAAATGGTCACCCAGATGGAAGAAACACGTGTCAGAGATTTTTGAATATTATCAGTCATTGCTTGGGACACCGGCTCGGCATGCTGAGTTCAAAACCGCTGAGGGGTGTATCGTTCAAGTTCTGAAGTGGGAGCAAGGGCAAACTGATGAGGGTGTTACAATGTATGCAACGATTGGAGGCAACAGTAACCTAAAGAATGCCGAGCAAGGTTGCGAGTTTTTTATCGGGCTTACACCTAAGGTGGACGACATCGCCGAAACACTTGCGGAGGCGGCACTTCACGGATGCGGTACATCAGCCATACCAAGCAGTGGGAGCACGATTACCCTCACCCAAGCGCTTTGGTCCGGGACTACTGCTAAGACTCTTATGTTCTCAGATGGTTGTGAAATCATTCCCCCGATGAACAGGTCTGATGGAACACAGGTAATTTTTCTACAGCTAGTCCCGCTTTTCCCAGCAGAACTTGCATATAAATCCGCAAATGGCGAAGAGGCGCTGTGGCAACGGTTTGAGGCGCTTGATGTCCCTTATTGGGATTCTCAAAGGGCCTGCGCATTTTCATAAACAGGCGTGGATTTGAAACCGCGCCAGCCAGTTCACAACGACAATCATAGGTCAAAAACTGCTTGTCGTTACGGGCTTCCTACTCCTCCGCCAGCCACTCCTTGGTCCAATCCCCCAGCTCCGGGCGGAAATAGGCAATCATACGCCCCTCCTCCGGCGCCGATGCCCCCTCGCCCCAGGGCGCAACCCCGTGCAGACAGAGGCGGTGCATCAGATAGCTCTCACCGGGCTTCGCGTGCACGGTGATCCGCGGGCAGGTCTCGAACACCTCGGCGCGGGCCGCCGTATAGGCATCGGTCACATCCACCTCCGCCCAGTCCGAATGCGGCACGCCCTCGAATGCATCAGCAAAGGCGCGGCGCATGATCCTGTGACTGCCCTCCCAGATCACCAGCGGCGAGGCATCGGGACTGCTTTCATTCAGCGGAATGCCCAGCACCCAGGCATGCGGCTCCTCCACCTTGCGGCGGCGGTGCTCACCGTACATTTTAACCCCGTCCACATGCGCCGCATCACGTTTGACGCGGTAGCGGAAGGCGGCCTCGCCCTCACCCGGGCGCGGGCGCGGATAGCCGGGAAAGACCGAGGACACCTGCGCCCGGTGCAGCTCGGGGATCGGGCCGAGGTGCTGCGTGATGAAGTCCACCGGCGCCCCAGACAGCGGCGGCCCATCCGGCAACCGCCCGGTGGCATCATTCGGCAGCGCATCAACGCCGATGAACCAGGTCCGCTCGCATTGGAACCATTCGGCACAGGCTGGATCGTCCAGCGCCCGCACCCCATGCTGCAGCGCATCCGCTGCCCAGGCTGCGATCTGCGCATCGTGGACAAAGCGCACCCAGCCCTTGTCCTGGAATTGTTCGAACTGCTTGGTCATGCTCTTAGTATCCGAAAGCTTTGCGCAGCATATTGAGTGCCACCAGCACCAGAAACGCGCCGAACACCCGTTTCAGCGGTTTGGGGTCCATCGCATGGGCCAGCTTCACTCCCCAAGGCGCTGTAATCAGCGTCATGGCGATCACGATAAAGAACGCCACCAGATTGACCGCGCCGATGGTGAAGGGCGGCCGCGCAGCCGGGCCTATCTCCAGCAGCAGAAAGCCCGCAACAGACGGAACCGCAATGATCACGCCAAACCCCGCGGCGGTCGCCACCGCGCGGTGCACCGCCACCCCGTGCAAGGTCATCAGCGGCACCCCAAAGCTGCCGCCGCCAATCCCCATCAGCACCGACAGGAATCCGACGGCCGGCGACAGCGCCATCCGTCTAGCCCCCTTGGGCATTTCTTCTGCCAGCCGCCACTCGGACCGGCCCAGCCCCAGATAACAGCCAATCACCAGCGCCAGACCGCCAAAGACGCCTTGCAGCACGGTGGAGCGCAGGGCAGAGGCCGCCAGCACGCCGACAACAGCCCCCAGCGCAATGCCAATCCCCCAGCTGCGCAGGATCTCCCAGTCCACCGCGCCCTTCTTGTTGTGGCTCATGACCGAGCGCAGTGAGGTCACGATGATTGTCGCCAGCGAGGTCGCAAGGCAGATCTGCATCAGCTGATCGCCGCCATAGCCCAGGGTCTGGAAGGCATAGAAAAAGGCAGGCACCAGCACGATGCCGCCGCCCACGCCCAGAAGTCCCGCCAGAACGCCTGCAAAGGCGCCGATCACCACCAGCAGGCCTGCCATCTGCATCAGCAATGCCGGCTCCGGCCACAGAACAGAAGTCAAGGCTGGATCAGTCATGCGGGGCACCTCGGGGTCTTGCGTCTTTGGCAAAGGGTTAGCCGCCGTGCGCAGCCAGCACAAGGCACTAGCCTGTGAGGCATCCGGTCACGCTGCGGCGCAGCTTTCGACCTGCGCCAAGGCCTCCAGCACCAGGTCCGGCCCCGCGCCCGCCCGGCAGGCGCCCTCGGACAGTATCCGCCGCCACTGCCGCGCCCCGGGCTTGCCCGCAAACAGCCCCAGCATATGCCGGGTGATCTGGTTCAGCTTGGCCCCTTCGCTCAGGCGCGCCTCGATATAGGGCAGCATCTGCCGCACCGCATCTGCCGGATTGCTGGCAGCACCGGTGCCGTAGATCTCAGGGTCTGCGGTACAGAGAACATCCGCAGGCTGGTGATAGGCCGCACGGCCCACCATCACCCCGTCAAGGCCCTGGTCCAGATGCGCCTTCGCCTCTGCCAGCGTTGCAATGCCGCCATTGATCGAGACATGCAGGTCCGGAAATGCCGCCTTCATCCGGTGCACCAGATCGTAATCGAGCGGCGGGATATCCCGGTTCTCCTTGGGCGACAGCCCCTGCAGCCAGGCCTTGCGGGCATGGATTGTCACACGCTGGCAGCCGGCCGCGCGGATCTTATCCAGAAAATCGGGCAGCACCTGTTCCGGTTCCTGCTCATCGACGCCGATGCGGCATTTGACGGTGACTTCCGCATTCACCGCTTCGCGCATGGCAGCCACACAATCCGCCACCAGCTCCGGCGTTTGCATCAGAACTGCGCCAAAGGCGCCCGATTGCACCCGGTCGCTGGGACAGCCGCAGTTGAGATTGATCTCGTCGTAACCGGCCTCCGCCCCTAGCCGGGCGGCCTCTGCCAGCTCCGCTGGATCCGACCCACCCAATTGCAGGGCAATTGGGTGTTCTTCGGCGTTGAAGTCCAGCAGATGCAGCGCCCCGCCCCGCACCAGCGCGGGCGCGGTGACCATTTCGGTATACAGCAGCGTCTGGCGGCTCAGCAGCCGGTGCAGATAGCGGCAGTGCCGGTCGGTCCAGTCCATCATCGGCGCAACGGAAAGGCGCGCAGAGCGCCAAAGAGGCCCATTCCCCTTATTTTTAGAGCTTCCTTCGCTCATGCCATCTGCCCATTCTCAGTCTGTTTTTGCTTGTTTTTGCCCATTTTGTCGGATTAGAACAACAAAAGTTGTCCCGTTTTCAAAAAAGTTGTTCCGACATGGCCCATATTATCGAGCGCAAGCGCAAAGACGGTTCCTCCGCCTATCTCGCACAGATTGCCATCAAAAGAAAAGGTCAATGGGCACACCGCGAATCCCGAACATTCGACAAGAAGTCCGCCGCAAACGCTTGGCTGAGGAAGCGTATGAAGGAAATCGAAGCAGCGGGCGATGACCTTCGGAAGATCAAAGCCAAGGGGAAAACCCTACGAGACGCGCTAGACAAATACCTTGACACCGCAGGCGACAAGATAGGCGCCACAAAGACCCAGGTGCTTCGCACCATCAGGGATGAATATGATCTTTCCGACAAAGAGGCAGACGAGATCCAAAGCAGCGACATTGTGCAGTTTGCCCAAGAGATCGCTGCACGTCCGGGCGTAGCCTCTGCCGCCACGGTGCAAAACTACCTCTCCCACCTATCGGCCGTTTTCCGCATTTCGCGCTCCGCCTGGAGCATCCCCCTAGACTACCTAGCCATGCAGGAGGCGATGCACGCCTGCAAGCGCCTGCAGATCACTGCTAAGTCAAGATCAAGGGACCGTCGACCAACCTTGGGCGAATTGGAGGCCCTGCTGGCCCACTTCATGGAAGCCACGGCAGCGAACCCGCGCACGATGCCCATGCATAAGGTGACACTGTTCGCCCTTTTCTCAAGCCGCCGCGAATCCGAAATCACGCGCGCAAGATGGGACGGGCTGGATAAAGAGCATTCCCGGGTGTTCGTGAAGGACATGAAGCATCCAGGACAAAAGGTCGGGAACGACGTGTGGTGCGATCTGCCGGAGCAAGCCCTAAAAATTGCAAAGTCCATGCCCCGGAAGGATGAACGGGTTTTCCCCTTCAACCCCGATACCATCTGCACACGGTTCACCCGCGCTTGCAAACTTCTGCAGATAGAAGACCTGCGATTTCATGATCTACGGCACGAAGGCATTTCCCGGCTCTTTGAGATGGGCAATTCAATTCCGCAGGTTGCTGCAGTCTCCGGCCACCGCTCATGGGCCTCACTGCAGCGGTACACCCACCTCCGCCAAACAGGGGATAAGTACGAGGGCTGGGAATGGATTGACAGAGTGTGCCAAGCATGAAGGCCAAAGACTATCCGCTGCCGATGGTCGAAATAGCCTGCGATTTCTGCGGGCGACATGGCAAATACAGAAAGAGCAGGTTCATTGAATTGGTCGGCGAGAACACCGAACTGCCGCAAGCGCTTTCTATCATCGCTGCCGACTGCTCAGAGGATCGAGTTACCCCCGACAACATGCGCGGGCGCTGCCGCCCCTTCTATGCGCAAAACTGGTGGGGCGCTGCCAGCAAGGAACCGAGCTGACCCCGCCCCCCTTTTTTCTGGATTTGCATAGGCTCTTCCTCAAGGCGCCCTGAAAGCAATTGCTAGGCTTGCGGGCTGATCCAATCATCCAACTCTTCGAAGCGTTGAAAGTTCGTGATAACTGTCTCCACAAGATGAACCATATCTGAAAGAAACTTAACTATGGGCAAGCGCAAGGGGTCCATCGTCGCAACCGCTTCAATTTGATCAGCCCCCTGGACAGAATCAACCGGGAACTCAGCCTCAATCACCTTAAAAACACCACCTCTCCGCACACCTTCGAGAAAAAACGTCACCTTAGGCATGTGAGCCTCCTCCTCAGAAAAAAACTTAAGTGCCATGTTGGTATCGAGCTGAGAAGGAACTCTAAATGAAACAGAAAGTTGCCTGTGTTTATCTCTGTTGCTGATGAGCGACAAATGTTGGAATGGGTTCCCTTCGTATCCGTCCCAACCCACATTCTTCCTAAATGGTTGCAAGTGCAAGAAAAGCTGAAAATATTTTTTGTGGCAGCTCTGCTGTATCAGCTTAACACCCCTATTACGGTTCCATCGTTCCTCGCTTTCGAATGCTGGAAAAAACAGTTTTCGCTTCTCTTCTGCGGTGAGATTGGGGTTTGCAGATGTAACAATCTGGTAGGTCAAATTATCCAAAACCGACCGCAAGTGATGTACTGCGGTTGACACCTCCAGGGAAACAGTCGTCCAATCATCATCATTCTCCGACTTGAGCGACTGGGTTATTGTCTTTCTATCTTCAGAAAAAACAGTTTCAATTTTCATTTTGGACAACCCGTCCAAACGGAGCTGAATGGCTTCAATCACCGACTTGCAGTAATCCAACCGCTTGAACAGCACGGGAAAATCAACGTTCAAATCAAACTCCTCCTTTGTTGGACTAAGCCCTACAATCTCTCTGGGAGTTTGAGATACGGGTTGAATATCTCGGTCAAACTATTGCTCGTGAACCTCGCGAATATTTTATCTTCAATATCAATTTGTTGCTCAAACAGTTCCGCACGTCTTTTCTCTTGCTCAGGCTTAATGACACCGCGCCGCAAGAGATCATCGAGACGCTCTATCCTTGCCTCCGCGCGCACGTAACTGAAAGACGCATCAATTAGCCACTTTACTTCCCGATCGATGTCGCCCCCAAAGATGAAGGGAACCTTCCTAGCAACACCCAGCACTTTTGCCGTCGCCTCGCGGCCAGGCCGCCCGTGAATTGCAGCATCTTCCAAGAATTCCTTTAGCGCGAAGTAGACTTTCAACCTCTTCTCATGCAGAGCGAACTTGTAGTTCGCGTCGGCGACCTGCTTCTCGTGTTTGTGCTGATTAAATTGAAGCACGAACATTCCAAAAGTCAGGCAAGCGACAGCAAGTGTGGCACAGGTTGAAACACCAATAAAAATGAGCTCTGTTGACAACTCCAGCCTCTCCTTTCTTGGTTTCTCAAATACCGATCAGATGAATGGTATCTGAGATTTTTGAACTCGGGGGCAATCTACCCGCTCCAGCCGAAAATAGTTTTCAAGAAAACGCTCGACTTTACCGTGGTTCGTCTTAGGGCCGGTCATGATAGAATCGATGGCCAAAGGCCTTGAAAGCCCCTCAAACACTTCACAATCAGGTAGAACCAAGGGTAACTCCCTTCGGTACTCCCCGCCAATCAGCTTAAACTGTGAGCCCCCAATCGCGCTTACAGTACCGCTGCATGTCATTCGGTATTCCGCCTCAACCTCGAAATGCGGGCTCTTAATGAGCTTCGTAAACTCCATCAAAAAACGCGAAAGCTCCAGGTGCCTTTGTGCACTATCTTCATACAATACGTGAGGTAATTCCCCCAAGAAGGAGGCACCCGGCGTGTATTCGCACCGACTAGGTCCTTGAAATTGGTAAGCCCCTCCGAGCTCAGCCAAGTCTACGCTTGAAAATCCGATCGCAACAGACTGCCCGCCGTGAGCGAGACTGCTGTACCCTCGCCACATAGATAGGTCGTCTGCGGCCGCAGAAAAACACAAAACTTGCCCGTTCAACCTCTCCTCGACGTCCATCAGAGCCGTTTCAATTTCCTGGTCCGTAGTCCCAAAAATGGTCGAGAACCTACCGCCCCAATCAACGAGAAAATCCCTGATAGACTGCAATCCCACCTTAAATTCTTGCGAGTCATTTAGGGCGCGAAAATCGGACGCCAGAAGCGACTTGGTCTCTAGGATCTTTTCGAGAACCTCGAAAGTCGTGTAGTGCCATAAGGTTGTTGGCACATTCGGCTTGCCTCCTGTTATCACTATCCCATCTCTCCTTTGTTGGATTTTAGAACCACCGAACTATCGACGCGATCATCACGACCAGAACGATGATTGTAACCGCAGCCCCTAAGGGGTTCCTGTAAACGACCCGCCTATTCTGAATAGGTCGGTAACCCGGTCGACCAGCCTCAACATCTTTAACCAAGTTCAAGTCCCAAAGCAGATGGCGCACCCCAACATACATCGCAAAAATTACAAGGATGAGGAAGTTGCCGACAAACAGAACCGGCGAAAGGACCAAAGCCAAAATCGATTTGAAAAGATCGCGTATCATCTTCCGCCACTCCTTTTGTGAACTTACCGGCAGTAACGCGCCCGTCGCAGCCGCGATTTCGCGGCAGGTGTCTCATAGCGCCGATACCGGCCGCCCGAGTACCGCTGACAGTCCAGGGCGTGACCGGCGGCTATGACAGCGGCGCCGATGTCAACCCCGTCCGCATAGCAAACACCGACGTGCCGGTCATGTGTCCGCTCACCACTCAAACGGCACTCAACCGATTTGCCAACGAGATAGTTGACCATCCAGCGGCGGGCGTCTTTACCGGCGCCGGTGTCCAGCTCTGGCGCGTCCACCCCTTGCAATCGAACCGGCGTCCCGCTCACGACGATAGTGTCAGCATCGCGCACCCTCAACCCACCAGCCCAAAGGGGCGGCGCAAGAACCGCGAATACCAGCAAGATCAATGAAAGCCGCACACCTTGCTCCTTAGTTGGCCCCTATCCGAACTGCGCCAGTTTTCCCTTGACCAGGGAGAGCTATAGAACAGGCCCAAATTGTCTGATCAGGCAAGGTTATGTAGTGGCACTGCAGATGTAGCCAAATCTTTTCAATAGCCTCTGCAATCAATCTGAGGTCAGCCTGCCCGTACTTTCGACCTTGTTCGATTTTACGTAGCGTCAGGGCATGGAGGTAGTCCCCGCACTTGCCATGCACAGATTTGACGTACTCAGGCGATATCTCAGGTGTCAGGTCGATGAGATGAAGCCCTGAAACTTCCCTAACCAGCCTTGAGCGTCGGGGAAAGAAATCGCCATTAAGGGTACTAAGTGTCGCCGCCAAGTCCTTTGGGAAAAACTTCCGAGACAACGCATTGTACTCATCGACACCCTCCAAATGCGGGATCGCAAGGGCCACAGAAAGCCCTTCACAAATCAATCGCAAGTTTAGGTAGCAGCTTTCCGTTGCAAAGCTCAAATTGTCCGGAGGGAATGTCTCGCCCTTGAGGGTCCTTTTCACAAAAAAAACCCGGTCTCTGATGTTATCCATCATACCCGGATAGTAACTCTCAAAATTCACTCTCCAGCTCCCTGAGTGCTCATTTCATACACTTTCTTTGCCCTCTGAAGGCGTGCTCCTTTTTCAGGTCGCGGGGGAAGGGCCTTGCATCCCCGCCCCCCGCTCAATCCCCAGCGCAAGGTTCGCGCCGAGGCGTCTCCTTACTTGGATTTCTGTTTCCGGTGGGCGCTCTGGTGCTTGGCATTCGCCATCAGCTTCACACCCTCATAGAATTCCGTCATGTCGTCGCCCTTCTGGTACAGCGCCGGGCCATTGTCTTTGACCGAATGTACGTAGACCACCAGGCCCGCATCAAACAGCGCCTCAACTGTGCTGCGCGCGTGCTTTTCAGAGAACCCGACGCACAGCGAATTTGCAAAGAAAACCTGATCCCCGACGTGCTGCATACGGTTCACCTTGTCCAGAAACACGCCGCGCTCTATCAGCTTAGCCGGCCAATTGGTGGTGCGCTTGACGTGGCGCACATCATCGACAAAAAGGGCTGACACATCTTCCGCGCCAAGGGTGCTTTCATCCACCCCCCAGGCGCGCGAACGGGCGATCTGCTCAGACCGAGACGGCAACCACGGATGCACGGTCACAATCGACCACTTGCCAGAAAACCTGCCTGCTTTCTTATCGTCCGACACGGCGCTGCCTTTTCTTACTCTTTTCTTATTTCGTAGGGAAAAGGCTTGCTCGCGTCAACTGTACACATTATCTTACATCGTAGAGAAAGTTTCCAGAAACCGCCCGGAGGCCGAAATGGCGACGCTTTTTCCTGCCAAGCACGACAAGCAGCCGCACTGCCGCTACTGCGGCGCGAAGCTGCGCAAGTGGATTGAGTGGGTCGAGTTCGGCCCGAAGGCGGAAGATCAACCGCGGACGAAAGAAGAAGCCAATCGCCGGACTAACCGTAAGATCGTCCATTACACATGGGGCGGCCCCGAAGGCGACAGGCGCATAGTTCGCGTGTCGACCTGGGACGGCGAGAGATACCAGGGCGGCTACTTCTGCAAGATCCAGTGCGCCGTAGATTTCGCTTTCCTCTTTGCCGAGCAAGGCCGCGAGACCGTCACTCACCAAAAAGCCATCGCGTATCAGCGCGAAAATCCATAAACCGCCGGGAGACTGACATGGCATGCATCCTGAAGAAATATGAGGTGACCGTGCAGGGATACGGCGCTGGCCAGTTCTATGCCAAGAACAAGAACCAGGCGCGCGTTCGAGCATTCCGCTCACTGCAGAACGTGAATGACCGGATCACTTTCAAAAGCTTCCTGAAGATCGTCGGCAACATCGCGCTGCAGGAAGCCCCAGACGGTTTCGGTGCGCCCATTTTGGTCAACGGGAAGCCCGCGCATTTCCTTGAGCATGCTGGCGGAAATTCAATCCGCTTTTGCTACCCGGACAGCGACACGATGCTGATCGTCCATGAACTGGACGTGTCTGAAGCCGAAACCATCCAGTAAACGCCGGAGACAACATGCCACAGCACGTTAAAATCAATGATCGCTACGAACACATCCCGGATACCGGAACTCACTGGCGCATCCTTGATACCGATAATGAGTGGGATGAGGTTCGGATCCCGAAACGGTTCGCGCCGCTGCCTGAGGTCGCGGTGGAGCTACTGGAGTACGTCGCGGAAAGGCAGGAGGTGGCCATGAGGGCGGGCTTCGAAAGTGGTCGCCGCTCATTGCAATATGACCTGCGCAAGTTGTTGGGCGCAGCGCCTAACCCTCAATCCTAAAACCGCCGCCCCCGAAACGACAAAAGCCCCGGCGCAAACCGGGGCTTTCCTTTTGTCCTGCAGTGCGGCTTTAGGCGTCAGGCTCGATCCGCTGCAGCCCATGCGCTGCAATCAGCGTGTCGAACTGCTCAGCCGGGTCTGTGCTGCTGGCCGGGCCGGTCACCACAACCAGGTGATCCGCAACGGCCTGCCAGTCGCCCGGAGCCAAGCCGTCTGGCCACGCCATTCCGGGCGGCAGGCCAGGGGCAAAAGACAGCACATGCAGAAACGCGTCAGTTTCCTTGGTTGAAGCCCCCTTGTGCGTGGCCTCCCCGGCCCCGTCGGGTGATAGCTCAACAATAAAGTTCTGCCCGCTGCGGCCAAGTGCATTTGCAGCCCGGTTGCAGGCCTCCGCGTGCTCAATTGGCGCCAGGAAGGCGATGCGGTTGGTGTACAGGGTGGTCATACCGTTACCCCGAAGTATGCGGCCACCTGCTGCTGCTGCGTTGCCGTAAGGGGGGCGGAAACGATCACGGCACCAACCATGTTGTTGCGCAGCACATCATAGTTGTCAGCCATTACCACGCCTTCATCCGCGATCAGCGCGCCATCCGCAGCGATGTAGGCGGAAAATGTTCCGGTCAGCGGTGCAATCAGGGAGTCGTCGCCATCGTCGGCCAGCGTCCTGTCGGCTTGGTATGTCGCGCGGGCAGCATCTGCGGGAGCAAGGCAGTGTTTACCCGCGACGGTGCGCAAAGAAAGGCCGCTCACTGTTCCGGTAAAGCTTGTCTTGTTCAGATTGAAAAGTTGCGGGCGGGCTGACCCTGACGCCTTGAAGATAGCCCTATGGCTCCCGTCCCCAGTGAAGCTGCCCAAGAAGTTATTGTCCCCATCGAACAAATTCAGGCTATCCGCGCCTGACCCTGCAATGGTCAACTGAAGTTCCCCGAATTCCCCAGCAGATAGCCCCATGACGTTAAGGGTGCCGTTCAAGCCTTGGGCCGTGAAAGAGCCATCGCCGTTGTCTGTCCAGTTCACGGCAGTAACGGGGTTTTCTTCGAAGAAGTTGACGCCTCGGGCCAAGCCCCGCGATTTGTCCAGACCAAGCTTCACAAGGTCGCCAGAGGGGGCAGACGGCAGTATGCCCGCCGCGTCCTGAAACAACGTCGAGGTGTCGCGCCAGTCCAGAAACAGACCCTGCGCACCACCGGCGAACAGATCCACTGGCGTGAAGGGACGGCGGCACACCGCCGCCGTCATTACCGAAAGCCCATTGCCGAGCATCAGTACCACCCAACTACGGTTGCCGTGGTGCCGGTTGCCTCCACCCCGACCGCAGAGAACCCGATGGTTTCGCCCGCCAGAACAGGGTAGACGATGACGGTCCCCCCCTCGTCACGCAAGGCAAGGTCGCCCGCGGTGAGAACACGCAGGACTCGCGGCCTGGGCGACAGGTCGGCACCGTCTTGCGGGGCGATTGAGAAATGATGCGTCGCCGGGCTTTCCAAGCCGCGCATCCAACCGTCAAAGGGGTCGCTTTGAGGCATTTTCGTTCCTTTCTTTGTTAAATTCGGAGGAATTACTGCGGGCCTGCCGCGCTGAGAATTTCAGCAATTGCGGCAAGCTTGGCGTTGGCACAGGCCCGCCCCCGGGCCTCTGCTATCAGCGCGTCGGAATGGTGGCCCTCATTTTGCGGGAGAGGGCCAGTATAGCCAGCACAGAACTCCAGCAAATCGGCCGGCACAGGTGGCGGCTGTTTTGCAGGTTCAGGGTTGAACCAGGTACAGCCGCTCAGAAGTAGCGCGCAGCAAAGGTGACAAAGGCGCATCGCGGCCCTCCATGGATTGCAAGTCACGGGAAAGCGCGTCCCAGCGGCGGTATTCCTCCGCCGCGCGCGCCAGGTGCGCACGGTGAACCCGGGCAGCCTCCTCAGCCCGGGCCAAGCTTGCTCTTGCTTGGCCGAGTTCTGCGCGCATTGCGGAAAGCTCAGAACGCAACACCCTGCGGTCTGCCACTAGATCGGCCAACCACCAGACCGCCGCCGCAAACGCCGCAGCACCGGCGAGGTTCAGCACCGACCGCAGAGGCAGCACTACGCCGCCCCCAGAGCTTTCAGGCACATGATGCGCTCTGACTGGCGCCTGTTCACCAGCCCCCTGAGAACCCTGCCCCCCGCCAGGTTCCAGCGCGGCAGCTCATTGCAGGCAGCGTTGTAGCGGCGGGCGCGGAGGTGCTTAGCAAGAGTAGACCCGCAAGCGGCACCCGTTCCGACATTGTAGGCCCAGGACGTCACAGACGCCTGCACCCCTGCTGGGGCATCCGTGAAGCCATCGACGCAATCCGACATTCCGGCGTGAAACTCTGTCCACCGCTTCTTGAGCATGCTGGTGCATTCCGCGTCCGAGTAGCGGTCCCCCTGCTCCACCCCCCTGGTTTCACCAAAACAGACCGTCCAGACAGCTCCGTGACTGTCCCAGTAGGCCGTGTTTTCTTTGCCTTCCCACTGAGCCGTGAGCGGAATACCAAGAGCCAGGACGCCAGCGGCAACACCAATGTGTCGCTTGCGGATCGCCCCGCTTTCATCGCGCCAGAACTGCCGCCACAACCCGGATGACGGTTGAACCAGCACACGCGCAAAGATCGCCAGCATGTTCACCAACGCTGCAATGATTGCAAAAACCAGCGGGTCAAGCCCGAGCATGGCCGGAGTCACCAGCGAGATGAACAAGGGCAGAACAGACACAAAGGCCGCTAACACCAGAAGGCGTACCGACCAGGCGCCAGACAAAGTTTCTTTCCAGTTCGGGATAAGTTTCATGAAGATCTCCAAAAGAAAGGCCCCGCTGGATGCGGGGCCGGTTTCGGGGTTGAATTTTCGATGGATCAGTCAGCGAGCTGCTTCAGGGCTTCCCGCTGTTCCGGGGTGAGTTGCGCTATCTCGATGTTCCGCCGCTCTCTGCGGTCGCGCTCTTCGATGCCGCGCAGGCAGCGATTGTGCCAAGCCCTCAAAGCCAGGCTGGCAACCGCCACAAAGACGCCGACACCGGCAGCAATTTCATGCGATCCCAGCCACCCAAAGAAGGAAGCGGCGGAACCGCCAACCATGCCCCACCCCGCAAATGAAGACGTTACGCGGGCCTGAACTGCTGCCTCAAGGTTATCTGTCAAAGACATCTTCCGGATTACCTCACCAGCCATTCCTCAACATCCGCAGAGATGTCCCGCATCTTGATCCACCGGCTGCCGACCGGCTGGCCTTTGCGGAGCCGCAGCTTACCCATCAGCCCCACCATGTCCCATTCGGCACGATCAGCCCGCGGGATGTATTCCTGGGCGGGATCAAAATCAGGGTTTTCCTTTCGGCATTGCTGAGTGACGGTCTCCCCGGTTTCATCGTCGGTAACCTGGTAATCCTCCCAGACATACGCTCCGAAATCGTCGCGCATGTACTTGCCTTTCCAGCGCCCGATATCTCCGTCACCCACAACTGACGGATTGGCCGAGATCACGCCTATGGGATCCTCCCCGGTCAGCGCAGGGCGGATCTTGCCGCCATCCAGCACAACGGCCAGCCCGCGGCGGTCCTCGCTCGCCGGATTGCCGTCCAACCATTCGAAAAATTCCGCATAGTCCGCGCCGCCGCCAGTCCAGGAACCATCGCAAGTGCCGTTGCCATCACCTGAGAAATTGAATTCCAGGTCTCCGCCCGCTCCGCCCGAGACCATCTTTGCAAAAGTGTAGTCTGCAGTGCTGGCACGATCCGCCACCAGAACAGAAACCGTTCCTGTGAATGACGCGTGGGTGGCAACCATCCGGGCCTGCCAACTGGTCTGAACACCCATCTCGACCTGAAACTGCGACAAGGGCGCGTCGGTTCCGAAACCGACCTTTCCGTCACTCTTCAGAACCAGGCTGTTTGTTGGAGCGCCAGCCTCAAACAAGGCGACCACCCGGGCCGCAACCGCATCGTATATGGTGTAAGCGCCAGTGTTAGCGACATGGCCGGCAGTCCACTTGGCAACGCCATCCTCCTTGTGGCGAACCCGGGAGCTGTTCCCGGCTGCACTGTCGATATCCACCACAGAAGCCCCTGCTCCTGCCGACACCAAGAGAGAAGTAAACGCACCGGCACCGCGTGTGGCCGCACCGATACCCACACCATCAAGGTCAGCCGCGGACAACTTCAAGCGCCCGCTGGAGGTGTCATAAGACAGCAGAAGAATATCAGTCGTGCCGTCGAAGATGTTGAACTCCCACACGTTGCCGTCCTGTTTGATCCAGAACGTGCCAGCCGCCGCATAGGCGGGTCTTCCAGCTCCCATGTGACTGCTGTTAAGCGCATCCCTGAACCACCCCAGCAGCGCTGCCAAATCAGTGCCTCCGGTTGTTGAAGGGTTGATCGTTCCGAAGTCATATTGCGACATAGATTTCTCCTGATTGCGGCGGCGCTACCGCGACCGCCCGTACCCCTTGGCGACCCAATCAAAGGAACAGGCTATGTCCGCCCCGGCTGAATCGACAAATTTCTGGTGAAAACCCTCACGGGTCACATTGGAACGCACACTGCGCGCACCGGTTGGAAGCCCCTGCCCGTCAACCGTGACAGCCGGGCGCACCCGGAAGGGTGAGGCAAAAGATACAGCGACCCCGCCAGCAGGGCACTGCACATCCGCGCCAGCTTCCACCCTGTCCGGCATATCAATCGTGACAGACACATGATCGACCTGGACCGCGACTTCTGGCGCACCACTGATTAGCTGCAGGCGAAAACGGAACGCACGAGCGCTGTAATCCCCAATTTGCAACGCTGCCCAATCGTCCCAGACAGCCCCAGCGTCCTGAGGATCGTTCAGAGTTGACGAAACCTGCAGCTCGATCCCCCAGGCGTCCGAGCTGGTTCCGGTCAGATCCTCGACATCCTCAAGGCTGCTCCAATTCGCCAAGCTATCATCCAGCCGGAAACCGAACCCGCGCACATCAGCGCTCAGGCGCGAGGTGTAAACCTCGCCGAGGTCAGTGACCCCCGCGAAATCATATGTGCCAGTCGGCTCCACCCCGCCGTGACCGCCGATACTCATCACCTCATCCAGAGCGGTCCAGTTGTCGATTGAAGCCCCGGACAAGAGCATGAGAGCATCCGAAACCACTGATAGCCCGTCAGTCTTCGCACCGGCAAAACCAGGATGCTCCTGAACCAGCTCCACCACGTTCAACGCGGAGATCCCGGCGCCCTCAACCGTGACTTCCGCCGCCACCGCACTTTCCCGGCCATACAGAGAAACAGCCTTGATCAGATAACGGCCATTCACTGCAGGGATTGCAATCTGGCTTCCTGACACCTCCGGCTCCACCAGAGACGCCTGCCGCCAGCCGCCTGTTGCGCCGGGCGCCAGATACCGCAGGCTATAATGCGAAACGATGGCCTCCCCCAAGCGCCAGGACAGGAAGAGCTGATCCCCGGCCACCCGGGACACAAACCCGGCAACCGCAGCAGGCGTCTCTCCAGAAACCGTGCGCTCGACATAAACCACCGCGGGGTCTGACCGGCCTGCGTCATTCACACCGAAGATCTCGAACCGGTAATTGCCAATCTCAGGCAGCAGATAGGTGCCGGAGGTGTTTTCGGTGTGCGTGATCCGGACCCGATCACCTTCCGGAGAGATCCGGTAAATTACAAACCTCTCCGCGCTGTAGGCCCCACCAGGCTGCCATTCCAGCTCTGCGAAGGCCGCAGCGCTGCGCGCGCCCGACCGGTCCTCTTTCACAACGTTTTGCGCCACCGCGGAGATTATGCGGGGCGCCACAGGCTTCAGCGAACTGTTTGGTGCGACAGAGGTTATCGTCGGCACATAGTCAGGGATTTCCCCCTGGTCCGCATCGAGCACTTCCGGAGCCGCAGGTACGCCCTTCAGCGTGGCCTGCAGATCACCATCATGCAGAATGGCTGTGATCAGCAGCTCGACACTTTCCTGGGTCATCAGCTCAATTGAAACGAGATCCCCGGCGACCAGATCTGCGGCCGGCACAACTTCGGATGCAGTCCAGATCCCGTCATAGGAGTCGGGCGCAGCAGCGGAGAAAACCACCTCATCACCCAAGGCGGAGCGCCAGTTCACCCGGTAGTCACCAGCCTCAGGCGTCAGCAGCTCATCGAGGGTGAAGCTGACAAGATTTCCGCCGGGATCAGTCACAATGGACTTCACCCGGCCAGCACCTACGCCGATCATCGGCACGTCATGAACAAACCGCACCTTGTCGCCCATATTCACCCGCAGGTGATCTAAGTCGCTTTTCCAGGTGAACTCTTCATACCGCAACAAGGCCTGCGCCAGATGATAACGGCCCAGCCGCCAGGCGTTTCCGCCGTTTGCGTCATCCTTGGAAAGGACAACCCCGCGCAAATCTAGGGTTTCAAGCTCAGTGGCCGTGGCCGCATCATACCCGTCCGCGTAGACCGTGATTTCATCCTGCTGCCAGTCCAGCCTCTCGGAAAGGCAGCGCACACGAAAACCGTGGATCTCTTTCGGGAAGGTGATCGCGCCGCGAAAATCATAACTGTTGCGTGGGCTGAACTGCTGCACAACCGGCCCGGCGCCGCCATCACGGATGATCGAGTATTTGAGATCCCGCAGGGTACGCCTGGCACGGCCAGCGCCGCAGATCATATCCAGAACCTCGGCAACCGTGGTGGTCTGGTCGATCACTGCATCACAGGTCCAATGCGGCTCCTGATCTGCCCAATCAAGCAGATCCTGAAGCTGGATCCGGCTGTCTGCCAGCGGCTTGGCCAGCGTCGGCCCCATCAGGGACCGGGCATAGATCCAGGCCGGGTGGCGCACTGGCTGAAACGCCGTCCATGACGCACCATCCCAGACCGGCGCCATTTGCTGAACTATCACGCTCAGATCTTCAAGCTGGCCGTTCAATTGCTCGCTGGCCTTGATGCGAACCGCCACCTCGGCAATGCCGTCATGACTGGGCAGTTTTCCAGTGCGGATCGAGCGGATTGCACTCAAATAGGAATCGTCACGAACCGTTATGTGATCGCTATCTTCATAGATCCGCTTGATCTGAACCTCATATTCTCCAGGCTCAGGAAACACGATCAGCTTTGTGAAACGCAAATTCGCGGTCGTGGCGCCGGTATGAAGCTCAGCACCCGCATCAATAAATTGAGAGTCTCCAACCTTCCGGTAGTAAAACGCCGTCAGGCGCGAGAGCGGCTGCTTATTGTTGTTCTCATCGAACCGGACCAAGCCCTGATAGAGAACATCAATCTCTGCCGCAGTTGACCTCTCCCGCGTGGTGCGGATCACAATGTCATTCTGGTTCAGACGAACAGAGTAACCGTCTTCAGCAATGTCGTCCGGATAAAGGTCAAGCGCCTCCGCACCGCTCCGCCAAGCCTTAACCAAAGGTGCAATCTGCGGAATGCGGGAGAGAGTTTCAGCACTATCCACATTGAGAAATTCCAGTTCGACTCCTGAAAACTCCCATATTGGCGTGGTGCCGATCTTCAGTTCCTCCAGTGCCACAGGCCCATGACCGAAAGTATACCGGCCCCGGAAATAGACCTCCTCCCCTCGCCCCTCTGTAAAGCCGCGAGCGGTCTTGGGAGGGAACATCTTGTGACGGCCCAGAACGCTCGGGTAGACGCCGTATTTCACCTCCGCATTGCCGGATCCGGTGATTGAAAAATTCGGATCATCCTGCTGGATGCTGCCCGGCCTGGCAGGCGGCGGAATCAGCGCATTGATCAACAGCGATCCAACAATGGTGACAGCGGCATAAACTGCAGCATAAGCGAATGAGGTGGTTGCCAAAGCAAAGGTTGTACCTGCGATGTAACTCGCTGCGGAAGGCAAGACGGCAGCCAGGACAGCACCCGCAAGCGGCCCTTGCACCTTTGGGCCGATAAGCACATGGCTGCCTTCGCGCGGGCGCACCCGGTGCCACTTGTCCACCGGAACTACGGTGCTGTGCACGCCCTTGCTAATCACGACCTGCACAGACATCAGCAGGCGGGGATCAATTTCCGCCTGCTGCACCAGGTCGGCAACCGTCACCCCTTCCGGCATGTGCCGGCACTGCGCCCGACCCTTTAGCGGGTGCTGATAAACGGCGGTTTCAAACAGCTTGGCGTCCATGAATGTAGATACCTTCCAGGCGGCGGGACATTGCACCCTGCCGAAAATCTTCAATTACGCTCTCGCCCGCGTCTCCGCAGGCATGGAGCATTTGCCTGTTGTTCAGGGCGTAGCCCACATGCAGCTCCAGCCCGCGCACCCGGAACAGAAGTGCGGCCCCCTCCTCGGCAACCTTCACCTGCCGCCATTGGGGTCGCACCTGGTCTGCCAGCTTCATTCGCGCGGCGGCTGTCATTGAGCACAGCGGGTCAAACAGCTCCCGCCCGTGCCGTTCCCGCTGCAGGGCCAGAAACAAGCCCAGGCAGTCAAATTCCTGCGGCCCCCGACCGAGTTCCCGGTAGGGCAAACCGACCCAGCGATCCGACCACATCAGAAAATGCCGGGGGTATTGGCGGGGTTGAAAACCTTGGAGCCGAACTGCTGCTCCAAGATGGTTTCGACGCTCATAGTGCCACTGATAGTAAGGGCGTCATACTCGGCAGCGCGCATTTCCACCTCCAATGGCGGCCACTCATCAATGTCCGGCGTCTCCGCCAGAACCCAGACGATGCTGGCCTGCACAACACCGCGCACCAGGCGCAGCGCCTGGACAAGCCGCCGGTCCACGTTGTCCGCGGTCCAGCCAACCACCGGAACACCTTCCGCCTCTTCGTCCGGAAGCGACACGTTGAACGCCAAGGGTTCAAACACCTTGCCCAAGCGGGTGACTGGCTCAGTGTTCGGGACCAGGCGGATTTCATCCTCCCAATCTTCCTGCGTCAGTGTGATCAGCGGCAGAATAACCGCGCCGGTCTCCTGCGCATGCATGGCCCGGCGCATGTTCTCGCTTAGCGTGGACCTCATGGCAGCCGCTCCGCTGGAACAGTGATCGACCACTTACCGCCGCCAATTGGGCGCAGTCGTGCCGCAGATAGCCGGAAAGGAGCCTCCAAGCCATCCAGCGGATCGACCATCAGAACAGGCAAAGATCCTTGCGCAAGATCTACCCGCCAGAAGGCCCGGAATTCAGCCACCTGAACCCCTGTATAGGCAGGGTGAAAGAGGGTGTAGCTATCGGGAACCGCCGTGAACCTGGGACGGACCTTTGCAGGCCCGTGTTCCATGGAAGTCCGCAAGGCGCCATCACCGAAGGCAACGCCCAACCCGCCCAGCCGGTCGAGGCTGGGCAGGCTGCCAGGAAAGGAAACCGCCATTTAAACCCCCTGCGCCTTGGGTCGAAGATTGAAACGCTGCCTCAGAGCGCGGTCAAACTTGCCCTCGCCAATGCCCTTTCTGACAGCATTCTCCAGAAATACATCGACCCGCCCCGGTGCGGTTTGCTCTGCCCGGACCTCCTCAGATCCGGACGAAGAATGCACGACAACGGTCAAATCAATCACGGGGTCCGAAGCCTGCCCTTGTGAAACCTGAGCGCGGACGCCCAACTTGCCGCCCGGCCCGCGCGACAACGGCATAATCGCCTCCGGGCCAGCCTCTCCCATCAGGCCAGTGCCGCCGCGCATCGGGAAGACCGTCGGCGCTGAAACGACACCGCCCTTGGCAAATGCCTGGACGCGCCCCCCGGAAAAGACATTGCCATTTGCCGAGGCAACAACCGGCCCAAACAGATTTCCAATGCCAAGATGCCCGAACAAACTCGACAGCGAATTAGTCAGAACCTGATCCAACAGCTTGTCAGTCAGGCGATTCAGTGCATCACCAGCACTCTCCGATCCTCGAATGATTGAGGAAAACGTAGATGCAAAGGATTGCTCTGTGGACTTTGCGGCCGCCTCAACGCGGCGGGTCTTTTCCTCCGCCTCATCAAGCTCGTTGCCCAAACCTTTGACCTTACCCCCTGCCCCAGCAGAGGCCGCACCCAGGGCGTCAATCCCGTCGACTGTGATATCCAGTGTCCGGTTCAGGTTCTCAGTGTGGCGGACCATTGCGGTGTCGGAACGCATGACGCGGGTCGCCACCTCCTTGCGGCGGGACTCTGCAATCTCCAGCGCCCGGGTTGCCTCGGCCAGCTCTGCCCGCGCGGCGGCCAGATCGTCCTCGATCACGTTGTCGACCATGTTACCCATGAGATATCCGGATCCCAGGCCTTCTTTCATCGACTGATGGCTGGACAATTCAGATTGAAGCATGGCGATATTCGCAGCAGCGGCTTCCCTGGCAGCTTTAGCCATGTCGTAATAGTCGTTTGCAGCGTCAATAGCTGCAGCACCGGCATTGGGCGCCGCCGTCGATTCAAAGACACCAAGGGAGGCGTTGAGCGCAGCTTGCGCCTCTTGAACCTGCTCCAGAGGTGTCTTCACCTTTCCGGCGTTCTCCCGGAATACCAGGAAGTATGCCGCCGCACCGCCGACCAGTGCCGCCAGAACCCCCCAGGGGCCTGTTGCAACCGCCATGGCCGCCGCCATCCTGGGGGCCAGTGTTATGATTGCCCCCATACCCTTGCCGACCCCGACCAGCGCAGTAGCCGCAACCGGCAGGCTCAGCGACAGCAGGCCGATAGCGGCAATTGCAGGCCCGAGGGCAACAGCCAGCCCGCCAGCCAGGACAATGTTTTGCTTAACCTCCGGGGACAGTGCGGAAAACCACTGAATTGCCCCGCTGACATGCTCTTTCAAAGGCACAAGGAACGGGACAATTTCTTTGCCGAGTTCTTCTTTGACGTCGCCAATTGCGTTCGAAAGCTGGCGCCACTGACCCAGCGGCAGATCCGCCGCAGCAGCAGCCTGCCCCTGGAACTGCGTTTCCAGCTCTTTCAGGATCAAAGCCTGCGCGGCAGCAACATCGCCGGTTTCAACCAGCGACTTGATCACCTTTTTCTGATCATCGGAAAACTGAACACCGGAACGGCCCAGGGCCGAGATCCCTTTAATGGGATCATTCAGCGCCTTACCCACCAGTATGGATGCGCTTTTCAGGTCCATTTTCAGGAGCGTCGCCATGTCCAGGACATTGGTTTGCGCCCGTTCAAAAACATCTCCCTGGATCTTGGTGAACGTCAGCAGGGGCGCCGTCACATTGCGCAGGATATCCTCGTCTCCAAAGGTGGTGACACCCTGCAACGCGGCCGCCATACCTTTCAATTCCTGAGCCGACAGGCGGGCGGCGCCTCCGGTGGAGCGGATAGCCTGCTCTACCGTCCGTTCCGCCTCTGCCTGCTGGTCATAGAGCTGCACAGACTGCTTTCCGATATAAGCCAGCGGCGCAGTCAGGGCGGCGCTCAGCCCAGCCCCGACGTTGCGAATAGACCGGCCTGCGCGGCGGGCATAATCATTTACACCCGCCAGCGCGCCTTTCACCCCCTTCAGGTCATTCCGCGTCCGGTCGAAGGCCGAGGCGGTGCGTGACTGCGCCGTAATGTCGAATTTCAGCAGATCAAGCATGCTGCGCCTCGTCTCTCAGATCCAGGTATGCATCCAGAAGATCCGCCTCAAAAGCGGGCAGATCCTTCATGATTTGATGGGGGTACTTGCCCAGGGCGAGGGCGATCCGGCAGACAGCTTGCGCCCGCCGGTCGCCCTTCAGGCGTTTTTTAGGGGCTGCTTTGCCTCATGAGCGGCGGCGATCCGCTCCAGGTGATAGAGCAGCAAATGCGGCTTCGCGTCTTTGACGGCCGCGGTCAGTTCCGGGCAATCCTTCAGGACTGACAGCATCGCCTCGCGGAGCTGTTCACCATTCAGACCGGCCAGCTCACGGTTCGCCGTCTCACCAACCTCCCCGGCCGCCTCCCGCATAACCCGCGCCACGACCGCGAACTCCATCCGGTGAAGTTCGGCCTTGACCGCAGGTTCATTCGGGAAGGCGGGCGTGCCATCGGCGTTTTTCGCCTGATGAATCAGCCCCGACACCATCAGAGCATGCTCATCATCCGGCCGGATACCCTTGCGGATCGCCTCATGATCTGCCAGCGACAGCGGCGGGAAAAACAGGTCGATACCATATTCCGGCACATGGACCTTGACCATTTTGCGGTCGCTGTGGACCGATTTCAGCTTTGCCAGAATATCGCTCATCAGGCCACCGCCGCGATGTTCAGGGCGCCCTTGCCCTTGGCCGAGTATTCACGGGTTGCCTCGCCGTCATGGCTGCCGCCGACCTTCTGCGACAGGATCGACACCGTGCCGGAGTAGTAGGTTTTTCCGCTGCCGTCGCCCTCGGTGTAACCTTCGAAGGTCACAACATCCCCGGCCCGCAGGGTCTGGTTCGCACCGGCGGCGTGGTCAGCCAGATAGCTGAGGCTCGCAGTCCAGCCCGGAATGGTGGTGTCATGGTCCTGCCAGGTATCCCCGGCAGCCGTCAGATCCACATCCCCCACGGTTTCCTCGATATCGACCTGCCGGAGGCCGTCAATGACATTCCCCCCGAGTTTGGTCACTGCGTTTTTCAGTGTATGCCGCGCCATGAGCGGGTCCCTTTCTGCTGATGTTTACGCTGGCAGTCCTTCCGGGGTGAACCTCACCGCCCGGAATGTCATGTTCAGCTTTCCAATCCGGCGAGATCCCTCGCCGGACATGTCGATATCTGTGCTCTCAAGCTGGTGATCACCTTCGCCGTGATCAGCCAGCACGGGCAGAACCAGCGCCTCGATAAGGGCGCTGACATCATCCAGATTGTCTTCCAGATCCTCAATGCCTTCGCATCGGTACTGCACGACAACATCAGTTGCCCGCAGCACCTGTGTTGCGTCAGATTTCCGGCTTAGTTCGCGGGGCGTGAACACCCCGAAGGCAGGCAGAGCTTTAGGGTCAACATTGTTGACCCAAGCCTTCAGGACCGTGACACCGGAGAACTCAGGAGCTGCGGAAACCGCATCCCGCAATGCCTTCCGTAATACCGACCGCGGATGCATCAGGCCTTGTCCTTGACCTTCCCGTCGGCCCGCTTGCCGAGACCGCGGCGCTCTTCTGCCCCGGCCGCTTGCTCGGGAACCTCGTAAGGGTCGCCGGGCCGCAGCGCCTTGCCGGTCGGGGATTGCGCAGCGGTGCGGCTCTGCAGCGCCACCATTTTCACACCCTGAGACATCAGAGTTCCTCCAGTTCATAGATAACAAAAGCATCGACAGCCGGGCTGCCGCCAGGCTGTCCATTCAACACGCTGTAGGACTTGCCGTTGCCCGGCTCGATCACACTGCCGCGGACGATGCCGCCCGCATGATCGGCCGGCACTTTCAAAGTTGGCGAAAGGACAAGGGTGCTGCCGCCATCTTCGTCTGGGATCTCCATTGGATCCTCGCGGAAAACAGCATCCAGTATGTGTTTACCGCCCTCGGGTGGCGTATGGGAGACCGTGCTGCCAAGTACACTTGTCAGCAGCCCGGCCATCCCATCAAAGTATGACGACATCAGATCTTAGCGGACTGCACCGTCCAGCAACACCGTGCCGGTGTCGGAAGGATCTGCCGCCGCCAGGGTCGCCGCACCAACCAGCGTGTTGCCGCTGGCAGCCGTAGTGGTGCGCTTGTTGGTATCGTCCCAGTAGATTTTCGCCCCCTGGGTCCAGGCCTGCGCACTGGTTTTGATCAAGTCAAAGACCCCGCGGCGTTTGATCTGCACCGGCTCACCTGCTAGCGCATCAATCGAGGCGATGCCGAAGATAGCACCCACCTTGCAGCCCTCTCCGGACTTGACGTCATAGGGGGCGGTAACGGTCAGGACTTCACCCTCCTGCAGTTGGTTTTTCATGGTTTCCCTTTCCGGCCGGATTTCATCAGGCCTTGCTCCAGAAAGACCAAGGGCAGCCGAATGGCCGCCCTTTGGTCACATCAGTTTTTCAGGCGAATTGACTTACTGCCCGGGGTTTTTGTACATCCCGTGCCACGCCATCGGCGAAACGCCGGCATCCAGGCGAACCTTCATTTCGGTGCCGTCGACGGTCCAGCCTTCCTGCTGCTCGATGTAGGGTTCACGCTGGCCATCCAGGTAGGCGACTTCGATGGTGTCGTGGGCTTCCGGATCCGCCAGCAGGAACCAGGCATTGCCGCTGACACGCGCATCCAGAATCGGCTCCGCCGACTTGTAGACGGTGTTATAGGCCTGGGAACCCTTGCCACCCGAGGTGTCGGGAGCTTTTTCGGAATTCAGCGCGCGAAGAACGGCAGCCCGCTGCGTCGTGCGCGCCAGCAAGTATTTCGGCTGGATGTTCAGGACAGCGTTCTCGTCCTTGGTTTCACGCGGCTTCTGCTCCGCCATGGCCGTCAGACCCGCGTCAATCGTGCCCTCGGACGGCGCGGCGCCGCTTCCCGCAAGGTTGCCGTGGTCCGCATGGAACAGCGCTTTGCCATCAGACATTGCGGGATTGCTGTTCAGAACAGCAAAGACCATCGCGCCAACCGTCCGTTTGGAAGCCCGGCCCATCTTGCGCGGAATATCGGTGAAGGCGTCGAGATCGTCATTGATGATGGCCTGGCGGGAAATCTTGAACAGCTTGCCGTAGGTTGCCAGCATGATCTCCTCGCCGAAATCGCCGATGGTTGCATAGTTGAATTCGGCGTCTTCGCCGACTTCATCGAGCGCCGGGAACAGCCCCATGCCGACCCGCTTGGTTTTCTTGAAGTCGGTCAGGACGCCAGCCCGGGTGAACTGCTCAAAGCTCTCCGCAGCCTCCTGGTAGCCCAGCAGCATGGACTTGTGCGCCACATCAGCCAGGACGTGGCCAAAGTCGGCAGTGGTGTGCTGACCGCCCGCCATACTGGGAACAAAGGCCGCACCAACCATCTGCATTGCGCCGCCCACCGGCACAGCCAGACCGCGCGACGTCAGTGTGTAGCGGGCCATTTCGCGCAGAGACATGGAATAGAACTCATTGCGCTTGCCGCCATCCAGGCCAGCTTTTGCCGAAAGTGCCTCGACCATACCGGCGTGGGTCCTCTCAACGCTGTCCGATACGATCCGCACCGACGTATCAGCGTTGCGGATATCGCCGCCGTCCTGGGCGTTTGCCGCCACCTTGTCGATGACCTTCATGCCAGCCGCCTCGACCGTGCAACCGCTCTCCACCAGCTCCTGCGCGAACGCAGCGGACAAGCCCGCCTTGGCAACCATGCCGGTGATCTTGCCCGCACGGGCAGTGGCCTCCGCAGCCGCATCAGGCGCGCCCGCACCCTGGGTTTCGGCGCCCTGTCCGGCCACCACCTTATCCTTGACCTCACCACTCATGTGGCTCTCCTTTTGCTTCTGGGGAACCTCTGCCCCGGTTTCGCAGCCGGGGCTGCACAGAGAAACGGCGCCCGCATCCGGGATGCTGCCATCCCATGCGCCGGTTTCATTCACCGACGCGACCATCGCGTCGAATGCCTTTTTCGGATCGGCCATGCGGTCAGCGAGGCCGAGACGAACCGCCTCGGGACCATCGAAACACCGGGCCTCTGATTTCAGGGCCGCGGCCATGTCGAACCGGTCTCCGCGCCCCTCGCCGACTAGCTGCGCGAAGGACACCCGCATTTTCTCGCATTGCTCCTGCCATTCCTGCAGCAGCGCCTCAGGCAGCGGCTCAATGGAGTTGCCTTCAGCCTTGCGCTCGCCCGCCCGGATCACAGTGACCGTGATCCCCTCCTGGTCCAGCTTGCGGGATTGCTCCGCATGCATGGCAATGACGCCGATGGAACCGCAGCCGCCGAACTCCGGCACCGTGATAAGGTCTGCCTGGCTCGCCAAGGCATAGCCTGCGGAATAGGCGCTTTCGGCGCAGAAGGCATAAACCGGCTTGGACTTCCGCACTTCGCGGATCATTGCTGCCAGTTCAAAAGCCCCGGCGGCCTCGCCGCCCGGCGTGTCCAGTTCGAGGGCGATAGCCTTGATATCAGGATCCGAGGCCGCGGCCGAGATCTGCGCCCGCAGCCCCTCATAGCTGGTCATACCCGAAGACTGCCCTAGCCAGGATCCGCGCCGCACCAGCGAGCCGACCACCTCGATCACAGCCACCCCGCCGTGCTTGATATAGCCACGGCGCTCCTGCGTCAGGTATGTGGACATGCCGTCATGCAGGATTGACCCCGCCCGCGGCCCGGTAAAGCCGCCGGCATGTTCGCCCATTGTCGCACCCAGTTCGATCTGAACACCCAGAACCCGCGGACTGAAAGCCTCAGCAATCACGCGCGCCTTCCGCTCCTCGATCATCAGCGGAACGCCAAACATCCGCTGCGCGATTTGGGTCATGCTACTCATCACCCTCTCCTTTGCTGTCTTTGTTGGCATGCTGGCCACCGCTGGCCGTGGTGTTGCGCGGGTCGCTGTCGAAGACGGCGCCCGTTTTATCCGCGCGCTTGTTGTCATCTTCGATTTCCCGCATCACGCGGTCCGGATCCTCTCCCGCTTCGCGGATGACGCTGGAACGGGACGCCAGGCCCGCCCGGATCTTCTTGTTCAGCGCCGGGTAATCCTTGGTTGGATCGACCACCGGGCGCCGCGGCGCCGTCCATTTCAGCCGGTATTCATCCGGGGCAATACCCGTCTTGAAATACACGGCCTCCTTGAACCAACCGCCCACCTTGTTCATTTGCTTGGCGATCATCAGCTCTTGCTGCCAAAAGCTCACAATCGGGTCCTGATCCATCCGCGCCATACGTCCGGAGGCGTAGTGCGTGCGGTTGTAGTCGCCGGTGAACCCCTCATAGGTCAGCATCAGACCCGTGGCGATCACCCGGTCGATCAGCCGCACAACCGGCTCAGCATCCATAGCACTGGGCGGGTCGTTCCACTCAAGCTGGTCATTCTGATCAAGCTCCAGAATGCCGCCAGCCTCGACCTCAGCGAGGAAATCAGCACTGTCCCCGTCCGGGTCGTCATCGCCAACACGCTTAAGGATCCCCGCGAACATGGCGGCAACTTCCTGCCGCTTCAGGGTCCCTTGCATGAACTTATGAATATCCATCAGCTCCGGCATGACTGGCGTGTACCAGCTCACCCCGCGCCGCTGGCCAGGCCGGTCAACCATGAAGGCATGCGCGATATGCTCGGCAGACACCCGCCGCACATCACCGCCACCATAGATTGATCCAGGGTGCGACGTATGGAGATGATAGAATTCCGGCCGTCCGGTGGGGCCGTACTCGATCCCCTCCTCAATCAGACGGCCATTAGCCCCCTGGCCGGTGTCCCGGTTCTGCGCCAGAAAGTCCGTTTCCAAGCACTGGATCTGGAATGGCAGCGGCAATCCATCTGCTGCGCGGCGCATCCGTCGGCGCATCAAAACCTCCCCCGAAGTGGGAATGGTTTTCATGTTCAAAGACTGCAGACCGAACAGCGTTGAATTGCCATCCGCATCAATTGCCGTGGTCAGCAAGTGATCCTCGATCAGGCCCTCAATGCGCTTCTTGTCCTGGTCAGCCTCACTGCTGACCATTTCCACAACCGGCCGGATCCCGGCGCCAATGGTATAACCGGCAAACAGATTGTTGGCCCGCACCACTCGGGGGTTATTGCGCAGCATGTCGCGGGCGATATGGGCCAGCGGCATCCGCGCGCCCCGCATGGCGCCCTGCGCATCCCGGCTGTTGCGGTAAAACTCCCGCGACCGGCGTCCGCCGCCGACCGGCGCATAGCTGCCAGCCGAAGCCGATTTTTCAGCTCGCCGCTGCTTAAGAATCTCAAGCTGAGTGCGGGCAATTTCCCGGCGCAGAGCGAAACGCGGCGCAACGCGTGAAAGGAAGCTCATCAGCGGAACCCCGTACTGGTCAGCGGATTGTGAACACGCCGCGACCCCGTGGACTTCCCAAGGGCGGTTTTGATCTTGCGCTCAAGCCGCAGCATTTCGTCCAGGCTACGGAATTTCACCTTTTCCCCGTTCATCTCGACCTCAGAGGCGCCTTTCACCATTGCCGATTGGAGCCTGTCGAGATCCGCCTGGGTATATGCCATTGTCACACTCTCATTTTGCCAACGCGCCGCTTGCGCCGCTTGGGTTTCGGGGCCGGTTGATCCGGGGTTTCAGGTACATGTGCGCCAGCAACCCAATGCGGATTACCTTCGCCGAGGGTCGCCCAATTCGGCGGCGCCTCCTGGTTGATCCGGCGCAGGCCTTTGTGCTCCGCCATCGCTTGCGCCTGGACGGACAAGTCAAAACTTTCGTTTCGCTTCTGGCCCTTTTTCAGCGCCCAGCCCTTTTCCAGCCGCTCCTCGGCGCAGAACTCGCCCAGGTGGTCCTCACTCAAGAATTCCGGCAGCGGAAAGCTGCGCCGGTCACCAAGCGGACGCCCAAGTGCTGCGGCCACCGAATCCTTCAACCGGTCTGTTGCCATGTTCAGCAGCTTGATCCGGCGGCCTTTGTTGTTCTTGTTCGAACGCTCCGGCGCCTCATGCCAAACACGGTCACGCTGATTGAAACCGCCATGACCACGGGTAAGGAACCATCGGCTGCCCTGCCCTGCTTTGGACCGCTTACGCCAGAACTCTTCGGCATTATCACTCACACCGGGCGCGCCCTGGAAGTCGACGCCCAGGGTCACAGCACGCAACGCGCAGTCCGCACCCTCGACCTGCCAAAGCTGGTGATCCAGGGGCGCAAGGACATCCCAATCGCCCGGGTACTTGCCAGGATCCAGCTTTCTTTTCGGGGCCGCGCCATCGGCATCAACCGGCGGCTGCGTCAGGTCGAAACGATCCAGAACGGTGCGGGAACCATCAATCCCCCAACCTGTCACCTGGACCGTGAAATAGGTGCCCTGCACGTCGATGGACACGGTAATGAACCGCACCCAGGCAGGAGCCACACCGCGCGGGCGTTCCTGCCGCTTTGCCTTCAGCGATTTGACGGTAAGGTCCCCGTCCTCCTCATCTCCGGAACGGGAGTAAGGCAGGCCAACCTCTGTGTACATGAACCGGCCCAATGCCAGATCATCGTCCATTTCCTCGGCTTCACGCTGCGCGTCCAGATAACGGGTCACCATACTGGACCAGCTCGAAAAGGTCGCCGCTGCGCCGTTCAAAGCCCAGCTTGCGATCTCGGATCCTCGGATCCGCGCATCCCCCAGCGGCACGATGCCGCCACCGGTTTCAGCCTCATGAAACCACCCGCCCCGACCCTTCAGACCGGCGCGGTTAAATTCATTGCGGTGCTGCGAACCGATCAGGCTGCCGCAATGCGGGCATGCCATCTCGGCAGCTTCCCCCGCCTCGACCGGCGGCAGATCCGGGTCAAAATGCAGACGGTCAAACCGAGGCTCAAACAGTTCTCCGCAGTCCCGGCATTCCCAATACCAGCGCCCCCGTGTCCCGCGGTTGTAAAGGGGCACGATACCGTAACGCACGGGCGGCAACTCATGCGGTGCATCCTTCCGGCGCGACCAGTCCGGTTTGATCACCGGCCAGGCTGGCGTGCTTTCAGCGAACAGAAAGCCGCGAGACATAAACGACTTGATGCGCTGCAGGCCCATATCGAAGGCAGACCCCTCCGGCGCATCTTTGCGCACACCCAGTTCCGGCGGAAAGTGGTCATAGTCTGTCATTCCAACAAACCGGTATTTGGCCGAGGACAGCCACTGCGGCGTCGGATAGCCCAGCATCAGACGCATACCGCGGAACCGTTTCCGCATGAATGTGTCATCATCCCGGCCACGGCCTAGCCGGTCCCGCACATCCGGGCTGTTTTGAATGACCGGGTTTAGCGATTCCTCGACCCAGCGGTCCCGGCTTGGCCGGTCCATATGGACCACTAGCGCAGGAGCCGGATCACACGTCACCGGGTGAAGTGCGGTTGTGATCAGAGCCATTGTCTTGCCGGACTGAGACGGGCCGACAAAGGCGCCCGCCTTGTAGATCCGCGATTTAGTCGTATCGACCGGCTCGACCATGTAGGGCGTAACCTCAGGATCATAATTCTGCCAGACACCGCGGGTCTCAACCCGCACATAACGCTGCGCCGCTTCTGTCGGCGTCATCCGGCTGGGCGCATCCAGCAAGGGCAGCGCATCGGTCAGCAGCTCTTGCGCCGAGGCAAAGGGCGGCAAGGGCGGCAGGTCGTAAACCTGGCCCAAGGCACGATCAGACATGTGAACCATTTTCAGCCGTTACCCTCTGCCCGGCCTTCCGAAAGGCGAACAACATCCGCAGGGCTGAAACCTGCCTCTCGGATATTGTGCCGCGTATCCTCCAGGATCCCGTCACAGAAGGATTGCGCCTTGTCGACCTGAAGCGGACTCAAGCCAAATTCCTGCTCCAGCCAATCCGGCAAATTCATCATCGCATTGCGGAAGCTGATGAGGACATGATCCAGAACGCTCTCGACTTGCGCCCGGCGTACAAGCTCGCCGCGCTGCTCAGCAGCCTTGTTTCGGATCAGTTCTGCCTCAGACCACTCCCGTACCTCCTTGGGCGATAGCGCCGGACGGTCGTCTTCCTCAGCGTCGTTGATAAACAGCATGGCCTTTTGTGCCGCGCTGTCCAACTTTGCTTTGCGCTCTTGCGCCTCGCCCGCCTCGCGCCACTTCCGCCAAGCATAGCAGTGGCTGAACAGGAATTCGTAACTGGTGCCGTTGCCGCCCATGGACAGAACCGGCATCCCGGCATCTATCCACTTGGTAATTGTGACCACCGAGACCGCCATGGCACGGGCAAGCTGTTCCCGGTTGAAAGTCTCGTCTTCGATCCCCTCAGGCAGCGGATAGAGCGACAGGTCGATAACCTGCCCGCTTTCCAATGTGAGCAACTCAGACATGACCTATCCTTCATTCTCCCAGGTCGTGAACAACAACAACCGAAACCATAACCCCCCAACAAAAAATCCGGCTCAAATGAACCGGGGCGCGAATTACCCCCGTGCGACCAGGGGCTGGAGAGGACCCAGAGCTTACCTTGCCGTGGCCAGGGCTTTGCGCATCCCGTTCACGAACGCAGTTTCGAAGCGGTTTCTCGCAACACGAAGAGCCAACGGCCCGTAACCGTAACGCTTGCGGTAGCTAGCCCGCGGCTCAAAGGCGACGAGCATCTTCAGCTTGCTGGAACCCTTCCGCCCGGACCTTTGATAGATCCCTGCAGGGAGGTGCTTGCCCTTCAACCCGCTGCGGCTGGCGGTGAACACCCCCTTGCGCTTCTTCAGACGGGACAGGCCGCCCTTTGGCAGGTTCCCGTGCTTGTTCAGCCTTGCACCGACCGGAACAACCAGCGCCTGCCCCCTTGGCCTGCGCACCCCGCCGGTCACTTGCATCTTGAGGTATTCAGACTGCACACGCTTGACACCGACCGTTGCGGTCAGCCTGATCTTTGTCGCCCTGCGCAGAAACAGCCCCCGCTTGGTGAAGCGGGTAGGCCTATCGAAAACATTCTCGATCTCACGCTCCTCAGCCTCCCTCACCTCTTGGGCAGTCTCATTGAGCGCCAGCGAGGTTGCATAGGGAAGCTGCTTGCGGGCCAGATCCGACAGCAGCCTTTCAGCCTCATCGAAATTGGCAGAGATATTCAGCACAGCAGCCCCCTTTGCGTCCGGGCTTTCCCCGGCCGATAACATGACAACCTCCGATGTTCGAAAGCACCAAAGCAAAAGCGCCCGGCAGTTTCCTGCGGGCGCATTTAGTGATGATGCATATTCTGTGGCACGCAGATGATGTAAGCGTCAAGCCCATTTCTCACAGAGCGAGTATTTGACCGCCCTTCACCGGCCCAGCCATCGCATCCAGCACACCGGCCAGCGCCCGCGTCACAGCCTTCACATTGTCGCCGTTGACCGACCAATGATGCTTGCGCAGCACGTCGCTGATTGTCTTGTCATGCAGGCAGACCATATCCACCAGGACACGGTTGTTGATGGCGCCGCGCGTGCCGCGCTTGGACGGACGCACCCGCCGCACCTCCATCGCCACCCCGTTGCCAATGCGGCGGCGCAGCCGTTCAATCTCTTCCCGGTCGCGCAGCACTGCGTCAATGAATTCGCCGCCCTGCCCGCTGCCGCCCGTGCGGATCGCCTCAACGGAAGAACAGCGCACGCCCGCACTTTCGTACCGCTCCAGCAGATCCCGGTAATGACGCCCCATCGCTACCTGACCGGGCGAGAACGGCGCCGGCTTTTTCTTCCGCGCCGCACTGGCCGCCATTACGTCAAAGGCATCAGCCATCTGCATCGCCTTGCGGCCTTCAAAGCCAGCGGGTTTCGCCTCATAGTCTTTTTCGCCTGATGGATAGAACTGCACTGGCTCAAACACCCGGAAGGCACCGCGCGCCGGAGCATCCGGTATCCGGTCTCCGCATTCCGCCGGCACATTCCCGCGGGCCTTCACCGCCTCGATCCGCGCCGCCTCTTCCTCTTCGCGAAGCCTGCGCGCCGCCAGGTATTCCTGTACGGGCGTCATGACCGCCTCACCATCTGCAGCCACTACTGCTACCTGCTCGCTCACGCTTGCACCCTTTCTTTCGCTCCAGTCCCATTTCGGGCCGCCTTGCCTTCCATCACCCACGCCTCGCACTTCTTCAGCGTGCGTTCATACCAGCGGACGAATTCCCCCTGGTCGTGGATATCCGGGAACCCGCGCGCGCGCCGTTCCATGATCTTCTGATATTCGCTGTTGAACTCGGCAGCCTGCCGCCGCACCCGGTCTTTCTCAGGCCCCTTTGCAGGGGGCCGCTTGTTGTCACGCCAGAACAGGTATTCCGCCAGCAGCACCCCGTCCTGCATTGCCTCCGCCCCGGCACGGGACCGGAACCAACCCAGCAGCTCAGGCAGCTCATCAAGCGGGCGGTATTCCAGCGCCTCGGCCCAGCCCATCACTGTTGCACGGCACGGCCAGAAGCATTTCGCCGATCCTTCGCCCTTGGTCTGCAGCGACTGCTGCAGGGCTATCAGCCCCTTGTCGCTCATGTAGGTGATGGAGTCGGCCAGCCGGTCCAGCAATGCCCGCTGCCTGTCTTCCGGCGTTCCCTTCGGAAACCTGAAGCCCAAATCTTGCAGCGGATGTATCACCAGCCTCCGCACCCGGGCGCGCTTGCTTTCGGTTTGGTCATTGCACATCTGCCTTCACCGCTCCTTTTTCTAAGCCTGTCCGACCTATCCACAGGCAGCCCACTCCCGACGTTGCGACCTGTGAATATCTTTTCGTTTAATTTCGTTTCTTCTCTTTTCGGCGGTCACAGAAACCGCGCAAAAAAAGGGACAACCGGAACAGAACACAGGAAATTCCGTGTTTTTCCGGGCAGGTTCTATAACTTTCCCGGAATATTCTGTGACCGTCACAGAATGCACAGATTGCACCAGAGCCGATCACGGGGCGCACTCCGTCTGGAATTCATCCAAGGCAGAGCGCACGAATGCCTCGCGCCGCTGCACGTCGGGATAGCGATCCTCAATCCAGTCATTGAAACGGTCCAAGAAGCCGGGCGCCCGCAGAAGCTGGCCCGCCCCGATCCGGCTTTCGATCATGTCCTGCAGATCCTTGAGCCGCTTGGCGCGCTTGCGTTCCTCCTGATTGCTCTTGTTCTTCCGGTTCGATTTGAGCGCCTCCGCGGCCACTTCCATCACAACCGGATGCGCCCAGCGGATTTCCCCGTTATCGCACCGCACCCGATGCCAATTGTGCAGCGGCGATATCTTGCGCTCAGTCAGCGCCTGCCACTTCTCCAGCGGCAACCGCAGCTCGTAGGCCAGTTGCTCATCATCGCAGGGCAGCGTGCCAATGGGCGTTTCATCCTGCGCAATGAAAAAGAGCTGCATGCCGTACCAGCCAACATCAGGATCGGCCTTCCGGCGGAACTCGCTGGCCCGCCAACGCTTGAGGTTCCATTGCAGGAAGTAGTGCGAGTCCAGCCGGTCACTGGCTGAAATCGGGTACTCCTCCAAATCCTCGGCATCGACCGGCTGCAGATGCCTTGCGTATGCATTCATTGCCCTGCCCTTCCTCTTATTGTTGTTCCAGCCCGCCCTGCAGCAGGCCGCTAGTTCCTGTCAGCCTCGCCCCGCGCGCACCGTCGAAAACGAGCGCCCATGTGCATGCTCATGCCGGATGAAATCTGCGCTGCCCGCGCGCTCAGCCAACTGCCGCCGCAGCTCGTCGTAATCCGCCTTGATTTCCGGGATTGCCCTGCAGCGCGCCTGCACCTGCTTCAGGCCGTACATCACGGTGGTGTGGTGCTGCAGACCGAGGGCACCAGCGATATCCGTGGTGCTCAGCAGCGTGCGGTTCCTGATCATCGCCATTGCCATTTGCCGAGGCCAGGAAACCCGACGTTCGCGGCTGGGGCCGGTCAGCTCACCCTTACGGAGCTGATAGTAGACCCGCACCACCTCGATAATCTCCGACACACACAGCTTCCGCTTGGGCGACGGCATTTCCTGCTGCGAGCCTGATTTCTCGATAATCAAAGGATCAGACATTGATCAGCACTCCCCGATCAAATTCAGCAAGCCCAAACCCGCCATCCGGGTAATCGCCCTCCCGCTCCAGAAGCGCGCGGCACGGCGGCACCCAATGAAGCTCCGTCACACCGGAACGGTAATCCGCCAGGAACACCACCCAGCAATAGGCCGTGGCCGTGCTGCCTTTCGGAGCCAACCGCCCCTTGTGCATCACGACGCGCTCAGCGAATTGCAGAACGAAGGCTGGCGAGCGCCGGGAAAACAGATCCTCATACCGCCGCTGCCCCTCAAGGAAGGCACTGCGTACCAGAAAGGCGCACCCTTCGCGGCTTGTCCGCAAGGCGCGCTCTATGAACTGCTCAGCCAGCTTGAACGGCGGGTTCGAAAACGTCCAATCAACCGCCTCCGGATCAGCCCCAAACAGGTAATCCCGCACCGGGAAGCCAGCGCCGTAATCGTGAACGTCCGCTGCCTCTACCGTGTCAAAGATTTCAGTCAGGACGCGCACCATGTGCCCCCGATTGGCCGCAGGTTCACGCGCCACTCCGCCAGCAGTGAAACCTTGCGACACTAGGAACCGCCACAGCGCCCGCGTGGCCCAAGGCGGAGTTGGGAAATCGTCAAGACTGCTGTGCGGTTCGCTCCGCTGCTGCATAACGGCACTGGAAAGGTTCTGGCCCATCAGGCACCCTCCCCATCCAGAAGATAAACCGGCTTGTGATCAGCCAACGCGCAGCATGCCGCCCGCCAAACACAGGCAGACGAATGCCAGCCCGGCACCGGCGGAATAATCACCAGGTCCGCATAGCGCAGAACACTTTCCGGCCTGGCCTCTTCCAACCCGCATTCATATGCCAGATAGGCCGGAGTAATCGGCAGCACACCGGAACTGGCAAGCTGCCCCATCCACTCCAGCGCAATATCGGCCGCCAGGACTGGCCCGCCATCATATCGCGCATAAGGAGAGGCCAGGCACGCCAGTTTTCCGGCGGCATCAGCGGCAGCATCCTGCAGCATCAGTTTATCCCGGAACAGGCCAACAGGCCGCCAGAACCAGCCCAACCACACCCAATCCGGCTGGTTCGGAAATTCCAGCGCCGTTTCGGAAAGATCACGCATCAGCCACCCCCGCGGAAAAAGGGGCGCGCAGCGAGGTAGTCGTTGCGCGCCCTAGTCCAACAGGGAGGTATTCGGGGGCTTTCTGCAGGAACGCCTGCCCCTGGTCAGCGTGCATAACGGGGACAGATGCCCGCCCTGCAGAAATTCCGCAGACAACCGAGGCTTGTCCGCCACGCCGATTGCCTGCACCCTTCGCGGGATCAATTTGAACGACGAAAGGATTCTCATGAAACCCGCCAGACATTTCTTGACGGCAGCCGCTGTGCTGGTCATTAGCGCCAGCCCCCAAGTCGCATTGGCGAAAGTCCCGGAACCGGTTTACGATGAAACCGCTGCCCGCGCGGACTGCACCAAGGAATGGGGCAGCGACTTTCAGATGATCGAGTATTGCTTGAACAAACGGCACAAAGGATTTCGAACGTTTGAAGCCATTGCAAACGACGCACCAGACAGCCTCGATCCCGCTCTCACGCTCTGCACCGAGGAGTGGGGCAATGAATGGGAAATGGTCGCGCACTGCGCAAGAAAGCAGTTGCGCGCGATAAGCAGCATGCTTGAACACACCCAAGACCTCCCGAAGGATGTTGGGGACGTGATCCTTTCGGATTGCGCCAACGAATGGGAACCCGACTGGAAGATGGTTGAGTACTGCATGGGAAAGCAAGCACGTGCCTGGCGATCCCTGAACAACTGAGGCCGACTGGTAAGGGGCGATTTCTGGACGGACGTCAGTCATTCGCCGCCCTCTTGATCTTTGGCAAAATGGTCCAGAGGGGGAAGCTCAACATCTTTTTCGGATGCCATAGCTAGAGCGGTGCGGTAGATCTTGGCGGCCGTTGAAAGGTGGATTTCGCGCGACTTGACGCGCTCATCCTCAAACTTCCCCAATGTATTTGGAGCAACGCCAGCCGCCACGCTTAGCGTCGAGGGTTTGATACCTAGCCTTTGCCTGGCTACCCTAAGCCAAGACCTGAACTCATCCGAGTCAGGCAGGAAGGTCTCTTTTTCGCCCTCTGGCTTCACGGCGCAACCTCAAAATGTTGTTTTATCACCTTTTGAGGTTATATGTAGCATTGCGAGGTGTGTAAACAACCTTTTTGGTATATTCATTTTCACCCCAAAAGGTGAAAGTATGCCGCAATAGCAAAAAGCGGATCGCCGGTATGGATAATATTTGGGAGAAAAGACGCGCCAACCTGGGCGCCTTGATGGGGTCTAAGCGCATGAAGGCAGCGCAGGTCTGCCAGGCTGCAAAGGTTTCCCCAAACACCTTGGGGAAGTTCATGCGAGGGGAAAGCAAAACCCTGTCTCAGAAAAGCCTAGAGGCAATTCTGGCAGTACTCGGTTCGAACTTGATGGCGATAGACTCCAACAACCCTTTGTCGAACACTAAGACCGAGCTTTTCAAGCTTATCGAGGGAATGTCAGAAGAAGAAGCTATGCGAGAACTTGAGAGAATCTCTAGTTCTGCGGCTGATCGGTCCGCTTCTTGAGTTCTTCCAGGTACTTAGCCGCCTGGGCGTCGCTCATCTTCTCCACGAGAGCTTTCAAATCTTCTTTCGCCGAAGGCACTATGTCACGCATCTCAAATATCCAGTAACGTTATGCGCGGCCAAGCTGCACAACTTACGCTTGTGGTTCAATACCCAAAATGGTAAATTTCACCCCAAAAGGTGATACCGCGAGATTTTCATGCAGTTTTTTTCCGACGTACCCGCAGACCTGTCCGACATTGCACCCCACGGCCTCGCACTTGGAATTGGCTCGTTTCGCACCGGGCAGATTGACGTACACACCACATATTCGAACGAATGGCAGGGCCTTTACCATGAGCGAGGCTGGTTGACCCAGGACCCCGCAGTGACCAGCGGCCTTAGCGGCCCCGGTATTCACCAATGGGACGCTGAATCCATCCAGGACGCGGACTTCAAGGACGCCTGCTTCGGTTATGGGCTAAAGTCTGGAACTTCGATCACAGACACAATCGCAGGGAGTTCTTGCCTGGTCGGCCTCACTATCAATAAAGCCCCTTCTGAAGCCGCAACCGAAGCCGCAACACGGGCAGTGCGGGAGGCCCACATGGGATATCTGACCACCAAGGCCCAACTGCTTCTCCCCCAACACATCGACGTAGTTTACCTTGCGGCGAAGGGATACCGCGCCAAGGAAATCTCTGCGAAACTCGACATTTCCGAAGAAACGGTGAAGCAAAGAAAGACAGCCGTGCAAAGCAAGATCGGGGTCAACAACTTCACCGCCGCGGTAAACATCTGCGCCATCGCAGGTTTAACCCTTCACCCCATAAAGTAGAGGAAACCCCCGCCTAGGCAGTGCAAGTCTTTCTCCTAGTTTGCAACTTGGAGAATAGACATGCAGCACAGCGTTGTTTCCTGGAAAACAATCCACGAGCACGGCCAGCTTTGGTGGCTACACCTAAAAATGCGGAAACAGCTCTTTGTTGACGAAATGCAATGGGCCATTCCTCACACAGAGGAGGCTGAGGCCGACCAGTACGACACCCCCCAAACGCATTATGTCATCAGCCACGCCAACGGCGCTCCGCTGGCCGCTTCACGCCTCAACCCGACATACGGAAACTTTGGCGATTGGTCCTACATGATCAACGACGCCTGCGAAGGAAAACTTCCAGGCATCCCTGATACGCTCATGGAAACCCCACCCCGGGAACGCGGAGTTTGGGAGGCAACACGCTTTACTGTTGACCCCAGCATCCCCCAAGCGGAGCGCAATTCAATACTGGCCGAAAACGCCCTGGCACTTACCGGAGCGGCCAGAACTCTGGGAGCATCAAAACTGATCGCCCTGATGCCGCCGGCATATGTCCGCTGGCTCACCTCGATTGGCCTGCCAACCACAAAGGCGGGGCCAACAGTTAAGGACGGTCAGGGCAAGAGAATCTGCGTTATGGAAATGGCACTCTAATCACGCGACAACCCCGAAGGGATTAATTTGACCCTTTCGGGGTTGTTTATCACCTTTTAAGGTGATACAGCTTTCTCCAAACACGGAGAAGGCAGACCATGACACAGCATACCCAGCAGACCGCACCCGGCAAGGCAGGCGCTTGCCAGGTTCTCCACCTCGGAAATTCGCCCCGCTTTGCCGCCCTGCCGGATGGCGCCCTGCACGATCCCGCGAATGGCGTTACTGAAATCGCGCGCCGCCGGGCAGAACGTGCCGCCGCCCTTTCCGCCCGCATCCAGCGCCGTATCGCGGAAATGGGATACTCCACCCGGCCGCCGGCACTCATCGCACCGGGGGCGCTGGCATGACCCGCCCCACCCCGCAGGAGGTTTACGCAACCGCGCAGCATATGGCGGTTGCCAGTGATATCTGCCGCGCTGTGATCTTTTCCGGTCTCGGCGGCACGCTGATCCCGAATGAATCGCAGCCCATGACCCCTGACGAGGCGTTCTATAAGGTCACCCTTTACGGTGTCACCGGGTCTGGCCTCGATCAGGTCCAGGCGCTGGCCGACTGGATCCGCCAAGCCAAGGATTTGCCACGCGACACCCGCACCGCCCGCGCCACCGACGGCCGCCCGGACTGCCCGTACAACGGCGCAGCCCCACTGCCGCCCGCCCGCACACGAGTTGCCGAGGCCGCTTGAAACCTGCGCCTTAGCACACTGGCCGGGGGCACGTCCCGAAACGCCCCGCCAAATCCGCCGGGCGCGGCAAAGTCCACCACTCACGCCACCGCGCCGCGCCCAGCAATGCACAAAGGCAAGCCTATGACCACAGAACCCAAACAGCGCTTTGACGATCTGCCGCCATCGACCCAGGCAGGCATCCTCTGCAATGACCCGCGGTTTCAGACCTTCGCAGCCAAACGCTGCGGATACCCCGGCGGCCAGTTCACCCAGGGCGCTGCAGCGGAATACGTCCGCCAGGTCTGCCTGGTCAGCAGCCGCTGCGACCTGCTGCACGACCAAGCAGCCGCCGAACGCTTCCAGGCCCTGCGCACCGAGTTCGACGCATGGACCGGCAAACTCGCAACCCCACGCCCCTAACCCACCAACAGAGGACACGACATGCCCCTGCCCAATCACACAATCAACTTCCTCGAATTTCTTCAGTCATTCCGCCGCGGCCAGCTCCTGCATGAAGCTGACGACCACCTTGAAAAGGTGATCAGCGCTATGGCCGAAACCGGTGGCGATGGTGAAATCACAATCAAACTGCCCTTCAAGCGGAACAAGGCAGGACAGATCGAATGCACGCCCAAGATCAGCTCCAAAACACCGCAACGGCAAATGGGCACCGGCATCTATTTCGCTGACGACGATGGCCGCCTCAGCCGCCGCGACCCGAACCAAATGGACATTGAAGACGAAATTGAGCGGCGACGCCCTGCCGCCACTGAATGATCACCCTGCAACCAAAGGAATAGACAATGCAGAACACCGACGCCAACCTGCCCAAACAAGCAATGGACACAGCAATTGAAGCTGCCCGGCTGGCAAACCCAGTAATCACCGGACCGGACGGACGGCAGCACGCTTTCATTCCTGAAGGCTTTGACCTCAAGGATATTTCCGACCCGAACCTCCTGCCCGAGCACATCAGACAGGCCGTTATCCTCGACGACCGGGAATCCCTGACCAACTATGTCAACCGCTTCAGCGACGGCCGATCAATCCTGATCGCCGACTATGACGCCGGGCTGATCCGCGCGCACCTGGACTGGCACAACGACAACAGCACCGACCTGCAGCGCCAGCACGCATCCCACACGGCAACCCTAAAACTGCGCAACAGTGAGGAATACGACCGCTGGAACAAGATGGAAGGCGAAATGCACTCGCAGGAGGCATTCGCCCTGTTCATCGAAGAGAACGTTGCGGATATCAGCGACCCGGATCACTCGGTGATGCTAGAAATCTGCCGCGACCTCGAAGCCACCCAGGACGTCTCTTTCAAGAGCGGCATCCGGCTGGAAAACGGCGACCGCACCTTTGTCTTTGAGGATGAAACCAAGGTCAAAGGCGACATGACTGTGCCAACGGAAATCGGCCTCTGCATCCCGCTCTATCAAGGCGAGGAACCGGCCGATATCCGCGCCAAGTTCCGCTTCCGACCCACCGCCAACGGCCTGATGCTCGGCTTCCGCTGGCATCGTGTCGAATACATGCGCCAGGCCACATTTGCGGCGATGGCACATCAGACAGCCGAAGACACCGGCCGCCCCTACTTCTTTGGCCGCACGTCCTAACCCTATCGGGTTTCTCTTTCTGCCCCCTCATCGATCGAGGGGGCATCGACGGAAACCAGGAGGTTCAAATGCCCCGCAACATGTCATTCGCACTGACCACGGAACAGATGCGCAACCGCACCAAGACGGTCACCCGCCGCTTTGGCTGGTGGTTCCTGCAGCCCGGCGACGTGGTGAATGCCTGCGTGAAGTGCATGGGCCTCAAGCCAGGTGAGAAGGTGCAGCGCATCTGCCAGATTCGCATCACCAGCACCCGCCGCGAACCCCTCAACGCCATCACAGTAGAGGACTGCACCCGCGAAGGCTTCCCCGAATATGCGCCGACCGATTTCATCAACATGCTCGCCGCCCACCGCGGCTGCCCACCTGACGAACCCGTGAACCGCATCGAATTCGAATTTCTGGACTGATCAGGAGGCCAGACGGATGAACACAGCCTTTTTGCTTATGGCACAATACAACGGCCGCGCAGTCATTCCTGCGGATGTTGTGGTGCAAGACTATTTCCAGCACCTGACCCTGCCGAAGTTTCTTCGCAAGGTGAATGAAGGCCAGATCGCGCTGCCGCTTGTCTCGATCGAGGCAAGCCAAAAGAGCGCAAAGGGAGTTCACCTGCAGGATCTGGCCGAGTACCTGGACAGAAGGCGGGAGGAAGCCCAACGGGCATTCCGCCAGATGCACAGCTAGGACAAGCCAACCCCAGCCAACTTGTAAAAGCGCCGCCATTGAGCGGCGTTTTTTGCAGTTCCGGGCAGGGAACAACTAGACTCGGAACAACTTTCGGGACAACACACACAATTAAACACCAGCAAGATACTGATTTATTGTGTATTTTTCCAGAAACCCGCCCCATCCATCATCGGTGCCACGCTCAACCGCGCGGCCTGGTGCAGGGGGGCGAAATCAGTCATGCCGCGCCATATAGGCCCTGCACGCCCGCCTGCCAAGCCGGTCTGCTTTGGTGAGCCCTGAACACGCTTCCCCTTCTGTACAGCCTACCCGGCCAAGGAAGGCAGCCACAGCACAATCCCCGGGAACGCCACCAGCAGCGCGATAGTCACTGCATCGGCGATGAAGAACGGCGTTACGCCCCGAAACACATCCTGCACGCTCAGGTCATCGCGCACGCCAGCCACGACAAAGCAGTTGAGGCCGATGGGCGGGGTTATCAGGCAGAACTCGGCCATTTTCACCACCAGGATGCCGAACCAGATTGCACACATTGTGCCGCTCATGCCAAAGGCACTGTCCGCCGCGGCAACGCTCTCACCGCCGTTCAGCGCCATCACTGCCGGATAGACCACCGGCAGGGTCAAGAGCAGCATCCCGATTGCGTCCATGAACATGCCCAGCACCGCATAGGCCAAGAGGATGCAGATCAGGATCAGCATCGGCGACATCTCCAGCGAGGTGATCCAGTCGGAAAACGCCCCCGGCAGATCTGCAAAGCCAAGGAAACGCACATAGATCAGCACCCCCCAAATGATGGTGAAGATCATCACCGTCAGCTTGGCGGTTTCCAAGAGCGCCGATTTCAGCTCCGCCCATTTCATCCCCTCCTTCAACGCATAAAGGAACACGATGAAGGCACCGATAGCGCCGCCTTCGGTCGGAGTGCCCCAGGCATCGCCGCCAAAGGGGTTGTAGACAAAGCAGATGATGATCACGACCACCAGCACGATGGGCAGTGCACCGGGCAGCGCGGCGAACCGCTGACCCCAGGTAAAGCCCCCGACCGGCGGGCCGACGGATTTGAAGACCACCGCAATGCCCACAATCAACAGGCCATAGATCACCGCCGAAAAAGCGCCCGGGATGAAACCCGCCAGCAGCAGCTTGCCTACATCCTGCTCAACGATGATGGCGTATATCACCAGAATGGCCGAGGGCGGGATCAGCGACGCCAGCGTGCCGCCCGCCGCCACCACACCGGCGGCAAAACGCTTGTCATAGCCGATTGCCAGCATCTCCGGGATGGCGATGCGGGCAAAGACGGCGGAGGTCGCCACGGAGGCGCCGGATACTGCGGCAAACCCCGCGGTGGCAAACACGGTGGAGACCGCCAGCCCGCCCGGCAGCCAGGCGATCCATCGCTTGGCGGCCACGAACAGCGCGCGGGTCAGCCCTGCGTAATAGGCGAGATAGCCGATCAGGATGAAGGTCGGAATGAGGCTGAGCGCCTGGCTGGAAACCTTGGAATGCGGCACCTGGCCTGCGGTCTTGACCGCGATGGTCAGCGCTTTGCCGAACCGGGCCGGGTCATAGCCGAACTTGGCCCAGAAGATCCAGATGAGGCCGGCAAGGCCCGCAAGGCCGGCGGCAAAGGCGACCCGCATTCCCAGGACCACCATGGCCAGCAGGCCGCCCGTGACCCACAGGCCGATTTCAATCGGTTCCATCTGCCTTACCCTTGCCCGCTGCCACTTGTGTCATGGCCTTGCATCTGGTCTGCTTCAGCCGCCGCCTGCTCTGCCGCGCTCTGGATCAGCGGCACCGCCACCGGCGCTTCCAGTCCCAGCACGAGAGCCCGCCCGTAGCCCCAGGCCTGCAGCAGCAGACGCAGTGCCAGCACCGCAAAGGCCACCGGTGCCAGCAGCTTGGCGGGCCAGATCGGCAGGCCGATGTCGATGGAGCTGTCGCGGCTCCACCAAGGTGCGGCAAAATCGAAGGAACGCAGGAAATGAGACCAGCTGCCCCAGACCAGCGCCAGGATCAGCAAGAGGATCAGCACGACCGAGACCAGCTCGAACAGCCACAACGCGCGGCCCTTCAGGGCACCGATGAAGATGTCCATGCGGATGTGGCCGCCCTGGCGCTGCACATAGGCGATGCCCATGAAGGCAATCAGCGGCATGATCTGTTCGATCCAGTCGACATAACCGGGCAAGGGCGCATTGGCCGCGTTGCGCCCGCCGACTGAAACGACCGCCAGGATCATCAATGAGAACACCGCCAAACCGCTGAGCAGCGCCAGCAGCTGCTCTGCCTTCAGCAATCCCCGGTCCAGCCTGCTGATCAGGCTGCCATCCTCCAGCACCGCCGCGCTGCCTGCCATGCCCTGCCCCCGTCATTTCCGTATCGTCAAAGACAAAAGGGGCCGGTGCTGTTCTGCCCGGCCCCTTCCCGTTCTGTCAGCCTCAGCTGCCCGAGCGCACGTCGCTCAAGGTTTTCTGCACCAGGTCATAAAGCTCCTGCGCCGGCAGGCCCTGGGCGCTCATGTCCTCGATCCACTTGGCGCGGATCGGGTCGGCGGCCACCTTGCGGAACTCGGCCAGCTGGTCGTCGGAGATCATCACCTTCTCGACGCCCTTCTCGGCCAGCACACCGTCCCATTTGGTCAGCAGCGCACCGTAGTTCTCCAGGTAATGGGCAATCGCCTCCTCTACTGAGCTGTCCAGCGCCTCGCGTTCGGCGTCGCTCAGGGCGTCATAGGCATCGGTATTGACCACCACCGGGCAGTTCACGGTGCCAGGGTTCAGGTTGGCGGTCCACCAGTCAGCCTTGTTGATGGTGCCAAAGCTGAGATGCGCGTGCTGGGCAAAGGCGACAGTGTCGACGACACCCGATTCCATTGCGTTATAGGCTTCGGTTGCGGTTACCGAGGTCGGCACCGCACCCACGGCAGAGAACGCCTGACCGATGCCGCCGGTGGCGCGCACCCGCATGTCCTTGAACTCAGCCAGCTCATCGCGCGGCTCGCCGGTGCCGACGATATTGTACTGCGGCATCGGCGAGGTCATCAGCAGCTTGGCGTTCCAACGCGCCAGATCCGCCTGCACCGCCGGATGGGCATAGACCGCATGGCTGACCGCCACTTCCTCCTCCAGCGTGTTCACACCCAGGAACGGCAGTTCCAGAACGGTGATGGTCGGGTTCTTGTCGCGGTGGTAGCCGGCGCAGAACTGCGCCATTTCAAAGGCCCCGATGGAAATCCCGTCGAGGTTTTCCTTGTTCTTAGACAGCCCGCCATAGCTGATGTTCAGGGTGAATTCGCCGCCGGTCTTTTCGCTGACCAGCTCCGCCAGCTTCTCCACATGCTCTGTAAAGGCGCGGCGTTTGCCCCACAGGGACACGTTCCATTCGGTGGCAGCAGCCTCCCCGGCGATGGCAAAACCCGCAGCAGCCGCCACGGCGGCAGTCAGAAATCTGTTCATGATGTAACTCTCCCGAATTGCGCCCTTGTGACTGCCGGCAAAAGGAAATCCGGCCTGGACGCTTGCCCGTCAGGCTAGCGGCAGGGATGCGCCCTGCCAAGCCCCCCGGCAGCAAAGGTGACGCAGCGACTCGCACATCCCTCGCGGCCCGCATTTTGCAGCGGCGGCACAATATGCCGCAGGCGGCGGCCCGGTCCTGCCTGCGGCAGGTCGCCGCTCCCGGGCTGTTGCGCCACCATGAGAGCGCAAACGCCGCCCCTCTCAATTTACAGAAAAAACCATAAAAACAAGAAGCGGTATGCGCCCGCATGCAAATTTATTTTCAACTCCGGCAGGAGTCCTGAAATTCATTTACAGATAAATCCTTTGATACCCGCATTTTATTCACAAATTTTCAGACTGCGGTATTATCTGCCCCCAGGAGGAAACGGTTTGACAGCCACGGCACAGCGTTGTCGTTTGTCTTGCCAATAAATTTCTGGGAGGAACCCGAATGAACGCGCTGCACGCAGACGCTGTCTATCCGCCGTCCGACGAAACCGTTGCCCGCGCGCATGTGAATGCCGCCAAGTATCAGGAGATGTACGAGGCCTCGCTGTCCGATCCCGAAGGGTTCTGGGGTGAGCAAGGCAAGCGCATCGACTGGATCAAACCCTTCACCCAGGTGAAGGACGTGAATTACAACTTCGGCAACGTCTCGATCAACTGGTACGCGGACGGCACCCTGAACGTGTCCGCCAACTGCATCGACCGCCACCTGGAAACCCGCGGCGACCAGACCGCGATCATCTGGGAGCCGGACAGCCCCGAGGACGAGGCCCAGCATATCTCCTATAAGGAGCTGCACCGCCGCACCTGCCGGATGGCCAACATCCTGGAATCCATGGGCGTGCGCAAAGGCGACCGGGTGGTGATCTATCTGCCGATGATCCCCGAAGCGGCCTATGCCATGCTGGCCTGCGCCCGCATCGGCGCCATTCATTCCATCGTCTTTGCCGGCTTCTCCCCCGACGCGCTGGCAGCCCGGATCAACGGCTGCGACGCCAAGGTGCTGATCACCGCCGACGAAGCCCCGCGCGGCGGCCGCAACACGCCGCTGAAATCGAACGCCGACGCCGCCCTGCTGCACACCAAGGACACGGTGAAATGCCTGGTGGTCAAGCGCACTGGCGGCCAGACCACCTGGGTCGACGGCCGCGACCATGACTACAACGAGATGGCGCTGGAAGCGGACGACTACTGCGCACCCGCCGAGATGAACGCCGAAGACCCGCTGTTCATCCTCTACACCTCCGGCTCCACCGGCCAGCCCAAGGGCGTGGTGCATACCACCGGCGGCTACCTGACTTATGCCGCGATGACCCATGAAATCACCTTTGATTACCATGACGGCGACATCTACTGGTGCACTGCCGACGTGGGCTGGGTGACCGGCCACAGCTATATCGTCTACGGTCCCCTGGCCAATGGCGCCACCACGCTGATGTTCGAGGGCGTGCCGACCTACCCCGATGCCAGCCGCTTCTGGCAGGTCTGCGAAAAGCATAAGGTGAACCAGTTCTACACCGCCCCCACCGCGATCCGCGCGCTGATGGGTCAGGGTCCTGAATTCGTTGAAAAATGCGACCTGTCGTCCTTGTGCACTCTCGGCACCGTGGGTGAGCCGATCAACCCGGAAGCCTGGACCTGGTACAACGAGGTTGTCGGCAAGGGCAAATGCCCGATCGTCGACACCTGGTGGCAGACCGAGACCGGCGGCCATCTGATGACCCCGCTGCCGGGCGCGCACGCGATGAAGCCGGGCGCTGCGATGAAACCCTTCTTCGGCATCCAGCCGGTGGTTCTTGATCCGCAGTCGGGCGTCGAGATCGAGGGCAACGGCGTTGAAGGCGTGCTGTGCATCAAGGACAGCTGGCCGGGCCAGATGCGCACCGTCTGGGGCGACCACGAGCGGTTCGAGAAAACCTATTTCTCCGACTACAAGGGCTACTACTTCACCGGCGACGGCTGCCGCCGCGACGGGGACGGCGATTACTGGATCACCGGCCGCGTCGACGACGTGATCAACGTCTCCGGCCACCGCATGGGCACGGCTGAGGTTGAAAGCGCTCTGGTGGCCCACGCCGCCGTCGCTGAGGCCGCCGTGGTCGGCTACCCGCATGAGATCAAGGGCCAGGGCATTTACTGCTACGTGACCCTGATGAACGACCGCGAGCCGTCCGAAGAGCTGCGCAAGGAGCTGCGCCAGTGGGTCCGCACCGAGATTGGCCCGATCGCCAGCCCGGATGTGATCCAATGGGCGCCGGGCCTGCCGAAAACCCGTTCGGGCAAGATCATGCGCCGCATCCTGCGCAAGATCGCCGAGAATGACTTCGGCAGCTTGGGCGACACCTCGACTCTCGCCGATCCGTCGGTGGTCGAGGACCTGATCGAAAACCGTGCGAACAAGGGGTGATTGACCGATGAATATGGCAGTAATGACCCGCCCCGCCGTTCTGATCCTGCTGGGGCCTCCGGGCGCCGGCAAGGGCACCCAGGCGCGGATGCTGGAAGAAAAATTCGGCTATGTGCAGCTTTCGACCGGCGACCTGCTGCGCGAAGCGGTTGCCGCGGGCACACCTGCGGGCCTCGCCGCCAAGGCAGTGATGGAAGCAGGCCAGCTGGTCAGCGACGAGATCGTGATCAACATCCTGCGCGACCGCCTGGCAGAGCCGGATTGCACCAAGGGCGTGATCCTCGACGGTTTCCCGCGCACCACCGTGCAGGCTGAGGCGCTGGACAGTCTGCTGGCGGAGACAAACCAGAAGATCAACGCCGCGATCAGCCTCGAGGTGGACGACGCGGCCATGGTCGACCGCATCTCCGGCCGTTACACCTGCGGCGGCTGCGGCGAAGGTTACCACGACAGCTTCAAGCAGCCTGCCGTCGCTGGAAAATGCGACAAATGCGGCGGTACCGAGATGAAACGCCGCGCCGATGACAATGCGGAAACCGTTGCCAGCCGGCTGGAGGCCTATCACGCGCAGACCGCGCCGCTGATTGCGTACTACGGCGGCAAGGACGTTCTGAAGACCACAGATGCCATGGGCGGTATCGACGACATCGCCCGGGACATGGCGGCCATCGTGACCGAGGCCACCAGCTAACAACCAAGAAACGGGGCCTGCCCTGACCCGGCAGGACCCCGTCCCCGGACATTGGAATACCCATCGGCACCGCCTTGGCGGTCCGGAGGAGTCATGCCTGCACGCCCGTAGATCCGGCGGCAGGCAAACAGAGGAGGTCTGCCCGGCGCACCCGCCCGGCAGGCATGGAGGAAGAAGGAGGAGCCGCCATGGCGGATCAAACCACAAACGCCGCAAAGGCCGCCGAAGCCGACAAGGGCTATTGGGCGGCCAACGTGCGCATCATCATCGTCAGCCTGATCATATGGGCTGTTGTTTCATTCGGCTTCGGCATTCTGCTGCGCCCGATGCTGGCAGGCATCAAGGTCGGCGGCAGCGATCTGGGCTTCTGGTTCGCCCAGCAAGGCTCGATCCTGGTATTCCTGGGGCTGATCTTTTTCTACGCGTTCCGGATGAACAAGCTGGACCGCGAATTCGGCGTGGAGGAAGAATAAGATGGACCAGTTTACCATCAACCTGCTGTTTGTGGGCGCTTCTTTCGCGCTTTACATCGGCATCGCGATCTGGGCCCGCGCGGGTTCCACATCTGAATTCTATGCCGCGGGCCGGGGTGTTCACCCCGTCACCAACGGCATGGCCACCGCAGCCGACTGGATGTCGGCGGCCTCCTTCATCTCGATGGCGGGTCTCATTGCCTTCACCGGCTATGACAACTCCACCTTCCTGATGGGCTGGACCGGCGGCTACGTGCTGCTGGCGCTGCTGCTGGCCCCCTACCTGCGCAAGTTCGGCAAGTTCACCGTCTCCGAGTTCATCGGCGACCGGTTCTACTCCCCGACCGCGCGCGTGGTGGCGGTGATCTGCCTGATCGTGGCCTCGACCACCTACGTGATCGGCCAGATGACCGGCGTCGGCGTGGCCTTTGGCCGCTTCCTGGAAGTTTCCAACACCACCGGCCTGCTGATCGGCGCCTGTGTGGTCTTCGCCTACGCCGTGTTCGGCGGCATGAAAGGCGTGACCTACACCCAGGTGGCGCAGTATTGCGTGCTGATCATGGCCTACACTATCCCGGCCATCTTCATCTCGCTGCAGCTGACCGGCAACCCGATCCCGGCCCTGGGCCTGTTCGGCGACCACGCCGCTTCGGGTGAGCCGCTGCTGGCCAAGCTGGACGCCATCGTGACCGAACTGGGATTCAACGAGTACACCGCGCATCACGCCGACACCTTCAACATGGTGCTGTTTACGCTCTCGCTGATGATCGGCACCGCGGGCTTGCCGCACGTGATCATGCGCTTCTTCACCGTGCCGAAAGTGGCGGATGCCCGCTGGTCGGCCGGCTGGGCGCTGGTGTTCATTGCGCTGCTCTATCTGACCGCTCCGGCAGTCGGCGCCATGGCCCGCCTGAACATCACCGAAATGATGTGGCCGAACGGCGGCATTGAAGGCGGCGCCGTCACCGTGCAGCAGATCGAAGAAGATCCCAAGTACGACTGGATGGCGACCTGGCAGCAAACCGGCCTCCTTGGCTGGGAAGACAAGAACGGCGACGGTGCGATCCAGTACTACAACGACAAGAACGCCGATCTGCAGGCCACCGCCGAAGCCAACGGCTGGGCCGGAAATGAACTGACCAACTTCAACCGCGATATCCTGGTTCTGGCCAATCCTGAGATTGCCAACCTGCCGGGCTGGGTGATCGGTCTGGTGGCCGCAGGCGGCCTGGCGGCTGCTCTGTCCACCGCGGCGGGCTTGCTGCTTGCGATCTCCTCGGCTGTGTCGCACGACCTGATCAAGGGCTCGATCAACCCGAACATCTCGGAAAAAGGCGAGCTGCTGTCGGCCCGTATCGCCATGGCCGTGGCCATCGCGGTGGCAACATACCTGGGTCTGAACCCGCCGGGCTTTGCCGCGCAGACCGTGGCGCTGGCCTTTGGCCTGGCCGCTGCCTCGATCTTCCCTGCGCTGATGATGGGCATCTTCACCAAGGTGAACAACAAAGGCGCCGTGGCCGGCATGCTGGCAGGCCTGATCGTAACCCTGGTCTACATCTTCCTGCACAAGGGCTGGCTGTTCATTCCGGACACCAACTCCTTCACCGATGCGGACCCGCTGCTGGGCACCATCAAATCCACCTCCTTCGGTGCGATCGGGGCGATGGTGAACTTCGCAGTTGCCTTCATCGTCTCCAAGTCGAGCGAGGCCATCCCGGCCGAGATCGAAGAGCTGGTGGAAAGCGTCCGCATCCCGCGCGGCGCAGGTGCCGCACAGGACCACTGACCTCCCCTGGGCGGGCTGCCTCCCAGCGGCCCGCCTCTTTCCTCATGGTCCCGTCTGGTGTTTCACTGACGGGGCCATTTTTTCCTTAAGACGCCCGGGATAGCGGTCATTAGAAAACACTAAGAATTGCCCCCGCCCTGGGGGGCGGGTCGGGGGCAATCCGGGCCTGCGGCCCGGGAAAGACAGTTCAAGAGGACACAAGCGAATGCCCCTTTCCGAAACCGCCCTGCTCCGCTTCCTGTCCTCGGTTCACCCCTACGACAGCCTGGAACCCGCGCTGCTGCAGGACCTCGCCCCAAAGTTCCGCCAGATCGACGCCACCGCCGGCAATCCCGTCTATGCGCTGAACGAGGCGCTGGATGGTCTCTACCTTGTCCACACCGGCGAGGTGGAAGTGACTGACGAAAACGGCATCCCCGTTTCCATCCTCGGCCCCCGCAATTCCTTCGGCGAGCGCGGCCTGACCCGCGGCGGCAAAGCGGTAACCTCTGCCCGGACTACCACGGACTCGATCCTGCTGCTGCTGCCCAAGGCAGACTTCCACGCCCTGATGGCAAGCCAGCCCAAAGTGGCCAAATTCTTCGACCGCCGCCGCCCCGGCAGCCGCGAGGGCAGCAGCCTCGCCACCACTCGGGTAGAGACCATCATGGCCCGCGATCCCGTCACCTGCTCCAGCGGCCTCACCTGCCAGGGCGCGGCACAGCTGATGCGCGACCGCCGTATTTCGTCGGTCTGCGTTACCGATGGGCACCGCTTGCAAGGCATCCTCACCACCCGCGACCTGACCGCCAAAATCCTGGCTGCGGGCAAACCCATCTCCACCCCGGTTAGCACGGTGATGACCCCGGATCCGCTGACCCTGGCGCCCTCCGCCATCGGCTCCGACGTGCTGCACATGATGATGGAGCACGGCATCGGCCACATTCCGGTGGTCGAGGGCGGGAAGCTGGTGGGCATCGTCACCCAGACCGACCTTACCCGGTTCCAGGCTGTCAGCTCGGGCGAAATGGTCTCCAGCATCGCCCGCGCAGGATCCGCTGACGAGATGGCAAAAGTCACTGCCGAAATTCCCCGCCTGCTGGTGCAGCTGGTGGCGGGCGGCAACCGGCATGAGGTGGTGACGCGGCTGATTACCGATATCGCCGACACCGCAACCCGCCGCCTGCTGGCCCTGGCCGAGGAGCAGCTGGGCGCGCCGCCCGTCCCCTACCTGTGGCTGGCCTGCGGCTCGCAAGGAAGGCGGGAGCAGACCGGCGTCTCCGATCAGGACAACTGCCTGATCCTCTCCGACGGCCTGGCGCCCGAAGACGACGCCTATTTCGAACAGCTTGCGGCGTTTGTCTGCGACGGCCTCAACGCCTGCGGCTATGTCTATTGCCCCGGTGACATGATGGCCTCCAATCCGCGCTGGCGTCAGCCGCTGCATGTCTGGCGCGACTATTTCCGGGGCTGGATCGCCAAGCCGAACCCGGAGGCGCAGATGCTGGCCTCGGTGATGTTCGACCTGCGCCCCATCGGCGGTGACACCGCGCTGTTTGCGAACCTGCAGCAGGAAACCCTGAAGGCCGCCAGCGCCAACTCGATCTTCACCGCCCATATGACCGCCAACTCGCTGAAACACACGCCGCCCCTGGGCCTGCTGCGCGGGCTGGCCACGATCCGCTCAGGCGAGCACCGCAATACGCTGGACATGAAACACAACGGCGTCGTGCCGGTGGTGGACCTGGGCCGCATCTACGCGCTGCAGGGGCAGCTGGCTGAGGTCAACACCCGCGCCCGCCTGGAAGCGGCAGAGGCCGCAGGCGTGCTCAGCCCCTCCGGCGCGCGCGACCTCATGGACGCCTATGACCTGATCGCCCAGACCCGGCTGGAGCATCAGGCGGCGCAGATCCGAAGCGCCCAGGCACCGGACAACTATCTGGCGCCCTCGGATCTTTCAGATTTTGAACGAAGTCATCTGCGCGACGCCTTTGTTGTTGTAAAGACGATGCAATCGGCAGCCGGGCACGGCAAAGGCATGTTAAGCTGACACCTGCGTTTTGCCGTTGGCGCCGGAGCCTGCGGCGCTAGTACATGAGCAAAGAAGAATAGGCCTTGGGCCTTCGGGGAGATCGGATGTTTCTAGAACTTATTGCGGTGATTTTTGCGGGTATTGCCGCGGCCGGCGTGGTGATGCTGCTGAACCGAACACTCAAGGGCCGCCTGCCGCGCTGGATGGCGCCCGTGGCAGCAGGGCTGGCAATGATCGGCGTGACCATCGCCTCGGAATATGGCTGGTACAGCCGCACCAAGGCCGCCCTGCCTGAAGGCGTGACCGTGGCGGAAACCGTCGAGAACCGCAGCCTTTACCGCCCTTGGACACAGGTGGTGCCCTACGTGGACCGTTTCGCTGCAGTGGATACCGCCACGATGAAAAGCCACAGCGCGCACCCGCAGATGTTTCTGGCGGACCTCTACTTCTTCGGCCGCTGGGCGCCGGTCAGCAAACAGGCTGCAGTTCTGGACTGCGGCAAGTGGCGCCGCGCGCTGGCCGGAGGCACAGCCGCCTTTTCCGGAGACGGGCTGCTCAAGGGGCTGGACTGGGTCGCGGCAGAGGCCGATGATGCCATTCTTACCACCGCCTGCGGAGGATAGCCATGCATACACGCCTGTCACTGCGGCTGCGGATCTTCCTGTTTTTCTGCCTGCTGGCGTTTGGCGGCATCACCGTCACCGGCGGCGCGCTCTGGGCCGGCTACAGCCGCGCCGGCCAGCCGGGGCTGTCGGATGCCTTCATCTTTTCCGGCCTCCTCAGCACCTTCGCCTTCCTTGGCCTCTGCGCCGGGGTCTGGCTGCTGTTCGACGAGAACGTCGCCAAACCGATCGAGCGGCTGGCGGCTGGCATGCGCGCCCGTGCCCACGCGGGTGTGAGCAAGGACCTGAACACCCATGGCGCCCGTTATCTGGGCGACCTTGCCGCCGCTGCCGAGGGCCTGGCCGGCCAGCTGGGCGCCTCCGCCCTGAACGCCGCAGAAGCCATTGCCCGCGAAACCGAGCATTTGGAAGCCGAGAAGACCCGGCTGGCGGCGTTGCTGACCGACATCCCCATTGCCACCGTGATGGCCAGCCCGGCGCATCAGATCGTGCTTTATGACGGCCAGGCCGCGGCAGTGCTGGCGCAAGAGGCACCGCCGCGCCTGAACGCACCGCTGTCCGACTATCTGGACCTGACCGGGCTGGAGGCCGCTTACGGCCGCCTGGTGCGCAGCGGCATGGAGGTTCAGGCCGATGTAAAAAGCGCCAGCGGAAGCCAGGTGTTCGACCTGCGCCTGAAGCCTCTGGGCGGCGCTCCGGGCTATATCATCCTGTTCGAGGGCGCCCATGCGGGCCTCGCACCTGAGGACCCGCGGCCGCTGACCTATGATTTCGCGCTGCTCGACACAGAGCACGCGGACCTGGACACCCGCAGGCTCAGCTCCCTCAGCTATGTGGTGTTCGATACCGAGACCACCGGCCTGCTGCCGCACAAGGACGAGATCGTTCAGATCGGCGCCCTGCGCGTGGTGCGCAGCCGGATTATCGAAGGCGAAACCTTTGAGACCCTGGTGAACCCCGGCCGCCCTATCCCCGCGGCCTCCTCCAAGGTGCATGGCATCACCGATACCATGGTGCGCGGACGCCCCGGCATTGCCAGCGCGGCCCGCCAGTTCTACCGCTTTGCCTCTGACGCGGTGATCGTGGCCCACAACGCCCCCTTCGACATGGCCTTTTTGCACCGCCACGCCAAACGCACCGGCGTGACCTGGGACCAGCCGGTTCTGGATACTGTGCTGCTGAGCGCGGTTCTGTTCGGCGCGTCGCAGGAACACACGCTGGATGCCTTGTGCGACCGGCTGGATGTCACCATACCGCCGGCCCTGCGCCATACCGCCATGGGCGACGCCCGCGCCACCGCAGAGGTCTTTTGCAAGATGCTGCCGATGCTGGAGGCGCGCGGGCTCAATACCTTTGGTGCGGTGCTTGAGGAAACCCGCAGGCACGGCCGCCTCATTGAGGACATGAACTAGGTAGACAATCGCGGCCATGCGTGGCAGGTCACTGCCCGGAACGAACAAAAGGCGCGCGAGATGGCCGACACCAGCTTTATTCCCGGGCCGGACACCGCCCGGGCTTACCGCGATGCGCTCGGCTGCTTTGGCACCGGGGTGACAGTTGTCACCACACAGACCCCGCGCGGGCCGCTGGCCATCACCGTCAACAGCTTCACCTCAGTCTCACTGGAGCCGCCTCTGATGCTGTGGTGCCCGGCCAAGGCCTCGCTGCGCCACGATGCCTTTGTCGCAGCAGAAAACTTTGCGATCCATGTGATGGCAGAGGATCAGCTGCCGCTGGCCAAGCACTTTGCCGCCTTTGGCGAGGATTTCTCCGCGGCGGACTGGCAGCCCAGCGAGCTGGGCGCACCCGCGCTGGACGGGGTGATCGCCCGTTTCGATTGCCGCCGCCATGCCGCCCATCCGGCCGGCGACCACACCATTGTCATCGGCGAAGTGGCCCGTGTCACCACCCGCCCCGGCAAGGGGCTGATCTTCAAACGCGGCCAGTATGGCGGGTTTCTGGAACAGGGGTGAGTGATACTTCGGCAAATGGCAAACCTGTCTCCGCAGGCGGGGGCTCCATTGCGGCAGGGTCCTCCGCCGCGGCTCCGCCTGCGTCAGTGGGCTCCATCTGCCCGCCCTCTCCGGCAAGCAGATGCGGCAGCACGGCATAGGCGGTCAGGTCCATGCCCGGCATCATGCTCAGCGCCCGCTGCGGGCAGATCGAGACGCACAAACCGCATTGCGTGCACAGCGATTCCACGAAGCTCAGCGCGCCGCCGCTCTCCGTCAGGCTCAGCGCATCTGACGGGCAAACCCAGACACAGCTGTTGCAGCTGTTGCACAGGTCCTCATCCAGGCTGACAGAGCCGTAAGGCGCCTGATCCGGCAGCTCTGCGTGGCCGGTGCTGGCAGGCAGCAGCGCAGCGGCACTGGCCCGCGCCGTATCCCGGCGGCTGCCCACCGCCAGCACTTCCGGGGCAACCGACGGAAACGGCAGCAGCCGCGCCGCCAGCCGCCGGTCCAGCCCCGCGGCACCGTTGAACAGCAGGATCCGGCCCAAACCGCCCAGAGCGCGCACCAGATCCACCTCCAGCCGCTGCGGATCCTTCCCTTGCGGCGCCGAACAGGCCTGCAGGTAAATCACATCAAAACCCGAGGCCAGCCCATGCAGCAGATCGGCATGGGTGATCTTTTCCAGCTTGCAGACAGAAACCGGCACAATATCGCTGTGCACGGTGCCAGCCTCGTCCAGTCCCGGAGGTTCCAGCTCATACAGCACAAGGATCTGCGCCCGGCCTGTCGCCAGTTTCCGCCCATGCGCCTCCTGGCACAGTGACATCAGGGGCAAGGCTGTGCTCCGGCAGCCCACATCCAGCAGGGCAAACCGCCCCTTGACGGTATACTTGGACCGGCATTCGGCGGCATCGGACCGGGAACAAAGACACAGGTGCTGCTGCGCCTTGCCAGCAGGCCTCCCCCGTTCAGAGATACGTCCGCACATCTCTCCCATGAGGTCACGCTAACACAAATTTGAACAACTCTAGGGTGTATTTTTGCCAAGCGGCAATTTTGTTGCAAATTTAACCAATTCAGGCGCAACGAATGCAAAACCCCGCCGGAGCGGATCCGGCGGGGCCCGTAGTGCTTGTCTGCTGCCGCGGCTTACTTCAGTGCAGCGTCAGTGATCGCATGGGTCCAGGCCCCTTCGGGTGCCTTGGTGATCACCGGATCCGAACCGCCGCCCATCAGGGTCGACACGGTCCGCTCATAGTCGGCCGGGTCCAGCGCGCCGTTGCTGCCCGCGGTCAGCTTGGCAATCTCGCCCATCATACGCTTTTGGTGGGTCTCTGTCTGGGCACCGGAGGCGTCATTGTCCAGCACGATCTCTGCTGCCTCGTCCGGGTTTTCCTCGGCGTATTTCCAGCCCTTCATCGAGGCCCGCACAAAACGCTCCATCTTGCCGGCAAAGGCTTCATCGCTCAGGTTCTCCTCAAGCACATACAGGCCATCTTCCAGCGTCGCCACGCCCTGGTCCTCATACTTGAAGGTGATCAGTTCATCCGGCGAAACGCCCGCATCGATGACCTGCCAGTATTCATTATAGGTCATGGTCGAGATGCAGTCCGCCTGGCGCTGCAGCAGCGGATCGACGTTAAAGCCCTGCTTCAGCACTTCCACACCGCTCTCGCCTTTGCCTTCGGTGGAAATGCCCAGCTGGCTCATCCAGCTCATGAAGGGGAATTCATTCCCAAAGAACCAGACACCCAGAGTGCGGTTGGCCAGATCAGCAGGCGCGGCAATGCCGGTGTCCTTCCAGCAGGTCAGCATCATGCCGGAGGACTTGAACGGCTGCGCGATATTGACCAGCGGCAGGCCCTTTTCCCGCGCGGCCAGTGCCGCAGGCATCCATTCCACCGTCACATCCGCGCCGCCGCCGGCAATCACCTGGGTCGGTGCAATGTCGGGGCCGCCTGGCAGGATGGTGACACTCAGGTCCTCTTCTTCATAGAACCCCTTGTCCAGCGCCACGTAATAACCTGCGAACTGCGCCTGGGTCACCCACTTCAGCTGCAGCGTGACGTCATCCGCCGCCTGCGCCGCCCCCGCGGCCCCCATCATCAGCGCTGCCGCCGTCATCAGATGTTTCATGTCTCGTTCTCCCTGTTGATTATGATGTGAAGCTTGCCCGGGTTTGACCATTCGTTCAAAGTTTTTTCTTTATGAGGCCAGCCTTTGCCGGCACCCCGCGCAAGATTTCCGCAAAAAACCGCCCCGCAGGCGGCGGGACGGTTCAACTTTCAGCCCCGCTGTGACGGGTGCCAGAAGGTAAAGCTCTTCTCGATCAGCGCCACCAGTCCATAGAAGGCCGACCCGGCCAGCGCCGCCACCACAATCTCTGCCCAGACCATGTCCAGTGCCAGCTGGCCGACGCTGGTGGAAATGCGGAACCCCATGCCGACGGTGGGCGAGCCGAAGAACTCCGCAACAATCGCTCCGATCAGCGCCAGGGTGGTGGAAATTTTCAGCCCGTTAAACACAAACGGCAGCGCCGCTGGCAGACGCAGCTTGAAAAACGCTTGCCAGTAGGTCGCCGCATAGGTTTGCATCAGATCGCGCTGCATGGCCGAGGTCTCGCGCAGCCCCGCCACGGTGTTCACCAGCATCGGAAAGAACACCATGACCACGACCACCGCGGCCTTGGAATGCCAGTCAAACCCGAACCACATCACCAGGATCGGCGCGGTGCCGACAATCGGCAGCGCCGCCACAAAGTTGCCGACCGGCAAGAGGCCCCGGCGCAGGAAATCGCTGCGGTCCACCAGGATCGCGGTCAGAAACGCCGCGCCGCAGCCGATCACATAGCCGCCAAGCGCGCCTTTCAGGATGGTTTGGGCAAAGTCCTCCCACAGGATCGGCAGGCTGGAGGCAAAGCGCGCCGCAATGACTGTCGGCGCCGGTAGGATTACCAGCGACACCTCCAGCCCCCTGACCAGCAGCTCCCAGACCACCAGCACGGTGATGCCGAAGATCGCAGGCACCAGCAGCTGCACCGCCCGGGTTTTAGAGGCCGGGCTGTTCGCCAGCCGGCTGTTCAGCCACCACCCCAGACACCAGACGAGGATTGCAAGGATCACCAGTATCATGCCCGCACCCCCATCCGGTTCAAGACAACCTTCTCGATCAGCCCCAGCAGCGCCACCAGCGCCGCCGCCAGGATCGCTGCGGCAAACAGCGCCGACCAGATCTGAACGGTCTGGCCATAGTAGCTGCCCGCCAAGAGCCGCGCGCCAAGGCCCGCAACCGCACCGGTTGGCAGCTCACCGACGATGGCCCCCACCAGCGAAGCGGCGATGCCGATCTTCAGCGACGCAAACAGATAGGGCATCGAGGACGGCAGCCGCAGCTTCCAGAACCCTTGGTTCGTGTTGGCGTTATAGGTTTTCAGCAAGTCCAGCTGCATCGCATCCGGCGCCCGAAGGCCCTTCACCATGCCGACAACCACCGGGAAGAAGCTGAGGTAGGCCGAGATCACCGCCTTGGGGATGATCCCCTGCACCCCGATGGAATAGAGCACCACAATGATCATCGGCGCCAGCGCGATGATCGGGATGGTCTGGCTGACAATCGCCCAGGGCATCACGGACATATCCATGACGCGGCTGTGAACAATTCCCACCGCAAGCAGAATGCCCAGCCCGGTGCCGATGGCAAACCCCAGCAGCGTTGCACTCAGCGTTACCTGCGCATGATAGATCAGGCTGCGCTTTGAGGTGATTTTCTTCTCCACCGTGGTCTCCCACAGCTCCACCGCCACCTGATGCGGCGCGGGCAGACGGGGGCGTTCCTGCACCCAGGTGTCGCCGATGGCAAATGTGTTCTTCACCACCAGCCCGATCTCACCCCTGTCCCGGCGTTCCTTTGCGGTGGCGGGGGTGACTTCCACCCCTGCCCGCTCCGCCTGATCCAGCACGCCCTTGATGTTCATCGGCACGCAGGCCGCGTACCAGAAGGCGATGATGGCGGCGAGCACGGTGAGGACGGCAACGAGGCTTTTCATGACCGCGCCCTCCCCATTTGGCTGCCGCCCGGTGCACAGGCGGTGCACAGGGGGTGCACAGATGCCACCCCCCAATTCCGGCGGGTCCGGCTGACGAACTCAGTCATCGCCATGCCCCGCCCGCAGGCCCTCGCGCACCCGGTGGGCGATCTCGATGAACTCCGGGCTGTCGCGGATATCCAGCGGCCGTTCCTTGGGCAAGGTGCTGTCAATCACATCATGGATCCGCCCCGGCCGCGGCGACATCACCACGATCTTGGTGGACAGGTACACCGCCTCAGGGATCGAGTGGGTGACAAAGCCGATGGTCTTGTTGGTCCGCGCCCACAGCTTCAACAGCTGCTCGTTCAAATGGTCGCGCACGATCTCATCCAGCGCCCCGAAAGGCTCGTCCATCAATAGAATGTCGGCATCAAACGCCAGCGCCCGCGCGATGCTGGCCCGCTGCTGCATGCCGCCGGACAGCTGCCAGGGAAACTTGCCGCCAAAGCTTGACAATTCAACAAGTTCAAGGACTTGCTGAACACGTTTCTCCTGTTCTGCCTTGGAATATCCCATGATCTCCAGCGGCAGCTTGATGTTCTTGGCAATAGTGCGCCAGGGGTAAAGCCCCGCTGCCTGAAACACATAGCCATAGGCCCGGTTCCGCCGTGCCTCATCCGGGGTCATGCCGTTCACGGACAGGCTGCCGCCGGTTGGTGTTTCCAGCGCCGCGATACAGCGCAGAAAGGTGGTCTTGCCGCAGCCCGACGGGCCGATGAAGGAGACAAAGTCGCCCTTGTTGATCTCCAGGCTCACATCCTTCAACGCGTGCACCGGGCCATCATTTGTCTGGAATGTCAGGTCCAGGTTCCGGGCCTCGATCACGCAGTTCGCAGGAGCTGGAGCGGAAGCGGCGGCCTCGGGATGAATTGCCTGGGTGGTCGTTTCCATATTCATATCTTCGCCTTGATTTCACACAGGAAAACGGGCCGCCGGTACCGGCAGCCCGTTCCTGAATTACACGCCTGTCGCCGGGATGCCGGTGCGCTCAACCGGGCGCGGCGCGGTCAGCTCTTTCCAGGTCGACAGCGCCTTGTTCACCGTGGTGTTGGCCTCCCGCGAGACGAACTTGCCGTGGCCCTCCTGGCAGCGAATCTCTCCGTCATGCACCGCCACATGGCCGCGAGTCAGGGTAAAGCGCGGCAGGCCCTTCACTTCATGCCCTTCGAACACATTGTAGTCGATCGAGGACTGCTGAGTACCTGCCGAGATGGTCTTGCGCTTCTCGGGGTCCCAGACCACCAGATCGGCATCAGCGCCAACCAGAACCGCACCCTTTTTCGGGTAGCAATTCAGTATCTTGGCGATATTTGTCGAAGTGACTGCCACAAATTCATTCGGCGTGATCCGACCTGTTTCCACACCATGGGTCCACAGCATCGGCATCCGGTCCTCAAGACCGCCGGTGCCGTTCGGGATCTTGGTGAAATCACCAACCCCATAACGCTTCTGCTCAGTGGTAAAGGCGCAATGGTCCGTCGCCACCACCGACAGCGAACCCGATTGCAGCCCGGCCCAAAGGCTGTCCTGATGCTGCTTGTTGCGGAACGGCGGCGACATCACCCGGCGGGCGGCGTGGTCCCAGTCCTTGTTGAAATACTCGCTCTCATCGAGCGTCAGATGCTGGATCAGCGGTTCGCCCCAGACGCGCTTGCCCTGCATGCGGGCACGGCGGATGGCCTCGTGGCTGTCCTCGCAGGAGGTGTGCACCACATACAGCGGCACACCGGCCATATCGGCAATCATGATGGCGCGGTTGGTGGCCTCACCCTCCACCTGCGGCGGACGGGAATAGGCGTGCGCTTCGGGGCCGGTGTTGCCTTCTGCCAGCAGCTTGGCCGACAGTTCCGCCACCACATCGCCGTTTTCGGCATGCACCATGGCGATGCCGCCCAGTTCCGCCAGCCGCTGGAAAGAGGCATAAAGCTCATCATCATTCACCATCAAGGCGCCCTTATAGGCCATGAAATGCTTGAAGGTGTTGATGCCGCGTTCCTGAATCACGGTCTTGATGTCGTCAAAGACCTGCTCGCCCCACCAGGTGACTGCCATGTGGAAAGAGTAATCGCAGTTGGCGCGGGTCGATTTGTTGTCCCAGCGCTTCAGCGCATCCAGCAGGCTCTCACCCGGGTTTGGCAGCGCAAAATCCACCACCATGGTGGTGCCGCCTGCCAGGCCGGCGCGGGTGCCGCTCTCGAAATCGTCCGAACTGTAAGTGCCCATGAAAGGCATCTCCAGGTGGGTGTGCGGATCAATCCCGCCCGGCATCACGTAGCAGCCGGTGGCGTCCAACTCCTCATCGCCTGTCAGGTTCGGACCGATCTGTGTGATGACTCCGTTTTCGATCAGCACATCGGCCTTGTAGGTCAGATCGGCGGTCACGATGGTACCGTTCCGGATGACTTTACTCATGGTTGCAACTCCCTGAATTGGGGCGTATTTTCACGCCTCCGCTTGTCTCTTCCGCTGTCTGGCGCAGCGCATTTCAACTTTCCCGAAATACTCCGGGGGAGCGGCCCCACTGGGCCGCGGGGGCAGCGCTCCTAGAGATCCGCCCGTTCGCGGGCGAAACGCTCCACAGGAGCGTTTCCGGGAAGCCTCCTCACTCAACAATCTCCGCTGTCTCGACCACCGCATGAAACAGCACATTGGCGCCCGCCTCGGCCCATTCCTTGCTGATTTCCTCGGCCTCATTGTGGCTGAGGCCATCGACACAGGGGCACATCACCATGGCGGTGGGTGCTACCCTGTTGATCCAGCAGGCGTCATGGCCTGCGCCGGAAATGATATCGAGATGCGAATACCCCAGCCTCTCTGCCGCGCCGCGCACCGCGCTAACACAGCCCTCGTCAAAGGCCACCGGGTCAAAGCCGCCGACTTTTTCAAACTCGATACCGACGCCCATCGCCTCAGCGATTTCGCTGGCCTTCGCGCGCAAGCGGTTCTCCATGTCGGTGATCACGTCCAGTTCCGGACTGCGGAAATCGACGGTGAAGACCACCTTGCCCGGGATCACGTTACGCGAGTTCGGGTAGACGTCGATATGGCCGGCCGCCCCGACCGCGTGCGGCGCGTGGCTCCAGGCGATCTCGTCCACGGTCTCCAGAATACGCGCCATGGCGAGGCCGGCATTGCGCCGCATCGGCATCGGGGTGGAGCCGGTATGGGCATCCTTGCCGATGATCGTCACCTGCGTCCAGCTAAGGCCCTGTCCATGGGTCACCACGCCGATGTCCTTGCCCTCGGCCTCCAGGATCGGCCCCTGTTCGATGTGCAGCTCAAAGAAAGCGTGCATCTTGCGCGCACCGGTTTCTTCCTCGCCGCGCCAGCCGATGCGCTTCAGCTCATCGCCGAATTTCTTTCCCTCCGCGTCTTCACGCTCATAGGCCCAGTCCTGGGTGTGAACGCCTGCAAACACGCCTGACGACAGCATTGCCGGCGCATAGCGGGTGCCTTCCTCATTGGTGAAGTTGGTGGCCACAATCGGGTGCTTGGTCTTGATGTTCATATCGTTGAGCGAGCGGATCAGCTCCAGCCCCGCCAGCACGCCCAGTACACCGTCATATTTACCGCCGGTGGGCTGCGTATCCAGATGCGAGCCGACATAGACCGGCAGCGCGTCCGGGTCGGTGCCAGCCCGGACCGCAAACATGTTGCCCATCTGATCGAGCCCCATAGTGCAGCCTGCGTCCTCGCACCATTTCTTGAACAGCGCGCGGCCTTCGGCGTCCTCGTCGGTCAGGGTCTGGCGGTTGTTGCCGCCCGCCACGCCAGGGCCAATCCTGGCCATCTCCATCAGGCTGTCCCACAGCCTGTCACCATCGATTTTCAGATTCTGTCCAAGCGACGTCATCAAGAGCTTCCTTCCCTGTGCGCCCGTCTGTGCAGGCTCTTCCGGCTTGGCGCCGTGTTAGGTGGCTTATGCGTGCTAGTCTCATCAAAGCTCTGCCTGTTGCATGCCAAGCCTTGATTTGACCAACTGGTCAAACTCACGCTATCACGGGTTCACCACCAGTCAAGAAATTGCCGCGTGGCTCTTGAAAAAATCGGTGCTTTTGCCGGAAATAGGTGAAATTCCGCGCTTCCGCTGGCGGCTGCGGCAAAAACAGACAAGGACGGCCATGCCCGCAGACCGCGCGCCCACCCGCATTCAGAAAAAGAATCGCGCCGCCATACTGGAGGCCGCGCTCGATGTTTTCTCCAGCCACGGCTTCCGCGGCTCCACCGTGGACCAGATCGCAAAGGCGGCCGGTCTCAGCAAGCCGAACCTGCTCTATTATTTTCCCTCCAAGGAAGCGATCTTCAATGAGCTGATGGCGGGGCTGCTGGACACTTGGCTGGATCCGCTCAGGGCACTGGACCCGGAAGGAGAGCCACTGGAGGAAATCCTCGCCTATGTGCAGCGCAAGCTGCAGATGAGCCGCGATTTTCCGCGGGAAAGCCGGCTGTATGCCAATGAAATCGTCCAGGGCGCACCGCGTCTGCATGACGTCATCGCGGCGGATTTGAATGTGCTGGTCGAGGAAAAGGCGCAATTGCTGCAGGCGTGGATGGATGCCGGCCGGATCAACCGCGCGCACCCCAAGCATCTTTTGTTTTCGATCTGGTCGCTGACCCAGCACTATGCAGATTTTGACGCACAGGTCCGGACGCTGATGGGAAACGAAGACCCCTTTGACGCCGCGCCTCAGTACTTGGAAACCCTGTACCGGCGGATGCTTACCCCCAAAAGCTGAACCAACTCTGCCCCCCCCGAGACACTCCCGTGCCCGCAAGGCCCATCAGCAAGGCTGATGCCCCCTGAACGGCCTTGGGCCGGGCACCGCGCCTTGCGCGGTGCCCGGCCCAACGGGAGATGGCCTCCTCCTGCAAAGGAGGCCGGCGACGGGCGGGAGAGGCCCGAAGCCAGCCATCCCGGCCGGCGGTTTATTCCGCCGCTGTTGCTGACGGGTTGTTCGGGTGGGTGGTCCAGTTGGCATAGTCGCCGGACACCACCTCACCGGTGCGCTCGTCGATCTGGCCAGCGGGGACCTCGACCATGGTGATGCAGTTTTCGACCGGGCAGACGTTCACACAGAGATTGCAGGCGACGCATTCGTCGTCTTTCACCGTGAACACGCGGTCCTCGCTCATCGCGATCGCCTGATGCGAAGTGTCCTCGCACGCCGCATAGCAGCGGCCGCATTTGATGCAGTCGTCCTGGCTGATCTTGGCCTTGGTCACATAGTTCAGGTCCAGATACTGCCAGTCAGTCACATTCGGCACTGCCATGCCGATGAAGTCCTGGGTAGAAGTATAGCCTTTCTCGTCCATCCAGTTGGAAAGACCGGAGATCATTTCCTTCACCACGTTGAAACCATAGGTCATCGCTGCCGTGCAGACCTGCACGTTGCCTGCGCCCATTGCCATGAATTCTGCCGCGTCGCGCCAGGTAGTCACGCCGCCGATGGCGGAAATCGGCAAGCCGCGGGTCTGCGGATCGCGGGCAATTTCCGCGACCATGTTGAGCGCAATCGGCTTCACCGCCGGGCCGCAATAACCGCCGTGGGTGCCCTTGCCGCCGATGGTCGGCTCCGGCGCCATGCTGTCGAGGTCCACCGAAGTGATGGAGTTGATGGTGTTGATCAGGCTGACCGCATCCGCATTGCCGGCATTTGCGGCGCGCGCCGGGTGGCGGATGTCGGTGATGTTCGGGGTCAGCTTCACGATCACCGGCTTGGAATAGTATTTCTTGCACCACTCGGTGACCATCTGGATATATTCCGGCACCTGCCCCACAGCGGAGCCCATGCCGCGCTCTGCCATGCCATGCGGGCAGCCGAAGTTCAGCTCGATCCCGTCGGCACCGGTCGCCTCCACCTGTGGCAGGATGTCTTTCCAGGCCTGCTCCTCACAAGGAACCATGATCGAGACGATCACGGCACGGTCCGGGTAGTCCTTCTTGACCCGGGTGATTTCCTCAAGGTTGGTCTGCAGCGGGCGGTCGGTGATGAGCTCGATGTTGTTCAAACCCAGAAGGCGGCGGTCAGCGCCCCAGATTGCGCCGTAACGCGGGCCGTTCACGTTTACCACCGGCGGGCCTTCGGAGCCCAGAGTCTTCCAGACCACGCCCCCCCAGCCTGCCTCAAAGGCGCGGCGGACGTTGTATTCCTTGTCGGTCGGCGGCGCGGAGGCCAGCCAGAACGGGTTGGGGGATTTGATCCCCAGAAATTCTGTTGTCAGATCAGCCATTTGATCTCTCCTCTTAAGGCTAGCTTAGGCGCAGTGGACCTGCCCCCGAACTGGCTCAGCCCATCAGGCTGGAGTGAATGTCCATTGCAGCATCGCGGCCTTCGGCCACGGCGGTCACGGTGAGGTCCTCGCCGCCAGAGGCGCAGTCGCCGCCGGCCCAGACACCAGCCATTGAGGTGCGGCCCGTGTCATTGACCTTGATCTTGCGCCCCTCAAGCTCCAGTGCAGCCGGCTCGCCCTCCAGTGTCTGGCCGATGGCCTTGAACACCTGATCCGCGGCCAAACGCACGGTTTCGCCAGTGCCGGACACCTTGCCGTCCGCGACCTGAGTATACTCGAGTTCGATCTCCGACGCTGCGCCATTGCCAAGCACGGCCTTGGGCATGACGTTGAACATTAGCTTGACGCCCTTGGAGGCTGCCAGATCCTGTTCAAAGCGGCTAGCGCCCATGTCCTCGCGGCCACGGCGGTAGGCGATGGTGACGTTTTCGGCGCCCAGCAGCTTGGACTGCACCGCGGCGTCCACCGCGGTCATGCCGCCGCCGATCACCACCACATTGCGGCCAACCGGCAGTGCGGTCAGATCCTCGGCCTGGCGCAGCTCAGCAATGAACTCCACAGCATCGCGCACGCCGTCCTTGTCTTCGCCCGGCGCACGCAGCGCGTTGACGCCGGCAAGCCCGATGGACAGGAACACCGCGTCATAGCCGGAGGTCAAACCGTCCAGAGACAGCTCCGCGCCGAGTTTCTTGCCGTAATCCATTGTAATGCCGCCGATTTGCAGCAGCCAATCGACCTCTCGCGCGGCAAAGTCATTGGTGGATTTATAGGCGGCGATGCCAAATTCATTGAGGCCGCCCGCCTTGGACTTGGCATCGTATACCACCACGTCGTGGCCCAGCATCGCCAGACGGTGCGCAGCAGCCAGGCCCGCAGGACCAGCGCCAACCACGGCGATCTTCTTGCCGGTGGTAGCCGCGCGGGTGAAGGGATGCGCGCCCTTCTCCATCAGCGTGTCGGTGGCATAGCGCTGCAGGCGGCCGATCTCGACGGGCTTGCCTTCGGCGGTTTCACGCACGCAGGCCTCCTCGCACAGGGTTTCGGTCGGACAGACCCGGGCGCACATGCCGCCGAGGATGTTCTGCTCCAGAATGGTCCTGGCCGCGCTTTCGGGGTGGCCCGCCTGGATCTCCCGGATGAACTGGGGAATGTCGATGCTGGTCGGACAAGCTGTCATGCAGGGCGCGTCATAGCAGAAATAGCAGCGGTCCGCCGCCACGGCTGCTTCATGCGCGTCATAGGCTGGATGCAGGTCCGAGAAATTCTCGGCAATGCCGGCAGCGTCAAGCCGCGCTGCCTGAATGCCGGATGCCTGATGGCTGGTCGCCATTGGGTGTCTCCCTGATTTTCTGTTGTTCTTGATATCAGAGTGCCACAGTCTGATTTTTTATCAACTGGTAAAATTTTGCTGCAGGCAAAAAAAATGCCGTCCCCGGAGGAACGGCCTGCAACAGTTTGAAAAATCGAATTTTTAACAGGAGGGATTTCGGCCAGAATGCGCCTGAAGCCATTCCAGAACATGCCAAAACTGCGTCTTTCACCCCGAAATGACGCCACTTCCCCGTCCCTGAGGCGGCCCTTCAGCTCCCTGAAAGTACGCGCCCGCCTCCCCGCGAAGCCTCAGGATTGCAGCACAGCGGTGGCTTCGATTTCCACCTTGGCCTCATCCTCGACCAAGGCGGACACCACCACCATGGTCATGGCCGGGAAGTGATAGCCCATCACATTTCGGTAGGCTTTCCCGACCTCCGCCTGGCGTGCCAGGTACTCTGCCTTGTCCGTCACATACCAGGTGAGCCTGGTGATATCTTCAGCTGTGCCGCCCGCCGTTTCGACGACGTCCAGGATGTTGCGCAGGGCCTGGCTCATCTGCCCGATGAAATCCTGAGCCTCAAACACCTGATCTGCGGTCCAGCCGATCTGGCCGCCGACAAACAGCTGCCGGCCTTCCGCCACCATGCCGTTGGCATAGCCTTTTGCGGGCTTCCACCCTTCGGGATGCACGCTGATGGCCGGCATGGCGGGACTCCTTTGCTGATCACTGCCTGGGCCGACCATAGCGCCGCCGCACCATTTATTTCAAGCTTAAAATTTCTTGCAACAACCCCGGAAAAACAAAAGCCGTGCAGGCCAAGGGCCTGCACGGCTTCGTTTGCCGGAACGGCAGCGCGGCTTACATTCCAAGCGCTTCCTTGTACATTTCCAGTACCGCCTCTTCTTCGGCGATATCGTTTTCGTCACGCTTGCGCAGGGCAATGATCTTACGCATCACCTTGGTGTCATAGCCGCGGCCCTTGGCCTCGGCCATCACCTCTTTCTGCTGCTCGGCGATGGTTTTCTTCTCTTCATCGAGCCGCTCGAACCGCTCGATAAACTGGCGCAGCTCGCCAGCGGTCACGCGGTAGTTTTCGCTCTTTTCGTCTTCTGTGATATCCATCTGCGGCTCCGTCGGCAAAGACTGTCAGTTGCTGTCGGAGCAAGGGGATAGCGCCCAGCCCGCCGCGCTGCAAGCCGGGAAAGCGGCAGAGGTGCACTGAGCGGCGGAAACCGGCAACGGTTCCGGTCAAACAAAGCCGAACCGCTTGCACGCGCACATCGCATCGGCTAGGCGCATCGCAGCACGACCCCCCTCAGGAGCACGCTTATGTTTGATATGATCGTCTGGACAGGAGCCGCCGTATCCGTTGCCGGCCTGCTGGGGCTGATCTGGTGCATCCTCAAGGTCGCGCGCGCAAGGCGCCAGAAACTGGACGATGAGGCGCTGCGCGCCGTGGTGCAATCAGTGCTGCCCTACAATCTGGGCGCCCTGCTTCTGTCGGTGCTTGGGCTGATGCTGGTGATGGTGGGCATCTTCCTGGGCTGACGCCCGGACGCCCCTGCCCCTTCGCCCGGTCAGACCGGCACGTTGTCAAACATATCCTCAACCGCCTCCTCGCACAGGGTCGCCTCCAGGCGGCGCAGGCGGCCTGGAACCTCTGCGCCGGTCTTGCGCATGTAATCCAGCAGACGGATGAATTCCGGCCGCATGGCCAGCCGGGCAGCGCCGCTTTCCTTGCGGATCCGGGTTTCCAGGCTCTCGACGGTGCTGAGCAGATCTTCACGTGTCATAGCAGTCCTCCCTGTGTCATGATGAGGTTATCCCGGTATTTCACAACAGGCATATGAATACCCGTGCCATTTGAGCGTGCTGCCGCTTATTTGCGCAGATTTACCGGTCCTCTGGCGGTTTTTACGGCCTCCCGGCAGCGCAGCCAGCCTACCGCAGTGCAGCATCCCGGCGCCTTGACTTGAATCAGATGCAAGCGATGATTCAGCAGCCTTTCAATCCCGCCCGCCGGCAGGCTTGAAACACATTCTTAAATCGCTATATGAATTGCAAACCCAAGGGAGACCGCCTGATGACCCCCGCCGTCAAAGCCTTTTTCGACGAAGCCACCAACACTGTCTCTTACGTGGTGCGTGAACCGGAAGGATCCGCCTGTGCTATCATCGATTCGGTGCTGGACTACGACCAGGCCGCGGGGCGCACCTGCACCGCATCCGCAGATGCTGTCATCGCCTGGATCAAGTCTGAGAACCTGCGAGTCGAGTGGATCCTGGAAAGCCATGTGCACGCCGATCACCTGTCCGCGGCACCCTATTTGCAGGATCACCTGGGCGGCAAGATCGGCATTGGCGCGCAGATTACCGTTGTGCAGGACACGTTTGGCAAAGTGTTCAACGAAGGCACTGCGTTCCAGCGGGACGGCAGCCAGTTCGACCAGCTGTTCCGCGAGGGCGACAGTTTCATGATCGGGCAGATGCGCGGCGAGGTGCTGCACACGCCCGGCCATACTCCCGCCTGCCTCACCTATGTGATCGGCGATGCGGCCTTTGTCGGTGACACCTTGTTCATGCCGGATTTTGGCACCGCGCGCTGCGATTTTCCCGGCGGCTCCTCTGCCGATCTTTTTAACTCGATCCAGAAGATCCTGGCGCTGCCCGATGAAACCCGCGTGTTTGTCGGCCACGACTACAAGGCACCGGGCCGGGATGACTATGCCTGGGAGACCACAGTGGGCGAGCAGAAGGCGCTGAACGTGCATGTGGGCGCGGGCCGCAGCATCGAGGAGTTTGTCGAGATGCGCGACGCCCGGGACGCAACGCTGGGCATGCCGCGCCTGATCCTGCCGTCGCTGCAGGTCAATATGCGAGCCGGCCAGATGCCGGAACCGGACGAACAGGGCGACGTGTTCCTGAAGATCCCGGTCAACAAGATTTAGAAAGACAGACGAGGCGGAGCGGAAAGATGGAAGCGGATTGGATCTGGGGACTGGGCGGCGGGCTGCTGATTGGCCTTGCCGGTGCCGTGTTCCTTCTGGGCAACGGACGCATCATGGGCGCCAGCGGCATCCTGGCCGGACTGCTGGATGGCAGCGGGCGGTCCAATGCAGCTGAGCGCATCGCCTTCATTGGCGGCGTCGTTCTGGTGCCGCTACTGATCGCATTTGTGACAGGACATGCACCGGACACCCATGTCACGAGCAATGCAGCGGTGCTGACTGGCGCAGGGCTGCTGGTGGGCATCGGCACACGCATTGCCAACGGCTGCACCTCCGGCCACGGGGTCTGCGGAATTTCCCGTTTGTCCCTGCGCGGCATTGCGGCAACTGCTGTCTTCATGCTGGCCGGCATTCTGACGCTGGCGGTCCTGCGCCAGATGCTGGGGGTAATCTGATGCTGCGTATTCTTCTGGCACTTTCCGCAGGCGGGCTGTTCGGCACAGGGTTGATGCTGTCAGGGATGACCGACACCGCCAAAGTGCAGGGCTGGCTGGATATCTTCGGCAACTGGGATCCAACGCTGGCCTTCGTGATGGGCGGCGCGCTCATACCAATGACCATGGCCTGGCGGCTGACTGCCGGGCGCAGGCCTGCGGCGGGCGGCAGCTTCCCTGCCGCGCCGCACAAGGAGCTGGACCGGCGGCTGGTTCTGGGGTCTGTGCTGTTCGGAGCCGGCTGGGGCCTTGCAGGCCTCTGCCCTGGTCCCGCCATGGCTTCGCTCAGCTACAACGGCTGGCAGGGCGTGCTGTTCTTTGCCGCAATGGCCTGCGGCATGATGGCCGCGCCGTGGTTCAGCCGGCATCTGGACCGTGCGGCTGCAAACGCGTAAAGACTCGGGCCATGGATGCACGCGTAATCACCCCCCGCTATTCGGTCTCGCCGCAGATCTCGGCTGAGGACCTCCCCGCCATTGCTGATGCCGGTTACAAGACGGTGATCTGCAACCGCCCGGACGAGGAAGTCCCGCCCAGCCATCAGGCGGAAGCGATCCGCGCAGCCGCCGAGGCCGCCGGGCTGCGGTTCGAGGTGCTGCCGCTGACCCATCAGACCATGACCCCGGAAAATATTGCGCTTCAGCGTGAACTCTATGAAAGCTGCGACGGCCCGGTTCTGGCCTACTGCGCCTCCGGCACGCGCTGTTCCGTGGTTTGGGCGCTGGGTCAGGCCTGCGATATGGCAGCCGACGAGATCCTGCAGAAAACACAAGCCGCAGGGTATCAGCTGGACGGGCTGCGCCCCGCTCTGGAGTCTTTGGCAGACAGCTAAGGAAGTGCCGGGGCAAAAGCACAGACCGCGCTGCAGAGCGGCTCTACTTTAGAAATAAGGGCTGCCGGCCGCTTGCCAGCCGTTTCTTTGCAGCCGTCCCCGGCCGCAGGTTACGCCATCGCGGGCCAGGATGGTGCGTCATGCAGCCTGGCGCGGCTATCGCCACTGTCATCGCAGCCTCAGGCGCGTTTTACCATTCAGACCGGACTGACCAGCCCTGCCGGGAACTGAAATGTGGCGTTCGCGGGGACCGCTGCACCGTCGGCCTCAGCCTTCCGGCAGTGCGCTTTCCAGGCCTGCAAGCTGGGAAATTTCCTCTGCATCGCCAGCGCTGAAGTCATCCAGATCACCCGCAGGCAGGTCCGGCAGATCGGACAGATCAGGAAGATCCGGAAAGCCGCCCTCCAGTCCATCCATGCTCAACCCGCCGTCACCCTCAAGCGCAGGCAGGCCCATTGAGTCCATGTCCCCGCTGAGGCCGCCCCCAAGCGCGTCATCCAGCCCCCCGCCGCCAAGCGCGGGCAACCCGTCGCCGCCTGCATCCAGCGCCCCGCCATCCAGCGCAGGGAGACCCATGTCATCCATCGGGTCCTGCAATCCTTGCGCGGCGATTCCCATATCCAGATCGAGCGCGGGCGGCGTGTCCGGCAAGGCTTGCATGCCGCCGCCTTCGGAAAACGCCGCTGCGTCCGCGCCGCGGTCTGCGGGCCGGCTGTTCCTGGGCGGGTTCAGGCGCACCGCGCGCGATCCGTTCATCTGGCCGAGACGCCCCTGCGCCACCGGCTTGCCGCCGATAGTCAGCAGATCGGTTTCATACAGAAACGCCGAATCCAGAGGAATGGTATCGCCGATCTGGAGGCTGGCGAATTTCTGAACCGGCACCCGCATCCTGCAAAGGACAGCAGTCAGCTCCGCCCGGATCGAATCGAGGCTGGCGCCGAGAGACGGGCCACTGGCGCTGTTCTGGCCGCCTTGCAGTTCTTCTGCCGTGGGTTCGGGCAGGATCAGCTTCATCACCCCCTGCATGGCGCCGCAGGACAGGTCCAGGTTCAGCTCAATCACCCGGTAATCATCGGCTTCCATGCCCAGCACCAGACTGCGCACATTTTCGACCTGGGCGCCGAATCTGTATCCGGAGAACAGGGATTCGTCCGCCTGGCCGTCCAGCATCGCCACAACCTTGGCAAAGCAGCGTTCCAGGAAGTCCGCGGTCATTGCGGCGTCCGTCGGAGTGTAGTGGCGTTCAGACGGCGCCTTGCCGATAACCGCCCCGATGGTCTGCTGCTGAATCAGCGCCGTGACAGTGGCAGCATCCATGCTGGCGGCGCCAAGCCGCCCGTGCGGGCAGTCCAGCACCACCAGGAGATCCTTGTCCGACAGCTGGTCCGCCAGATCTTCGGAGGCACGGTTGGACTGACGCGCCGCCAGAACCGCCATCGGCAGATTGCACAGATCCGCAGCCGCGCGCGCGACCGAACGGCGCAACGCCTTCAGGGTCAGGGAACTGGTCAGCCCCCCGGCACCTTCCCTGGTCGCCGCCAGCTTGCGTGCAAGCACATTCTGCCTGCCGCTGCCCGCCTCTGCTGCTTCTGTTTCAGACATAGGCTGTTTAACCTGCCCCTTGCGCGTCCCGTTTCTCCGGTTTTAACCGAAAGGGGGTTAACAACTTCTGTATTCCTGCACGTCTTATGCAGCCTTTTCACCTGCGGCAGGTAGGGAAACCCGAAAGGCGCCGCCACTGCGGTCCGGCAGATAGGACACATCGCCGCCCAACCGCTGCATGACCTCGCGGCAGATCGCCAAACCCAGACCGGCGCCGCCTGCCCGCTCCGGGCTAACGCGCGCAAATTTTTCAAAAATCATCTGCTGGGCGTCTGCTGGCACGCCGCGGCCGTTGTCGGTGAAATCGACATGCAGCCGCCCCCCGGACACAGAGGCGGAGACCGTCAGTTCAGGCTGCTCTGCATCGCAGTATTTCTGGGCATTGCTGATCAGATTGATGAACACCTGCGCCAGCCGGTCCAGATCAGAGGACAGACGGAACCGTTCCGCTTCCGGGCGGCGCCGGACCGTCAGCGGCGTCTCTGACCCGGCCAGCGCGGCTGCGACGGCGTGGTCCAGCACTTCGGACAATGTGCCCGCCGTGATGTTGAGGCTGACCTGGCCGCTTTCCAGCACGCTGAGGTCAAGAAGGTCATTCAGCAGCCGGGTCAGGCGCAATGTTTCGTCATGGATGATTCCGGCGTAGCGCCGCTGCTCTTGCGGGCTGAGCTGCCCGGCATCCCGCAAGATCTCGGAAAAGGCCCGGATCGACGTCATCGGGGTCCGAAGCTCGTGGCTGACCTGGCTCAGGAAGGCATCCTTCTGCTCGGATATCTGCGTGAGTTTCTCGTTTGTTTCCCTTAACTTGCGCGCCGTCGCTGACAGTTCTGCCGATTGCGCCTCCAGGCGGCTGGAGTACTCAAGCATCTGCGCGGTTTCATCGGCCACCGCCAGCAGGTCGGCCACCGAAACCGACGAGCCGCCAGCAATCTGGCCAATCATTGCATGCGCCGCAGCCGCGCCGATGGAGGCGCTGAGTTCCCGCTCCAGCCGCTCAAGGAACGCAGGCGTCGGCTCCGGCAGCGCGCCGCGGCCGCCCTGCCGCATCCGCTCGCGCTGGAAGAACGCTTGCGCTTCCGATGCCCCCAGGATCCGCTGCGACATGATCATCAGATCCTCGCATTGCGCCACCGATCCGGTCCAGCCGCGCGGCCCCGCAGAGTGCTCGAAAACGTTGACAAATTGCGCGCCCTGCAGACGTTCCAGCGGACTGGGGAAGCTCAACAGCGAGACCAGGCAGAACACCAGCGCATTCAGGCTCATCGACCACATCACAGCGTGGACCGTCGGATCAAGGCCTTCGATCCCGAACAGCGCTTCGGGCCGCAGCCAGCTGAGACCGAACAAGCCGTGACGCAGGATGTGCTCCGGCAGCAGCCCGCCGCCCAGGGCCGGCAGCAGCATGGTGTAAAGCCAGATCCCGAAGCCGACAGTCAGCCCCGCCAGCGCACCGCTGCGGGTGGCGCCGCGCCAGAACAGGCCGCCCACCAGCGCTGGCAGCAGCTGCGCCACCCCTGCAAAGGAGATGAGGCCAATGGCGGCCAGCGCCGCGGCCCCGCCGGAAAGGTGGTAATAGAAATACCCCAGCGCCATGATCACCGCGATCGACACCCGGCGCGACAGCAGAACCACGTCGCGCACATCGCCAGATACGGATGCCTGACGGCTTTGCAGCCGCAGCCAGACCGGCATCACGATATGGTTCGACACCATCGTCGACAGCGCCATGGCTGCCACAATCACCATGGAGGTGGCGGAGGAGAACCCGCCCAGGAAAGACAGCATCGCCAGCCCCTGCTGGCCTTGCTGCAGCGGCACTGTCAGCACGAACATGTCTGGATTCGACCCGGCGGGCAGCAGATCCAGCCCGACCACGGCGATTGGCACCACAAACATGGAAATCAGCAGCAGGTACAGCGGAAACGCCCAGGAGGCGATCCGCAGGTGGCGTTCGTCCTCGTTCTCTACCACCATCACCTGGAACATCCGCGGCAGACAGATGAAAGCTGCGGCCGACAGAAAGGTGATCGCGGCCCAGCGGCTGCCATCGACATTCCACTGCCCGATCCGCGACGCATCAATGCGGGCCAGCGTTTCGCTGACGCCGCCGGAAATGCCCCAGACCACAAAGATCCCGACAGCCAGCAAGGCCGCCAGTTTGACAATCGCCTCCAGTGCGACGGCTGTCACAACGCCGTGGTGGCGCTCATTGGCATTAAGGTTGCGGGTCCCGAACAGAATCGCAAAGACCGCCAGCCCCGCAGCGACCCAGAACACGATCGAGGTTTCATTGTAACCGCGCAGCGGATCGGCCTCGGCAAAGATTGCAAAAGACAGTGTAACAGATTGCAATTGAAGAGAAATGTACGGCGTGACACCGATTACCGCCAGAATGGTTGCACCGGCCGCCAGCAGGTTCGACTTGCCATAGCGCGAGGACAACAGGTCAGCGATCGAGGTGATCCGCTGGCTGCGCCCGATCCGGACCAGCTTGCGCAAGCCCCACCACCAGCAGATCATCACCAGGGACGGGCCAAGGTAGATGGTAACGAATTCCAGCCCCGAGCGTGCCGCATACCCAACTGCACCGTAAAAGGTCCAGGCGGTGCAGTAGATCGACAGCGACAGCGTGTAGATCAGCGGCGAGCGCATCCAGGCCGCGCTTTTGCCCCGTGTCGCCATGCGGTCAGCCCAGAAAGCGATGAAGAACAGAAAGGCCACATAGGCCAGGCAGACGAAGGCAAGGACATTCAGGGAGGCCATCAGCGGTCCTCCGTCCTGCCGGAAGGCCGGCCTTCGGTGCTGCCGCCGTCCGCTCGGCCACCGGTCCAATGGTCAGCCCACCGCTGCACCGCCAGGCTGAACACGAAGCAGGCGGCAATCAGCCCGATCCACACCGCAAAGATATAGATGATGGCCGTTGACATGCTGACGCCGCCGCGGGCCGCCGGATGGGCCGTGGCCTCTGGCCACAGCAGCGGCAGTGCCAGAAGCAAGGCGCCCAGAACCGGCAGCAGCCGGGAGATATCCATCAGACGGCGGCGGCGGTAGGTCTGGCGCTCGGTGCGGGTGCCTGCCTGTTTTTCGCCGTTCCCCAGCGCCATCGCGCCCTTAGCCCTGCCCGGCCTGGGCGTGCAGATCGCGCACGGCGGTCAGAACCTCCGCATTGGAGAACGGCTTGGTCATAAAGCGGGTGACGCCGGCCTTTTCCGCCATTTCGCGGTCGCGCATCTGGCCGCGCGCAGTCAGCATAAGGACGGGCAGCGCCTGCATGCCGTGCTCCGCCCGCAGTTCCCGCACGATTTCCAGCCCGCTCTTACCGGGCAGCATCAGGTCAAGAATCACCAGATCGGGGTTCGCGTCCCGGATCACTTGGGATGCAGTGGCCCCGTCGCTGTGCGCATCCACACTCCACCCGTCCCGGGTCAGCAGAAACCGGATCGCTTCCGCAATATTCGGTTCGTCCTCGATCAGAACAACATGCCTGCCCATCAGCAGAAATTCCTCCCCGCGTTTCCCGCGGCAGGATCAGCCGGGGCACGCATTCATTTTCACGCAGATTAGCCGCGCGGTGTGATCCCTGTCAAAACTCTTCCTTCAGGATTGAAGGTTCCCGGCGGGCCGGGCACTGCCGCCGCGGGCAGACACGGCAGCTGGATCCGACAGGCTGGGGATCGTCTGACACATCGGCTCCTGGCAGGATAAGCATCGCAGACCGGTATAGCGGATCGCTGCCGAAATCCGGCACCCCCTGCGGCCCGGCGACAGCCATGCAATCGAACACGGCCGCAGTTCGCCCTTGCTGCATAACACTGCGGCGCACCGGAACATAAGGGCGGAGCAAGGCGGTATAGAGCGGCCAGAGAGGGCATGAGGCGCCGAACCGCGGCATGGCAAAACCGGTCAAGGGTTTCCGGAACACCAAAGCGCCGGAGGAATCGCAGATCACCAGCCCCGTCTCCTGCCCTGCAAGATCCTCGGGCAATGCCGCAATGCGGCGCAGGACAGCGGGCAGCGGACAACCGAAATGGCGCGACAGCTCAACCGGCTCAAGGCCGTGCATCGCAAGCTGCCTTTCCATCTCCGGCAGCGGCATGAGCCGGGCGTCCTCCGCATAGCTCTCGAGCGCCGACAGCGCCAGGCTTCGGGAGGCTTCGCTGGCCAGCGCCGGGGCGCCCGCCAGCAGATCAGCAGGTTCAGCAGTGCCCTCTTCCAGCTCCGGAAAATGGTAACCGTGATCCTGCAGGAAGGCCTCTGCCTCTTCCTGCGGCATTCCACGCCGGTCTGCACCGGTGTCCCCGTCATCCAGGAAATTCACAAGTTCCCGGCTGCTTTCGGACAAACGCAGCGAATCCTGGTTGAGGTTCTTGTGGAACCGGTCCCGCCATTCCGGCTCCAGCTCGCCGGTTTCTGCCAGAATCGAAGCGGTGGAGCGGATTGCGGCAGCTGTCGACAGCACCTCATGCACAGAGGCAGCCAAGCTGGGATCGTGCGTCAGCCGGTCCGAAAGCGTCTCCACAGTGCGTTCCAGCGATGCTATCCGCCGGTGCCCGGCCGCCAGAACCTCCGCCCAGCCCGGGAAACGGCCCGCAAATTCATCGACCCGGTCCAGCTCCGCCACCGGCACGCCGCTGTCCGCCGCCGCCTCCCGAAGGGTAGAGATTAGCGCCGCCTCTGCTCCCTCGCTCAGCATCGACGGCTCCACCCCCAGCACCCCGGCCAAGCCCACCAGCAGCTTGCCGCCGATTCTGCGCCGGTTGTGCTCAATCAGGTTGAGATAGGAGGCTGAGATCCCCGCCTCCCGCGCCAATTCGGCCTGGCGCATGCCAAGGATCAGCCTGCGCTCGCGGATCCGGCTTCCGGTCAGGGTGTCGCGTGCCATGATGGCGGGCCTCCCAAAACGCTTCCATTTCAACGGCTTTCTGCAATGCAAAATAATGTTGTTTACAGAAGCTTCGAACTCACTGTTCAGTTATTTACAGAATTTTCAAGCAATAAAAAGGTTTTATTGCCTGAGTTTACACGAGGCCCTCATACTGATTTTGCACGCAAAGTGCTGGTACCGCGCAGAAGTGAGGAGCTGCAAGGCACCAATCATATAGGGAGGAATACATGTCCAATTTTAATGCTTCGCGCCGCAGAGTCCTTAAGACCGGCGCAATTGCAGGCGCCGGTGTGGCGCTGCCGACCATCTTTACCGCCTCTTCCGCCGCGGCCTTCACCAACGAGCCGACCGGCAGCAGCGTCACCCTGGGCTTCAACGTGCCGCAGACCGGTCCCTATGCGGACGAAGGCGCCGACGAACTGCGCGCCTATGAACTGGCGGTCGAGCACCTGAACGGCGGCGGCGACGGCGGCATGATGAACACCTTCAGCTCCAAGGCGCTGCAGGGGAACGGCATCCTCGGCAAGAAGGTCGAGTATGTGACCGGCGACACCCAGACCAAATCGGATGCCGCCCGTGCCTCTGCCAAGTCGATGATCGAGAAGGATGGCGCGGTGATGATCACCGGCGGCTCCTCCTCCGGTGTGGCAATTGCCGTTCAGGGCCTCTGCCAGGAGGCAGGCGTGATCTTCATGGCCGGTCTCACCCACTCCAACGACACCACCGGCAAGGACAAGAAGGCCAACGGTTTCCGCCATTTCTTCAACGGCTATATGTCCGGTGCCGCACTGGCACCCGTGCTGAAGAATCTCTATGGCACCGACCGTGTCGCCTATCACCTGACCGCCGACTACACTTGGGGCTGGACCCAGGAAGAATCGATTGCAGCCGCCACCGAGGCACTGGGCTGGCAGACCGTGAACAAGGTCCGCACCCCGCTTGCGGCCACCGACTTCTCCTCCTATATCGCGCCGGTGCTGAATTCGGGCGCAGACGTGCTGGTGCTGAACCACTACGGCGGCAACATGGTGAATTCGCTGACCAATGCGGTGCAGTTCGGCCTGCGTGAAAAAGTGGTGAATGGCAAGAACTTCGAGATCGTCGTGCCGCTGTATTCCCGTCTGATGGCCAAGGGCGCCGGCGAAAACGTGAAGGGCATCCACGGCTCCACCAACTGGCACTGGACACTGCAGGATGAAGGCTCCATGGCCTTTGTGAAATCCTTCGGCACCAAATACGGCTTCCCGCCGAGCCAGGCCGCACACACCTGCTATGTGCAGACGCTGCTTTATGCAGATGCGGTCGAGCGGGCCGGCAGCTTCAACCCCTGTGCGGTTGCCGAAGCTCTGGAAGGGTTTGAGTTCGACGGCATGGGCAACGGCCCGACCCTCTACCGCGCCGAAGACCATCAGTGCTTCAAGGACGTCCTGGTGGTGCGCGGCAAGGAGAACCCGACCTCTGAATTCGACCTTCTGGAAGTGGTCGAGGTCACTCCGCGGGCACAGGTGGAATACGCACCGGACCATCCGATGTTCGCCGGCGGCAATCTGGGCGCCTGCAACCCGGGCGCCTAAGCCAGCCGCAGGGCACCGGAATTTTTTTGAAAATTCCGTGCCGGAGCCCGTACCGGACTCCGGCAGCCCCAACCGGCCCGTCCGCTCCCCCGCCGGGCGGGCCTTCCCCAACCTGACGCACGGTGGGACCCATGGACGCCATTCTCCTGCAAATCCTGAACGGGCTCGACAAAGGCTCGGCCTATGCGCTGATCGCGCTGGGTTTGACACTCATCTTCGGCACGCTGGGCGTGGTGAACTTTGCCCATGGGGCGCTGTTCATGATCGGTGCCTTCTGCGCCGTCACCCTCCAGCGCATCCTGAACCTCAGCTTTGAGCTCGTGGACGAAACCCAGAAAGACTTTCTGGGCAACCCGCTCAAGGTGAAAACCCCCTATGTGGAGGCCTGGTTCGGCCCCGACATCGGCGGCAGCATCATCGACTGGGCGGTGCCCCTGGCAATCCTCTTTGCGATCCCGATCATGATCGGTGTCGGCTATGTGATGGAGCGCGGGCTGATCAAGCATTTCTATAAGCGCCCTCACGCCGACCAGATCCTGGTAACCTTCGGCCTCGCCATCGTGCTGCAGGAAGTGGTGAAATACTTCTACGGCGCCAACCCGATCCAGACCCCGGCACCGGATGCACTGAACGGCGTTGTAAACCTGGGCGCGGCCATCGGCATGGACATCGTCTATCCGGTCTGGCGCGTGGTCTACTTCTTCTTTGCGGTGCTGATCATTGGCGGCATCTTCAGCTTCCTGCAATTCACCACCTTTGGCATGGTGGTGCGGGCCGGCATGGCCGACCGTGAAACCGTGGGCCTCTTGGGCATCAACATCGACCGCCGCTTCACCATCATGTTCGGCATCGCGGCCGCTGTCGCGGGCCTCGCAGGCGTCATGTACACGCCGATCAACTCTCCCAACTACCACATGGGCATGGACTTCCTGGTCCTCAGCTTCGTGGTGGTGGTTGTCGGCGGCATGGGTTCGCTGCCCGGCGCGGTGCTGGCGGGCTTTCTGCTGGGCGTGCTCGAAAGCTTTGCCTCTATGAACGAGGTCAAATCACTGCTGCCCGGCATCGACCAGATCATCATCTACGTGGTCGCAATCATCATTCTGCTGACCCGGCCGCGGGGCCTGATGGGCCGCAAAGGCGTGATGGAGGAATAAGACATGTTCGGACTCGACAAAAAAGACACATCAAAGCTGATCATCGTCGCCTGCCTCGCACTGCTTGCGCCCTTTATCCTGAACCCGTTTCCGACAGACAGCGCGATGGCGCAGTTCAACGCGGGCTATCCGGACCTGATGCAGCGGTTCGTGATCTTCGGGATCTTTGCCATCGGCTTCAACATCCTCTTCGGCCTCACCGGCTATCTGTCCTTCGGCCATGCGGCATTTCTGGGGGTCGGCTCCTACTCCGCCGTGTGGATGTTCAAGCTGATCGGCATGAATGTGATCCCGGCGATCGTGCTGTCGGTGATTGTCGCGGGCCTGTTTGCACTACTCATCGGCTTTGTATCCCTGCGCCGCTCCGGCATCTACTTCTCGATCCTTACGCTGGCCTTTGCGCAGATGTCCTTCAACCTCGCTTACTCGGTGCTGACGCCGATCACCAACGGCGAGACCGGTCTGCAACTGACGCTGGAAGACCCCCGCATCCTGGGTGTCTCCGCCACCGCGGACGGCTCGATCCCTGTGACCAACCTGTTCGGCCTGGAAATGCGTTCCACCTTTGAACTGGCGCTCGGCCCCTGGGCCTTCCAGTTCAACGCGGGCTACTACCTCTGCGCGCTGATCATGCTGGCCGCCTTCTACCTGGCAATCCGCATCTTCCGTTCGCCCTTCGGCATGATGCTGCGGGCGGTGAAGTCGAACCAGCAGCGGATGAACTACACTGGTCTCAACACCCGTCCCTACACCCTGGCGGCCTTCGTGATCTCAGGCATGTATGCAGGTCTTGCAGGCGGTCTGATGGCCTCGATGGACCCTCTGGCAGGCGCTGAGCGGATGCAGTGGACCGCTTCCGGCGAGGTGGTGCTGATGACCATCCTCGGCGGTGCCGGCACGCTGATCGGCCCGGTGCTGGGCGCGGGCTTCATCAAATACTTCGAGAACATCTTCTCCAAGATCAACGACAACGTGCTGCACAGCTGGTTCAGCTTCCTGCCCGACGGGATGGAGGATGCGGTGGTCTTTATCATCCACCCCTTCATCGGCAAGGGCTGGCATCTGACACTGGGCATCCTGTTCATGCTGGTGGTGATCTTCCTGCCCGGCGGCCTGGTTGAGGGCGGCCAGCGTATCAAGGGCTGGCTCAGCCGCAGCAAGGCCACAGACGGCAGCAAGGCCGCCGGCGAAACCAACCCCGCGGAATAAGGAGACAGAACAATGGGTATCCTTGAAGTCAAAGACGTGGGGAAACGGTTCGGCGGCCTCCAGGCGCTCTCGAACGTGAACCTCAGCGTTCAGGAAAACTCGGTCCATGCTATCATCGGCCCGAACGGCGCAGGCAAGTCCACCCTGCTCAATTGCCTGGTGGGCAAGCTGATCCCCGACACCGGATCTGTCATGTTCGACGGCCAGTCGGTGCTGGGCCGCGCCCCTTACGAGATCAACCAGATGGGAATCAGCCGCGTATTCCAGACACCGGAAATCTTCGGCGATCTGACAGTGCTGGAAAACATGATGATCCCCTGCTTTGCCAAGCGGGACGGCGCGTTTGAGCTGAACGCCCTGTCCTCGGTGCTGCGGCAGAAGGACATACTGCAAAAGGCTGAGCACATGCTGGAAGAGATGAACATGGCGGACAAGCGGCACATGCACGCCGCCGCCATGTCCCGCGGCGACAAGCGGCGGCTGGAGATCGGCATGTGCCTGAGCCAGGAACCGCGCCTGCTGCTGCTGGACGAGCCCACCGCCGGCATGGCCCGGGCCGACACCAACAACACAATCGACCTGCTGAAGCAGATCAGCGAGGAGCGCGACATCACCATCGCCATCATCGAGCACGACATGCATGTGGTGTTCAGCCTCGCCAACCGGATCACCGTGCTGGCCCAGGGCACCCCGCTGGTCGAGGACGACCCGCAGAACATCCGCGGCAACCCCAAGGTGCGCGAAGCGTACCTGGGCGAAAGCGCGTGAAGGAGAAACACCATGAATGTTAAACCCGATTTCTCCAAGAACGCCAACGTGGCCACCACAGCCCCGGCCTTCCTGTCGGTCTGGGATGTGCACGCCTACTACGGCGAGAGCTACATCGTGCAAGGCATCAGCTTCAACGTCCACGAAGGTGAGATCCTGGCGCTCCTTGGCCGGAATGGCGCGGGCAAGACCTCGACCCTGCGGTCAATCGCCCGCACTGGCTCTCCCATGGTGACCCGCGGTGAAATCTGGCTCGACCACAAGCCGCTGCACAACATGGCCTCGCACGAGGCCGCAGCCGTCGGGCTGGGTCTGGTGCCCGAGGACCGCCGCATCATCCCCGGCCTGACGGTTGAGGAAAACCTGCAGTTGGCGCAGATCGCGCCGCCCATAGGCTGGTCTCTGGAACGTCTCTATGACCTGTTCCCGCGCCTTGGCGAACGCCGCAAGCAGGAGGGCGTCACCCTGTCCGGCGGTGAACAGCAGATGCTGGCAATTGCCCGCGCGCTGGCCCGCGACATCAAGGTGCTGCTTTTGGACGAACCCTACGAAGGCCTCGCCCCGGTGATCGTCGACGAGATTGAAAAGACCCTCATCCACATCAAGGAACAGGGCATGACAACCATCATTGTCGAGCAGAATGCGGTTCGCGCCCTGGAACTGGCGGACCGTGCCGTGATCCTCGATACCGGCGGCATTGTCTTTGACGGCACCGCCGCCGAGGTGCTGGAAAACGAGGAACTGCGCGCCGAATACCTGGCGATCTGAGCACCCTAAGACTTCATCTTCGCCGTGCCGGCCACCCGCGTGCCGGCACAGGGTCACTGAGGCCGGCTCTGATTGGGGCTGGCCTCCTTCTTTGTGCCTAGCGGCACCCTAACACACCATTCGAAGCCATAAACCCCTGTTATACGCTGCGGTTTTCAGCCCTATTCCAACTTTGCGCCTATTCTATCCGTCCTCCCTGCTCCCGATGTCGATGCCACAGGCCGCGCCAATCCGGCACGGCATCTGACACAACACGTAAAGGACCAAGACATGCGCAATTCCGTGAAACTTATCGCACTTGCCCTCACTCTTCCTGCCGCAGCGGCATTGGCCTCGGAGACCGCGATCAGCGCCGACGCCGAAACCAAGATCCGCAGCGTGCTGACCAGCCAGGGTTTTGAGGTCACCGAAGTTGAGGCCGAAGACGGCATGTTCGAAGCCGAGGCCACCAAGGACGGCAAAGAGTACGAGTTCTACCTGAACGATCAGTTCGAGGTCGTGAAGGTCGAGGAAGACAGCGAAGACGACTGATCGCCGACACTACTTTGTTTCCCGGATGCACCTGCCTCCGCATCCGGGATCGACAGGAGACTGACATGCAAAAAGCTTACGTCTGGGATCCGCTGGTACGGTCGTTTCACTGGCTGCTGGCAGGCGGTTTTCTCGCCAACGTACTGCTGACCGATCCGGACGGCTCCCTTCACCACTACATTGGCTACTTCATCGCGGAACTGGTGGGGCTGCGCATGATCTGGGGGCTGACCGGCAGCCGTTATGCCCGCTTCTCCTGCTTCCCGCCGGACCCTGGTGCAGCCGCCGGGCAATTGACCGATATCGCAACAGGTCGGGTGCGCCATCACAAGGGCCACAGCCCCCTGGGCGCCTTGATGATCTACAACCTGCTGCTGACGCTGCTGGCAGTGGCCCTGACCGGCTGGATGGCGGCGTCTCCCGCGCTTCAGAGTTTCGGCTGGCCGGAAGACCTGCATGAGGCGCTGGTTTCCTGGGCCGAGTTCTCAGTCGTCCTGCATGTGGCCGCCGTGCTGTTCGAAAGCCGCAGGACCAAAGTCAATCTGGCGCGCGCGATGGTCACTGGCTACAAGGAACTGCCCAAGACCGACGCGGAGCCTGCGCCATGACCCTGAACCGGCAAGACCCGGCCAAACCCTGGATCCTGATTGCCGTCATCGCCGTGCAGGCCCTCTGCGCGGCGGTATTTCTGGGCGATATGATTGCTGATCTCTCCGGTATGGAGGCTGCTGATGCCGAGCAAGGCGAAGGCCCGCACGCCTATATCGAAGGCCTGGCGGCGCTGGCGCTGGCGGCAGCTATCGTGATCGAGACCCGCATCCTGATGTGGCTGATGCGGCGCAAGGCGCATCTGGAGGAAAGCCTGACCTCGGCCCAAGCCGCAGTGCAGGAGGTTATCGACGCTGAGTTTGCCAATTGGGGGCTGACACCAGCTGAGCTGGATGTGGCCACCTTCCTGGTCAAGGGGCTGACGACGGCCGAAATCGCCGCCCTGCGCGGCAGTGCCGAAGGCACGGTCAAGGCGCAGCTCAACGCGATTTACCGCAAGTCCGGCACCGGCAACCGGGCCGAACTGATGAGCCTCTTGATCGATACCCTGATGGGACAGCGTCAGACGGAAGCCCGCAACGGCCCTGCCCGCATCGCCTAAGCGGCCCGTTACAGCATTTTGCGAAGCTCAGTTTTCAGAATCTTCCCGTAGTTATTCTTGGGCAAAGCATTTATTCGGATATACGCCTTCGGGCGTTTGAACCGGGCAATCTGGCTGTTGCACAGATCGTCGAGTTCCGCATCCGGCGCATTGCCGACGACAAAGGCTACCACTTCCTCGCCCCAATCGGCATGAGGACGGCCTACGACGGATACTTCACTCACCTGGGGGTGCATCAACAGCGCCTCCTCCACTTCGCGCGGATAGACGTTGGAGCCGCCGGTGATGATCATGTCCTTGGAACGGTCCTGCAAGGTCAGGTAGCCGTCCGTATCCAGCACCCCCATGTCGCCTGTCATAAGCCAGCCGTTGACCAGCGTCTTGGCCGTCGCGTCTGCGTTCTGCCAATAGCCGGGCATCACCGCGTCGCCCCGCACCATGATCTCGCCGTGTTTCCCCGCGGGCAGGAATTCACCCTCTGGAGTGCCGATCCGAACCTCCACCACGCTTTGCGCCCGGCCGGCACTGGCCAGCCGCTCCTTCCAGCGCGGATGCACGCAGTCCTGCACGTCATGGCGCCGCAGCGCGGTGATCGCCATCGGGCATTCGCCTTGGCCGTAGACCTGCACAAAGACCGGGCCGAAATGAGCCACCGCTTCCATGATGTCAGCGACATACATCGGGCCGCCGGCATAGACGACCGTGCGCAGCCCCTCCCCCCTGCGGCCCAGACGTTTCGCTTCGGCGGTCATCCGTGTGACCATCGTGGGCGCAGCAAACATGTGCACGCGGCCAAAATGCGCGGCCAGATCAAAGATCTCCGCCTCGTCAAAGCCGCCGGAAACTGGGCAGACATGCCGCGCACCCGCCAGAACATGCTGGATCGCATAGATCCCCGCGCCGTGGCTCATCGGCGCGGCATAAAGCGCATGATCCGACGCGCTCACCTGATCGACATCCGCGAAATAGGCCATGGCCATGCTCACCAGCATCCGGTGGGTGATCATCACCCCCTTGGGCCGGCCGGTGGTGCCGGAAGTGTAGAACAGCCAGGCAAGATCTTCCGGCAGGCGCGGCGCGGGCTCTGCCACCGGATCAGCCTGCAAGGCAGCCGCATGCTCAGGGCCGGTGATGTCCACACAGCGCACCGCGGCTTCTGTCGCCTCAACCGCCTCTGTCAGGCCCGGCGACGTGAACACCAGCACGGCCCCGGAGTTTTCCAGGATGAACTCCGCCTCCTTGCCGTGCAGCTTGGCATTGATCGGCACAGCCGCCGCGCCTGCATACCAAATGCCGTAGAGCGCGATCAGGTAGTCCGGGCAGTTCTTCATGAAGATACCGACGCGGTCGCCGGCGGCAATGCCCTGCGCCTGAAGCCAGCCTGCAAGTGACGCCGCACGCGCATGGAACCCGGCGTAATCCTCCACCAGGTCCTGCCCCAGATACAGCGCCGGCCGCGCGCCCTCTGCCGCGGCCATCCTCGCCAGCCACACCGCTATGTTCATGCCAATCGCCTCCCCGGCTTGCCGTTGCGGCCGGAAACTGGCACGCAAGGGCAAAGCCCTTCAATTCCGCAAAAATACCTGCGTAAGAATACCATATGAGCGATCTTGCCTTTGACCATGCCCCCGTGGGCCTTGCAGTTCTGGAACGCCGCGTCATCACCCGGTGCAACCTGCAATTCGCGGCGACATTCGGCGGCGCGCCCGGCGATTACACCGGCGTGCTGATTGCTGAGCTGTATCCCAGCCAGGAGGATTTCAACCGCATCGGCGCCCTGCTGCAGCAGCCAGAGGCGCAAGGCGGCACTTACAGCGACGAGCGCATCATGCGGCGCCGGGCGGGCAGCCTGTTCTGGTGCCGGGTGCGCGGCCGCTCGGTGACGCCTGAGGCTCCGTTTCAGACCGGGATCTGGTCCTTTGCCGATATTTCGGACGACCGCCCCGTGGTTTCCCTCACCCCGCGCGAGCGGGAGGTCGCCATCCTCACCTGCAAGGGGCTGTCAGCCAAGGAAATCGGCAAGCATCTGGATCTGTCCTACCGGACTGTGGAGAGCCACCGTGCGCATCTGCTGCAGAAATTCGGCGCCCGCAAACTGCCGGAGCTGGTGGCCAAACTGACCGGGATGCCCCTCTAGGCAGGAAATTCCCGCAGGCAATTGCGAATCCGCGCCATAGACCTCATGTTACACCGCAGTTCAGGAGTGCTTTCCTTGCGGTAATCCTTGCCCTATAAGCGCCCTAATTTCCTGCCCGCCCCTCCGGCGGGCCTGTCGGAATTGGCTGAGGACAATATGACCAACAAATCTCACGAAGCTGACGTGGCATTCATCAAGGCGCTGGCGGAGCTGCTGCGCGAAAACGACCTGACCGAGCTGCAGGTAAAACGCGACTATGGCGACGACGACAGCCTGAACGTGCGCGTGTCGCGCCAGACCGTAATGGCGGCTGCCCCGATGCAGGTACAGGTTCCTGCCGCTGCCGCCGCTGCGCCGGTTGCAGCCGCAGCCGCACCTGCCGCTGCCGCCCCCGCAGCCGCAAACGACGACCCGGCCAGCCACCCCGGCGCCGTGACCTCGCCGATGGTCGGCACCGTCTATCTGCAGCCGGAGCCCGGCGCGCCTTCCTTTATCTCCGTTGGCGCGCAGGTCAGCGAAGGCGACACCCTGCTGATCGTCGAAGCCATGAAGACCATGAACCACATCCCGGCTCCGAAATCCGGCACCGTGAAGCGCATCCTGGTCGAAGACGGCGCCGCCGTTGAATTCGGAACCCCCCTGGCCATCATCGAGTAAGGATCTGCCATGTTTGACAAGATCCTGATTGCCAACCGCGGCGAGATCGCCCTGCGCGTGATCCGTGCCTGCCGCGAGATGGGCATCAAGTCCGTCGCGGTGCACTCCACCGCGGATGCCGACGCGATGCACGTCCGCATGGCCGATGAATCGGTCTGCATCGGGCCGCCGTCGGGCGCCCAAAGCTACCTGTCGATCCCGGCCATCATCTCGGCTTGCGAAATTACCGGCGCCCAGGCGATCCACCCGGGCTATGGCTTCCTGTCGGAAAACGCCAACTTCGTGCAGATCATCGAAGACCACGGACTGACCTTCATCGGCCCGTCGGCGGCGCATATCCGCATCATGGGCGACAAGATCACCGCCAAGGAAACCGCCAAGAACCTCGGCATCCCGGTGGTGCCCGGCTCCGACGGCGGCGTGCCAGACATCGCGGCAGCCAAGAAGGCCGCCAAGGACATGGGCTACCCGGTGATCATCAAGGCCACCGCCGGCGGCGGCGGCCGCGGCATGAAAGTGGCCAAGGACGAGAAAGAGCTGGTCTCGGCCTTCTCCACCGCCCGCTCCGAAGCCAAGGCCGCCTTTGGCAATGACGAAGTGTACATGGAGAAATACCTCCAGAAGCCGCGTCACATCGAGGTTCAGGTCTTTGGCGACGGCAAGGGCACCGGTATCCATCTGGCCGAACGCGACTGCTCCCTGCAGCGCCGCCACCAGAAGGTATTCGAGGAGGCCCCCGGCCCCTGCATCACCCCGGAAGAACGCGCCCGCATCGGCAAGATCTGTGCCGACGCTATCGGCAAGATGGGCTACTCCGGCGCCGGCACCGTCGAATTCCTCTATGAAGACGGCGAGTTCTACTTCATCGAGATGAACACCCGCCTGCAGGTGGAGCACCCGGTGACCGAGGCCATCTTCGGCGTCGATCTGGTGCGCGAGCAGATCCGGGTGGCCGAAGGCCTGCCGATGTCCTTCACCCAGGACGATCTGGAGATCAACGGCCACGCCATCGAGGTGCGGATCAACGCCGAGAAACTGCCGAACTTCTCGCCCTGCCCGGGCAAGATCACCCAGTACCACGCCCCCGGCGGGCTGGGCGTGCGGATGGATTCGGCGCTTTATGACGGCTACTCAATTCCGCCCTACTATGACTCGCTCATTGGCAAGCTGATCGTGCACGGCCGCGACCGGACCGAGGCGCTGGCGCGCCTGAACCGGGCCCTGGGCGAGCTGATCATCGACGGTATCGACACCACCGTGCCACTGTTCCACGCCCTGCTGCAGGAACAGGACATCCACACCGGCGACTACGGCATTCACTGGCTCGAACGCTGGCTGGAAGAGAACACACCGGGCTGAAATCCCAACGGGGCGCACCATCAGGTTGCGCCCCGTTTTACTTTTCCCTGCCTTTCCCCTTTATACTGGCGGCACCATGAGCCTGACTGCCGATCTCTTGCTGCACGCCTATTCCGCCGGTGTTTTCCCGATGGCCGAACACCGCGACGATCCCGAAGTGTTCTGGGTCGACCCCAAGCGGCGCGGGATTCTGCCGCTGGATGGCTTCCGCATCTCCCGCTCGCTGGCCAAACGGATCCGCAACGGCGGCTTCGAGGTCACCGTGAACTGCGACTTTGCTGGCGTGGTGGACGGTTGCGCCGACCGGGCAGAAACCTGGATCAACGGTGAGATCCGCGACCGCTACCTGGAACTGCACCTGATGGGCAACGCCCACTCGCTTGAGGTCTGGCATCAGGGAATGCTGGCGGGCGGAACCTATGGCGTTTCTCTGGGCGGCGCCTTCTTTGGCGAGAGCATGTTTTCCCGCCGCCGCGACGCCTCCAAGGTGGCACTGGCCTATCTGACGGACCGGCTGGTGCAGGCGGGTTTCACCTTATGCGACACCCAGTTCCTGACACCGCATCTGGCCTCGCTTGGCGGCGTCGAAGTCACCCGCGCCCGCTACCGCGCGCTCCTGCGCGAGGCCCTGGACAAGGATGCCGAGTTCATGCGGCCTGCTGTGCCGGACGCTCAGCTGCTTTTGCAGCGGATGACCCAGACGTCGTAACGGTTGTGGTCCAGCGCGTTCAGCGCCGGGCTGGAGGCAATCATCCAGCCCTGAAAATGCTCGGCACCGTTCCTGGGGTCCCGCACCGAAAGATAGGCGTAGGCGTCGCCGGTCGGGTTGTCCGCCGGATAGCGGCAGTCAGACACCGTCACCAGCAGGCCGAACATCTCGGCGCTGGCGCCGATGGCCACCTCGGCATCCAGTGAATGCCCGTTGACCTTGTCCAACGCCCGCAGCACCGCCGCCGTCCCTTGGGTGGCCTGCTCCTGCGCCAAGGCCGGCAACGCCAGCAGAGCAGTTGTCAGTGCTGCTGCAAGGCGCCTCAAGACTCTTCCCCGCCGCCTGCCACGAATTTCACCAAAAGCGAAATCAGGCTGACCGCGCCTTGGGTGTCCTCGATCTCATCACCCGGCTCGAAGGCAAATGGAGAGCCGCCCGGCATGATCTCAACGAAATTGCCGCCCAGCAGGCCTTCGGAGGAAATCACCACTGCGCTGTCGTCCGGAACCTCAATACCGTCCCTGACCGAAAACACCGTATCGGCGCGGAAGGTTTCAGGGTTCAGGTCAACGCCGGTCACGGTGCCGATCTTGACGCCGGCCAGCCGCACATCGGTACCGACGCTGACGCCTTCCAGCGAACGGAAAGACGCTGTCAGATCATAGGTGGAGCCGCCGCGCGACAAGCCCGCCGCCTGCCCTGCATAAACGGCAAAGCCGATGGCCGCCGCCAGCACGATGCCGCCGGCAAAAACTTCAGTAGGATTATGGGACATGAAATCAGCCTTTTGGCAGATGTGTTTACTCGGGCACCCAGGCCTCATAGTCGCGGCGCTCTTTCGGCTCGCCGCCTGAACGGATCGACCCGGCCGGCGCATAGGCCATCATGGTGCCGGTCAGGTTTTCCTGATGCGGCTTTTCCCAGGCCTTGTGCTTCAGCGGCTTTTCGCTCGGCACCTCGTCAAAGGTGCGGTGCAGCCAGCCGTGCCAGTCGGGACTGATGCGGGAGGCTTCCACTTCGCCGTTGAACATCACCCAGCGCTTGCTGTCATCCGCGTTGCGGTAGAACACATTGCCCTGGTCATCCTCACCCACCTTGATGCCCTTGCGGGCGGTGAAGATCCGGGTGTTCAGGGTGGAACCGTTCCACCAGGTCACAGCGCGCAGAAGAGTGTTCAGGATTCCCATGGGTGCCTCCGGATTTTTCCAGCTTCGATATGGCCCAATTTCCCGCCAAGGTCCAGTGGCTTGCACCTTGGGCGGCCTGTGACTTGGCGGGATTTGGCAGATTTGCCTCAGCGGCGGCTGCGCCGCCGGGCCGGTCAGCCCTCTGCGGGCGCCAGCGCGGTCAGTTCGATCTCGATCCGGAACTTGGGATCAATCAGATTGCACTCGACCATGGTGGCCGCGGGCGGGTTGGCGCCGAAAGTTTCCGACAGAATGGGCCAGCAAGGCTCGAACTCCGCGGCGTCCGGCAGGTAATAGTTCACCCGCACCGCATCGGCAAAGCTGGCGCCCGCCTTCTCCAGCGCCGCTGCGATGGTGTCCAGCGCCGAGCGGCACTGCGCCACCACGTCGTCGCCCTGCCCCACGGTTCCCGCAACATGCACGAAACCGCCTGCAACCACGGCGCGGCAATAGCCGATCTTGGCCTCGAACTCCCCGCCCGAAGAAATCCGCTTGATCATGTTTCTCTCCTTCAACATGAAAACGGCGCGGAAATGACCGCGCCGCTCTATCAGAAACTTTCGCCTGTCAGCCCGCTGACGCCGGCTCTTTCTCGGCATCTGCGTGAATCATCAGCGGCTGCGCGTCAGAGGTCACCGCCTCCTCATTGACAACCACCTTGGTCACGCTGTCCATGCCCGGCAGGTCGAACATGGTATCCAAGAGGATGTCCTCCATGATCGAGCGCAGGCCGCGGGCGCCGGTCTTGCGTTCGATCGCCTTCTTGGCAATCGCGCTCAGCGCTTCCTCGGTGAAGTCCAGTTCGGTGTCTTCCAGCTCGAACAGGCGCTGGTACTGCTTGACCAGGGCGTTCTTCGGCAGGGTCAGGATGGTAACCAGCGCATCCTCGTCCAGATCCTCGAGCGTCGCCAGAACCGGCAGACGGCCGACGAATTCCGGGATCAGGCCGAATTTCAGCAGATCTTCCGGCTCCAGGTCCTTGAAGATCTCGCCGACGCCGCGCTCGTCATTGTCGCGCACATCGGCGCCAAAGCCCATTGCCGAGCCCTTGCCGCGCTGCGCGATGATCTTATCGAGACCGGCAAAGGCACCGCCGCAGATGAACAGGATGTTGGTGGTGTCCACCTGCAGGAATTCCTGCTGCGGATGCTTGCGCCCGCCCTGCGGCGGAACAGAGGCGACGGTGCCTTCCATCAGTTTAAGCAGCGCCTGCTGCACGCCCTCGCCCGACACGTCGCGGGTGATCGAGGGGTTTTCCGACTTGCGGGTAATCTTGTCGACCTCGTCGATATAGACGATGCCGCGCTGCGCGCGCTCAACGTTGTATTCCGACGCCTGCAGAAGCTTGAGGATGATGTTCTCGACATCCTCGCCCACATAACCGGCCTCGGTCAGAGTGGTCGCATCCGCCATGGTGAAGGGCACATCCAGGATCCGCGCCAGCGTCTGCGCCAGCAGCGTTTTGCCGCAGCCGGTGGGGCCGATCAGCAGGATGTTGGATTTCGCCAGTTCAATGTCCGACCCAGCCTTCTGGGCGTGGTTCAGACGCTTGTAGTGGTTGTGCACCGCAACCGACAGCACCCGCTTGGCGGTGGCCTGGCCGATCACGTAGTCATCCAGCACCTGGCAGATGTCCTTGGGCGTCGGCACGCCGTCGGTGGCTTTCAGCCCGGATGCTTTTGTCTCTTCACGGATGATATCCATGCACAGTTCAACGCATTCATCGCAAATGAACACGGTGGGGCCTGCGATCAGCTTGCGCACTTCATGCTGGCTCTTGCCGCAGAAGCTGCAGTAGAGGGTGTTCTTGCTGTCGCCGCCTGAATTCGTCGCCATGGTCTACCTTTCAGTCCGCCCGGTCCGCTGCACCCGCACTGCGGGGCATTTCCTCTTTTGGCCAGCTTAAGCCAGTGCTTAGGCCGCCACAATGTGAAAGTGTGCCCCATCTTAACCGCCGGGGCACACGGCTGTTCACAAGCTCAGGCGTCAGGCCTGCTCGTCATCGCCCTTGGCGCGGTTTTCGACGATCTCGTCGATCAGGCCGAATTCCTTGGCTTCTTCCGGCGACATGAAGTTGTCGCGCTCCAGCGCCTCGACAATGGTGTCGTATTCCTGGCCGGTGTGCTTGACGTAGATCTCGTTCAGGCGCTTCTTCAGCTTCAGGGTTTCCTCGGCGTGGATCATGATGTCCGTGGCCTGGCCCTGGAAGCCGCCGGAAGGCTGGTGCACCATCACGCGGGAGTTCGGCAGGCTGAAGCGCATGCCCGGCTCGCCGGCGGTCAGCAGCAGCGAGCCCATCGAGGCCGCCTGGCCGATCACCAGGGTCGAGACCTTGGGCTTGATGTACTGCATGGTGTCATAGATCGACAGGCCCGAGGTCACGACACCGCCGGGGCTGTTGATGTACATGGAAATTTCCTTGGACGGGTTTTCCGCCTCGAGGTGCAAGAGCTGCGCCACGATCAGGGAGCTCATCCCGTCGTGCACCGGGCCGTTCAGGAAGATGATCCGCTCCTTCAGCAGGCGGGAAAAGATGTCATAGGCCCGTTCGCCCCGGCTGGTCTGCTCAACCACCATCGGGACCAGGGTGTTCATGTATGTTTCTCTGGGATCAATCATTGCAACCTGCCTGCGTTGTTTATGTCCGGCACCATACCCGACAGTGTGTTACCCGAGTCTTAGTATCGCCCCTTTTGACCTGCAAGAGGCGGCAGGCATTTTCCCGGTGACGCAAACCTGCATCTGGTGTCGCAATCCGCTGGAACGCTGTCGCTATTCTGGGGCTGCCGGCGGCACCAGCGCCTTAGGTAGCAAAATCAAGTCCGAATTCCGCCCGGCGCTTTCACCGGGTGCTGCGCTGGGGTCCCGCCATGTCCGATGACAGCTTCGTTCAGAAAGGCGCCGCTGCCAATCTCGCCATTCCGTTCGAGGGCGAGCCGCTGGATTTCTATTTCCTGCTGCTGCCGAAGGCGACGATGCTGCCGGTGGCCGCCGCCATCGAGCCCCTGCGCATTGCCAACCAGGTGACCGGCACCCGGCTCTATCGCTGGTACATCATGACAGAGGATGGCCAGCCGGTGCGCTGTTCCAACGGCATGGTGGTGACACCGGACACCCAATTGCAGCCGCTGCCCTCGGATTCGATGGGATTTGTCTGCGCCGGGGTTGAACCGCACTCAGCCGCCAGCGAAATCACCCTGAACTGGCTGCGCCGCGAAAGCCGGTTTGGCCGCTCCATCGGCGGCATCTGCACCGGCGCCTTTGCGCTGGCCCAGGCCGGGCTGATCAAGAACCACAAGTTCACCCTGCACTGGGAAAACCAGCCGGGATTCCTGGAAAGCTACCCGAGCCTGGAGCCCTCCCCCAATATCTTTGAGATCTCCGGGCCGCTGATGACCTGCGGCGGCGGCAATGCCGCAACCGACATGATGCTGCATCTGATCGAGGAGCGCCACGGCAAGCAGCTTGCGATCATCGTCGCCGACATGTGCCTGCACGTGCGCTCCGGCGGCCAGGCGGCGCCGCAGAAATCGAACTATGCGGTGGCAATCGGCAGCCGCAACCAGCGCCTGCTGAACGCGCTGCAGCTGATGCAGGAATCGATCGAAGAACCGCTGTCGATCGGCGAGCTGTGCGACCGGCTCGATATCTCCCGACGCCAGCTGGAACGGCTGTTCTCGCGCTATCTGAACCAGAGCCCGATGCACGTCTACTTCGACATGCGCCTCAGCCACGCCTTTGCGCTGATGAATGAAACCTCGATGAGCGTCACCGAAATCGCACTGGCCTCCGGCTTCAACTCCGCCACGCATTTCTCGCGCCAGTTCAAGCGCAAATTCGGCGCCTCGCCGCATTTCTTCCGCAAGGGCTGGAGCTGACGGTATCCACGCCGGATGGACAAGTGCTCATTTCACAAGTACCAAATTGGTAACTTTTCTTTTGGCCGTTCCGGGAAGTTCTGTTAAGCGCTCTTAGATATTCTGATGATATTACGCACGGACCGCGCAATTCCGCTGTCTGCGCGGGTTTCGATAAGGGAGTAAGGCGCCCCGGTGCCACCTGGAGACGCAAGATGCCACTACCCGAGTTTTCAGCTGACATGGATCCGGAACAGAAGGAGCAAATGGTCGCAAACGCTACCAAAGCTTCCAGTTTCCTTAAAGCGATCAGCCACCAGGGGCGGCTGATGATCCTGTGCCATCTGGTCGCTGGCGAAAAATCCGTAACAGAACTCGAGCAACTGCTGTCCGCCCGCCAGGCTGCCGTCTCGCAGCAGCTGTCCCGCTTGCGCCTGGAAGGGCTGGTCATTCCGCGCCGCGACGGCAAGGCGATCTACTACCGTCTGGCAGATGACAAAGCCCGCCGCGTTCTGGAAGTGGTCTACGACATTTTCTGCAACGACGGCGATTGACGCCACCGGGCCGCGCAATACTCTGCTGTCCGGCGAAACCGCGCCAGCCGCCCCGTGCGGCACATCAACCGGAGCGCAGCAATGAACCGCAGGCAGATCATCAATGACCCGCGAACCGGCAACAAGGCGGAAGCCTTTGAAGCCGCGGATGATTTTCCAGCGAACCCAAACCCTCAGCGCACCATCGGAGAGGTAATCGCCACCCGCTACGGCCGCCGCGAAGTGCTGCAATCGCTGCTTGGAACCTCTGCCGCAACGGCCATCTTCGGTTCAGCGGCCCTTTCGGGACCGCGGCAAGCCGCAGCGGCGGTTTCCAGTGTCCAAAGCCGGTATGCATTTGACGAACCCGCCTGGGGCAACGACGAAACCCACCATGTTGCTGCAGGTTACGACGCGGACATCCTTCTGCGCTGGGGTGATCCGGTCACCGCGGACGCGCCGGAATTCGACGTGATGAACCAGAGCGCTGCGGCCCAGTTGCAGCAGTTCGGCTACAACAACGACTACATCGGTTTCCTGCCCCTGACCCCCGAAGGCACCCGCGGGCTTTTGTGCGTGAACCACGAATACACCAACGAAGAGGTGATGTTCCCAGGCCTTGGCCGCCAGGACAGGGCCGGGTTCAATGGCATGACACGGGAACTGGCGGAGATCGAAATGGCTGCCCATGGCGGCTCCGTGGTGGAGATAGCCCGGAACCCGGACGGCAAATGGGCCGTTGTCCGCGACGGCAAGTGGAACCGCCGCATCTCGCCGCTGAACACGGTGATGGCCGTGGATGGCCCTGCAGCCGGCCACTCGCGGCTGCAGACCGGCGCGGATCCAACCGGCCGCGAGGTCATTGGCACCCTCAACAACTGCGCCGGCGGCATGACCCCGTGGGGCACCTGGCTGATGGCAGAGGAAAACTTCCACGGCTATTTCTGGACCGGTCACCAGGATGCAGAAGGCGAGCCGGATCTCGAAGGCCAGCCGGAAGCCGCACAGCTGGCGCGCTACAACGTGCCCGGCATGTGGTACGCTTGGGGCAAGTTTCACGACCGTTTCAACATTGATAAAGAACCCAATGAAGTGAACCGCTTCGGCTGGGTTGTTGAGGTAGATCCGCTGGACCCGGACGCAGTACCGGTTAAGCGCACCGCACTTGGCCGGTTTGCGCATGAGGGCGCGGAAACCACCCTGTCCGCAGACGGGCGCCTGGTGATCTACATGGGCGACGATGCCCGGTTCGAATATCTTTACAAATACGTTTCCAACGGATCAGTTTCGCAGGATCGCGCCGCCAACTCCCGGCTCCTCTCCGACGGGACGCTCTATGCGGCCCGCTTTGACCCGGACGGCACCCTGCACTGGCTGCCGCTGGTCCATGGCCAAGGCCCGCTGACGGCAGACAACGGGTTTGCCAGTCAGGCAGATGTGCTGATTGACGCGCGTCTGGCCGCGGATGCCTTGGGCGCGACCCCAATGGACCGGCCCGAAGACGTCTCGCCCCGCGGTGACGGCACCGCCTTTGTAATGCTGACCAACAACTCCAGACGCAAACCGGCTCAGACCGATGCCGCCAACCCGCGGCCGGAATCAGATTTCGGCCATATCATCGAACTCAAGGAGGACGGCAGCGACCATGCCGCCTACCGCGGCAGCTGGTCCATCCTGGTGCAATGCGGAAACCCTGCGGTGGCCGCTGTCGGTGCGCAATGGAACCCGGAAACCACCGAAAACGGCTGGTTCGGTTCCCCCGACAATTGCACCATCGACACCGAGGGCCGCCTCTGGGTCGCCACCGATCAAGGCCGCAAGTGGGACAAGACAGGCAAATCCGACGGGCTTTACGGCGTGGAGACCGAAGGGGACTTGCGCGGCCATTCCAAACTGTTTTTCCGCTGCCCGGTCGGCGCAGAGCTTTGCGGCCCCTGCTTTACCCCGGACAATGAAACCCTGTTCCTGGCAGTGCAGCACCCCGGCACCGACGGCACCACCAGCCTGCAAGGCTTCGGACGTGCGTCCACCTTCGAGGATCCGGCCACCCGCTGGCCGGATTTCGACCCGGCGATGCCGCCGCGCCCCTCGGTGGTGGTGGTCACCAAACAGGGCGGCGGCAAGATCGCGACCTGATCTGCAGCGGCGCTCCGCACGCAATTGTGAGTGCCGCAGCCGCTTCAACGCTCCTAGGATTGGCACGGACACGCTGGAGAGCCGCATGTATTTCACTCGCCTGACCGCCGCCCTGATCCTATCTGCCGCAACAGCCTCGGCCGGCAGTATTGCCCCGCGCGACGGCTGGGCCGTGCATGAGACCTCCAAACCCTTCGAACAGCTGATTGCGGATGTCAAAGCCGCGGCCAAAGCTCAAGGCCTGGGCGTCGTCACGCAGGCAGGCCCGACCCAGGCCGCCGCCGCGCGCGGCATCACCATCCCCGGCAACCGGGTGATTGGCCTCTTCAACAACGACTTCGCCGTCAAGATCCTTGCCCTGTCGACCGCTGCGATGATCGAGGCCCCCGTGCGCATGTATGTGACTGAGAACGCGGACGGCACCGCCACGCTGTCCTACAAGCTGCCCACGCATGTCTTCGCCCCTTACGCGGATGAGGGCGGAGCAGGCCTGGCAGCTCTGGCCGGACAGCTCGACCGCCGCTTCACGCTGATTGCTGAACAGGCACAAAAGTAGCTTCCGCGTCTTCCTGGTCTCACAGACCCAATTCCCCATTTGCGCCAAAAACCGCCGCAGCATTTCTCACACTGGCGTGAGAGGGCTTGCGCACAAGCGCAGCCTTGGCAATCTGGCGGCAAATCAACGGATTGGACGGACAAGATGACAGAACCCTCACGCGCAGCCGATGTTCTGGCCCGGCGGCTCTATGAGGCAGGCTGCCGCCATGCCTTCGGGATGCCCGGCGGCGAGGTGCTGACCCTGGTGGATGCGCTTACACGCGCGGGCATCGCCTTTCACCTGGCCAAGCATGAAAACTGCGCCGGATTCATGGGCGAAGGCGTGCATCATGCGGACTGCGCGCCGGTCATCCTGGTCGCCACCCTCGGCCCCGGCGCGCTGAACGGCATCAACGTGGTGGCCAACGCCCACCAGGACCGGGTGCCGATGCTGGTGCTGACCGGCTGCGTCGATGCGGCTGAGGAGCAGAGCTACACCCATCAGGTGCTTGACCACCGCGCGGTGTTCACCCCGATCACCAAGGCCACCTTCCGGCTGGACCCGGAGGCTGCGGACCTGATCGCAGACAAGGCGGTGGCCATCGCGACTGAGCCCCGCAACGGGCCGGTGCATATCGACGTGCCGATCTCGGTGGCAGATACGCCGGCCAGGGACCGCGGCATCCGCCGCGCGCCTGCAAGTCCCAGCGCGCCAAGCGGAGAAGCACTGGCGCAGGCGCGTTCCTGGCTGGCGGCAGCCGAACGTCCGGTGGCAGTGATCGGCCTCGATGCGCTGCAAGAGAATGCAGGCTCCGCAGTCCGCGCCTTTGTTGAAAAACACCAGATACCCTTTGTCACCAGCTACAAGGCCAAGGGGATCATCGCCGAAGACCATCCGCTCTGCCTTGGCGGCGCAGGCCTGTCGCCGCTGGCGGACAAACATCTTCTGCCGCTGGTGCAGGAGGCCGATCTGGTGCTCTCCATCGGCTATGACCCGATCGAGATGCGCCCTGGCTGGCGAAATGTCTGGGACGTGGGAACCCAGAACGTCATCGACATCGCGCCGGAGGCCAACACCCATTACATGCATCAGGCAGGCCTCAACTTCCTGACCGCTATCATCCCGACGCTGGAAGCTCTGTCCGAAGGCACCGCCCCGCGCGAAACCTGGACCAATGGCCGCCCGCCGGCGGTGAAGGCCGCGCTGGCTGAAGCTTTCCCGCAGGATGAAGAATGGGGCCCTGCCGGCGTCATCGCTGAATGCCGCGCCACTCTGCCCCCGGAAACCCTCGCCACCGCCGACAGCGGCGCCCACCGCATTCTGCTCAGCCAGATGTGGGCGTGTTCCGAACCGCGTGGGCTGATCCAGTCCTCCGGCCTCTGCACCATGGGCTGCGCCGTGCCGATGGCAATCGGCCGCAAGCTGGCGCAGCCGGACCGCCCGGTGGTCAGCTTCTCGGGTGATGCCGGCTTCCTGATGGTGGCGGGTGAGCTTGCCACCGCCGCAGAACTGGGCGTGGCTCCCATCTTTGTGGTCTTCGCCGACGCCAGCCTCGCCCTGATCGAGCTGAAACAGCGCCAGCGCCAGCTTGCAAATGGCGGCGTCGATTTCGCCGAACACGACTTTGCCGCCATGGGCCGGGCGTTTGGCGGCAACGGTGTCACGGTCACCAGCCGCGCTGAATTGCGCGCAGCCCTGCAAGACGCCTTGAAAGCAGAAAAATTCACCGTCATCTCGGCAGTGATCGACCGCGGAGGCTACGATGGCCGGATCTGATCTTCTCCCCCACGGCGCGCTGAAGGGCGTCAAGGTTCTCGACCTCTCCCGCATTCTGGCAGGCCCGACCTGCACCCAGCTCCTGGGCGACCTCGGCGCCACGGTGATCAAGGTGGAAAACCCCAAGACCGGCGGCGACGACACCCGCCAGTGGGGCCCGCCCTATGTGGTGGACGCGGACGGGCAGCAATCCGACCTCTCCGCCTATTTCATGGCCGCCAACCGCAACAAACGCTCGGTGGCTATTGATATTGCAACGGAAAACGGCCAGCAGGCCATCCGCCGCCTGGCCGCAGAGGCTGATATCCTGATCGAGAACTTCAAACCCGGCGGCCTGGCAAAATACGGACTGGATTACGCCAGCCTCAAGGACGATCTGCCCGGTCTGATCTACTGCTCCATTTCGGGATACGGCCAGACCGGGCCCAACAGCCACAAGCCCGGCTATGACATCATGGCCCAGGGCTTTGGCGGCATCATGTCCCTGACCGGCGAACCTGAGGGCCAGCCGATGAAGGCCGGTGTCGGCATCGCCGATGTGATGTGCGGCATGTATGCCTGCATCGGCATCCTCAGCGCTCTGCACCACCGCGAAAAAACCGGCGAGGGCCAGCAGATCGACCTGGCGCTGGTCGACGCCCAGATCGCCTGGCTGATCAACGAGGGCGTCGCCTATCTGAACACCGGCCAGAATCCCAAGCGCCGCGGCAATGAGCACCCAAGCATCATGCCCTATGGCGTGTATGAAACCGCGGACGGCCATGTGATCCTGGCGGTGGGCAACGACAGCCAGTTCCGCCGCTTCATGGAATTCCTGAAGCTGGAGGGGCTGGCGGAGGATCCCCGCTTTGCCACCAACCCGGCCCGCCTTCAGAACCGCGATGTGCTGAACAGCGTGCTGATCCCTTCGGTGCAGCGGTTCACCACGGATGAGGTTCTGGACGCCATGGAGGCCCGCAAAGTCCCGGCCGGCCCGGTTCAGACCCTGGACACCCTGTTTGCCACGGACCAGGTCGCAGCACGGCAGATGGCCATCGGAATGGACACTGCGGCAGGCCCGGTAAAGCTGCTGGGCAATCCCCTGAACTTCTCGCGCACGCCAGTCACATACCGGCACGCGCCCCCCCAATGCGGCGAAGGCACAGAGGAGATTCTGAGCTCAGAAGCCCCCTTCGGGACAGCCTGACCGCCCAAACCCGCGGCAGCATTCCGCCAAGTGTTACAGATTCCGGCAAAACACCGCCAAACCGGCGGTGTTTTTGCCATTTTCGGCCCCGGTCTCTTGCGGAATTTTTCCTAAAAATCTTACACATCCGGCGAATTTCAAGGCCAAGTGCACACAGCCCATCACCAAACCGCGAGCGGGGTTCGCCCGGACCGTTGCGATGATCTACTCTCCATCGGGACAGGAACCCGCGTTTCATTTGACAAAGATTGGACCCCATGATGCTTGATATTTTCGGCCAGGAGAGCAGCCTGACTGACACCGCCGCACTGCAGGATTGGAACGCCGTGCAGCTGGGGGTTCTGGCCCATGCCGCCGCCACCGCAGATCACCTGGGCGCAGTGCTCAAGGCGTCGCCGGAATTTGCCCTGGCGCATGCCATCAAGGGATTGTCGCTGCTGATGCTGGGGCGCAGCGAGCTGCTGCCCACCGCCCGCGAGGCACTGCGGGACGCCAAGGCTGTCTATGAGGCCGCCCTGCCACGGGAACGGAAATATATTGATGCGCTGGAAAACTGGCTTGCCGGCCGTCCCAGCCTGGCCATCCAGCGGATGGAGGAAGTGCTGGACGTCTTCCCGCAGGACACGCTGGCCATGAAACTCAGCCACGGCATCCGTTTCATCATGGGCGACCCCGCAGGCATGCGTGCTTCCATCGAACGGGTGCTGCCAAGCTATGATCCGGACCACGCCGGCCGCGGCTACCTGCTGGGCTGTCATTCCTTTGCGCTGGAAGAAACCGGCGAATACGAGCGCGCCGCCAATTCCGGCCGCCAGGCGCTGTGGATGGCGCCGGACGATGCCTGGGGCCTGCACGCGGTCGCCCATGTCCACGACATGACCGGCAACGCAGCTGCCGGGCTGGACTGGCTGCATGGCCGCGAGGAGGCCTGGGCGCATTGCAACAACTTCCGTTACCACGTCTGGTGGCACAAGGCGCTGATGCATCTGGACCTGGGCCAGATGGATGAGGCCATCGCGCTCTATGATACAGAGGTGCGCAAGGACAAGACCGACGACTACCGCGACATCTCCAACGCGACCTCGCTGCTGATGCGGCTGGAGCTTGAGGGCGTTGATGTCGGCCCCCGCTGGGAGGAGCTGGCGAATCTCTGTGCCAGCCGGACCGAGGACGGCAGCCTGATTTTTGCCGATCTGCACTACCTCCTGGCCCTGACCGGCCACCGCAAGGAGGACGCGCACAAGCTGGTTCAGCGGATTCACGCCGATGCCAGCGCCGGCGGCAGCGAAGCGAAAGAGCGGATGGCCGCCCCCGGATGCGCGGCCGCGGACGGGCTCGAAGCCTTCGGAGACGGTAATTACAAGGCCGCATTCGCGAATTTATCCACAGCCCGCGCCACTTTGCAGCTGGCCGGCGGCAGCCACGCGCAACGCGATGTTTTCGAACGGATAACTATCGACGCAGGCCTGCGCGCAGGACGTCTTGACGAAGCCGAAGCAATCCTTGATGACCGCCGCGTCAAGCGCGGCGGCTCCGAGGACAATTACGCCCTGGCCCGGCGCGCTCTGATCGCCCAAGGCCGGAACTCCCCCGACCCCAAAAGCGTTCCCGCCGAATAAGACCTTCAAGGACCAAAACAACCCATGTCCAGTGTTGCGCCCTTCCCCGGGCCTCAGAAAGACCCCAGCGCCGCCAACCGCGCAGCCCCGCCGCCACAGGCGGCGCAGCCGCGCGTCCGCGACCCGCGGCTCGACTTCTACCGCGGCATCGCGATGTTCATCATCCTGGTGGCGCATGTCCCGGGCAACCGCTGGGCCAGCTGGATCCCGGCCCGGTTCGGCTTTTCCGACGCAACAGAGATCTTCGTCTTCTGCTCCGGCATGGCCTCGGCCATTGCCTTTGGCAGTTCCTATGCCAAACAAGGCTGGTGGCTGGGCACAGCCCGGGTCGTCTTCCGCTGCTGGCAGGTCTACTGGGCCCACATCGGCCTGTTTTTCTTCCTGGCCGCCTCGATGGCGATGCTTGATCTCTATGGCGGCTTCGACAAGAGCTACATCGGGTCTTTGAACCTGCACTGGTTCTTCACCAACACGGTGCAGCAGCTCACCGGGCTGTTCACCCTCACTTACGTGCCGAACTATTTCGACATCCTGCCGATGTATCTAGTGGTTCTGCTGCTGATGCCGCTGATGATGGGGCTGGAGAAGGCAGGCCTGTGGGCCGTGGCCGCCGCCAGCATCCTGATCTGGCTCACCGCCAACCCCTACATGATCGGCCTGGGTCCGGACGGCATCTCCTTCATGGCGGAACCCTGGTCGGAGCGTGAGTGGTTCTTCAACCCGCTCGGCTGGCAGCTGCTGTTCTTCACCGGCTTTGCCTTCATGAAAGGCTGGCTTCCCGCACCGCCGGTCTCCAAGGCGCTGGTCATTCTGGCCGCCGCATTTGTGATCCTGTCCGCCCCCTTCGGCTCCTGGAAAGTCTTCCTGTGGGTGGAAGCGGCGAACAAGGATCTGGCCAGCCTGATCCGTCCCACCTGGGAAATCACCGCTGAGTGGCGCGAGAAAACAGACTTCGGCCTGCTGCGCTATGCCCATTTCCTGTCACTCGCCTATCTCGGCTGGGTCGCCGCGGGCACCGGCGGCAAACGGCTCATTGCCACCGGCCATTCGTTGGCTGCGCGCATCTGGGCGGTTTTGCTGAAACTGATCACCAAGGTCGGCCAGCAATCGCTTGCAGTGTTTGTTTTTTCGATGGCTCTGGCCCGTTTCATCGGCTTTGCGCTTGACCAGACCGACCGCGCGGTTATGACCACGGCATTCGCCAACCTGGTTGGCTTTTTCCTAATCATTGTCTGCGCTTACACCGCAGCTTGGTTCAAGTCGCAACCTTGGAGAGCCAAGCGATGAGCTTTATTTCCCGCCGCACATTCCTGGCTGCTGCATTGGGCAGCACCGCCCTGGCAGCACTGCCCGGCACGGCCAGTGAAGCCGTGCCGTTCACCCGCGACATCGTAGTTGCCAAGGCCCGCGCCTTGGCCGCCGCGGATTATGCCGAACGCCCCACCGTGCCGAAGGACTGGCTGAATCAGTCCTATGATGATTACAAGGCCCGCTGGTTCCGCACCAAGGATGCGCTTTGGGCCGGGACAGACCGCAGCTACAACGTCGATTTCTTCCTGCCCGGCCTCTATTTCCCGCGGGCCATCCAGATCAACACAGTGGCAAACGGGCTGTCCGCCCGGGTGCCCTTCGATCTGTCGCTGTTCGACAAATCCGACAAGGCTCCGGATCTGACCACCGAAGGCAACCTGGGCTACTCCGGCCTGCGCCTGCGCACCGAGCAGTCCGAACCCGGCAAGAAAACCGAATTCTGCGTGTTCCAGGGCGCCAGCTACTTCCGCGCCATCGGCACTGGCAACGCCTACGGGCAGTCGGCCCGCGGCCTGGCGCTCAAGACCGCCGACCCCGAGGGCGAGGAATTCCCCGAGTTCATCGAATTCTGGCTGGAGGCCCCCGCGCCCGGCCAGCGCCATATGGTCGTCCATGCGCTGATGGACTCCCCCTCCGTGACCGGTGCCTACCGCTTTACCATCACTCCTGGCAGCAGCGCCGTGATGGATGTGGAGGCAACGCTGTTTGCCCGCGAAGAGCTGTCTCACGCCGGCCTCGCGCCGCTCACCTCGATGTTTCTGTTCGACGCCAAGAACCGCCACGCCTTCGACGATTTCCGCCCGGCGGTGCACGACACCGACGGCCTGCTGGTGGTTAATGGCCATGGCGAGACCCTGTGGCGGCCGCTCTCCAACCCGAAGCGCCTGCAGGTGTCGTCCTTCGTTGACGAAAACCCGCGTGGCTTTGGCCTCATGCAACGCGCCCGCAAACTGTCGGACTTCAACGACCTGGAGGCCTTCTACCACAAACGCCCCTGCCTCTGGGTCGAACCCAAGCAGGACTGGGGCAAAGGCGCCGTTACCCTGGTGGAGATTCCGGCGGACAAGGAAATTTACGACAACATCGTCGCCTACTGGCGCCCGCGAGAGCCCTATGCAAAGGGAAGCGAGATCAGGCTCGACTACCGCCTCACCTGGGGCAGCGAACCGTCCCTGCCGCTGCCGCGTGTGCTGTCCACCGCCGAGGGCGCCCGTATTTTCGGCGGGCCGGGCCGGATCATCACCATCGACTTCGATTCGCACCCGCTGCTCGATGGCGATCCGGAGGACCTTGACGTTCACATCCACTCTCCCCATGTGGCCGCCAGCGACGGCGTGCTGCAGCGCAACCCGGAAACGGGCGGCATGCGCCTCGCTTTCTACTTCGATCCCGAAGACCGGGATCACATCGAATTTCGCGCCCAGCTCAGGAGAGACGGCAACCCCGCTTCCGAAGTCTGGCTTTACAGGTGGACCGCATGACCGCGTGTGATCTGATGCCCCCGGAGCAGCCCCTGGCGATGCCGGAACAGGACTTCAGCAAGGACTTTCGTGACGCCGCCGCCCCCGGCGGCGCGGCACCGCGCCAGGTGGCCCTGTGGCGCCTGCTGGCGTTTTCGCCCGCAATGGCCGCAACCGGCGTTCTGACCTGGGTCATGGGCGGCTGGTTCACCGACGGCGGCTTCTCGGTGCTGGAGGTGATCCTGCTGGCGCTGATTGCGTTCAACTTCTTCTGGATCGCCTTCACCGTCTCCACCGTTCTGCTGGGCCTCTACAGCTTGTCGCGCCGCGAGCGCACCGCCACCCGCGGCGCTGCCCGCCCGATGAAGGTGGCGCTCCTGATGCCGGTCTACAACGAGGTGCCCTGGTACGTGCTGGGCAACGCCCAGACCATGCTGCAGGAACTGCACGGCCGCGGCGGCCTGCACGAATACGCGATGTTCATCCTGTCGGACACCCGCGACGACGCGATTGCTGCACAGGAACGCGCCAGCGTCGAGGCGCTGCGCACCATGCTTCCCGCAGGCACAGAGCTTTACTACCGCCGCCGCGATGACAACGAGGGCCGCAAGGTCGGCAACATCTCCGACTGGGTGCGCCGCTGGGGCGCAGGCTATGAGGCGATGCTGGTGCTGGACGCCGACAGCCTGATGACCGGCCGCGCCATCGCCCGGCTGGCCGATGCGCTGGCCCGCGACCCCGGCGCCGGCCTGATCCAGAGCTACCCCCAGCTGATCGGCGCGCAGTCGGTCTTTGGCCGCATGCAGCAGTTTGCCAACGGCGTCTACGGCCTGGCACTTGCCGAAGGCCTGGCCCGCTGGGCAGGCCACGAGGGCAACTACTGGGGCCACAACGCCATCATCCGCACCCGCGCCTTTGCCGCCTGCGCCGGCCTGCCGCTGTTGCGCTCGCGCTTCGGCGGCGGCGGCAAGCTGATCATGAGCCATGACTTCGTCGAGGCAGGCCTGTTGCGGCGCGCGGGATGGTCAGTGCGTTTCCTGCCGCGCATCCGCGGCTCCTATGAGGAAACCCCCGCCACCCTGATCGACCACATCCTGCGCGACCGCCGCTGGTGCCAGGGCAACCTGCAGCACCTGAACCTGCTGCATGCCAAAGGCTTCCGCGCGATCTCCCGCTTCCACCTGTTTGCCGGCGCGATCGGCTATCTGATGGCGCCGGTCTGGTTTGCCCTGCTGGTCCTTTGGGCGGTGATCGGCCGCAGCGAAGAGGCCTCGGTGATCAGCTACTTCAGCGAAGCCAACCCCTTCCGCCCCAGCTGGCCGGACATGTCCGAACCCAAGCACGTGCTGGTGATCATCCTGATCTACGCCATGCTGCTGGCGCCCAAGATGCTGGCGGCAATGGCCCTGCCGCTGACCGGCAGCCGCTTTTCCGAATACGGCGGCCCGGTGCATTTCGCGCTGTCCTTCGTGTCTGAGGTGGTGCTCGCCATCCTCTATGCGCCGATCCTGATGGTGCAGCAGATGATCGCGGTGTTCCGCACCGCCCTTGGCTTGCAACGCGGTTGGGCACCGCAGGCACGCGACGGCGGCAGCTACTCCCTGCGCACCCTTGCGGCGTGCCACGCGCTGGAAACCGTCAGCGGCGTTGCGCTCTGGGCCGGCATCCTGACCGGAACTGTCTCGCTGTGGCTGGCACCGATTGCGCTGTCGCTGGTGCTGGCGGTGCCGCTGTCGGCGCTGTCCGGCGTCAAGACGGTGAACCGCATCCGCCACTGGATGGCCACGCGGGAGGAGTTCACCGAACCCCAGATCACCCGCGCCGCCCGGGCTGCCCGCGCCGATCTCAAGGCCCTGCTGGACGGCTCCACCGCCCGCAGCACCCCGGCAGAGTAGCCGCCGCAAACAGAGCACTCCCGCGCCCGCAGGATGCCCCGGCTGCTGCCGGGCCACCCTTGGCGGCCTTGGGCCAGGCGCCGCGCTGACGCGCGGCGCGGCCGGCGGCAAACGCAACCGCAGCGCGCCCGAATGGGCGCGCTGCCCGGCCCAACGCTTTGACCTGCAAATCTCTGATTTCAGGGCCAAAGGGGCGGGAGCCCGCCTTCCCTGCCTGACGTTCCTTCTGCCTCAGCGCACGGCAGGCTGATCCTCGAACCACTCCGCCATCAGCCCGGCCCAGCCCCTTGGCACCGAATGGCCGCCGTCAAACAGCACCAGCTCAATATCCGCCCCCGGACCGCAGTCCCATCGGCGGCGCATCAGTCCATTGGCGCTCCACGCCCGGTCCGGCGCATGAGAGGCGCAAGCATTGGCCTTCCGCCACACTTCCAGCGCGGCAAAGGCATCGCCCTGCTCGAACCGTCCGCCGCCCAGGATCCGCCCCTCCAGCGGCACCACCTCGTCGCGCCAGCCATGCACCTGCAGCAGCCGCACCGGCCCCTCGCAGCGCTCCGGCTGCGGCCGCCAGAACGCCCCGGACACCGGCGCATAGGCGGCAAAGGCCGCAGGCGTGCGGCAAGCCAGGTAATGCACCATGAAAGCACCTGCCGAAAACCCTGCCAGCACGGTCTGCGACTGCGACGTGCCAAAACGCGCATTGGCATCGGCCAGCACCGCGGCAAAAAATGCCCCCTCGTCACGGCCTTCGTCAAAGGGGCCAAAGCCCCAGTTCTGCGGCCCGGTGCCGTCGCGCTTGCGCCCCTCGGGTGCAATCACCGCATAGCCGCGCCCGGTCAGCCACGCCACCATGTCCCGGTTGCGCAGCACGCTGCTGCCGCTGCCGCCATAACCGTGCAGGAACATCACCACAGGCACGGCACCGTCCCCGGCTTCCCTGTCCGGCAGCACGATGTGGTACTGGCCCGCTTCCACACTGCAGGCCTCCACCCCTTCCCCGCAGCCAGCGGCAGCAACGCTGCCCCACGCCGCCGCCAGCAAAGCCGCCGCAAGGCCCGGAATTGCCCCGTTCATCATCCCTCCCATCTAGCCACCGGCAGGTTGCCTGCAATCCACCCCGGGCCGGCAGCTGACCCCAGCATGCCCTCCGGCACATCAATCACATGGGTATAGCCCGCACCGGCCAGCATCAGCGTCATCCGCGCCGAGCGCACGCCGCGGGCGCAGATCAGCGCCACCGGAACCGAAGGATCCGGTCCCGCAACCGCCTGCAGGGCGGCAATGAAATCCTCCCGCCGCATGTCGATCTGATGGCTGCCCACAGGCACCCCGGACGCCCGCCATTCCTGCGGAGTGCGGATATCAACCAGAAGGATCTCTCCCGCCTGCGCCTGGCCATAGGCCTCAGCCGCGCTCAGCCGCGGATGGCTGTGATCCGGCGGCTGGCGGCGTTGCCACCAGAAACCAAAACCTGCCGCCGCCGCGGTGCCGCCCAGCAGCATCAGCCGCCGGGTGAGCTTCGGGTTCCCGGGATTCATGTCCGCCATCCTGCCTCCGCTGCTGCTCCTGCCCCTCCGGTCTAGCAGGCCGCCAGCCTTTGATCACCAGAAACAGGCAGAATCCGCCGGTCAAGTTCTTGTTATTGCGCGCCTGCTGCCCAATTATGCCCGTAACGAGCGTATTCACTCTGCCTTTGGCTGCGGCATTCCCGCCGCAATCGGGGCGGCAGGGGTGGTTCTGAGCAACAAAATTGCTTAGCACTGGTCCAAAAAACGACGCGCCAACCCGACAGGAGACTTGCACGTGTCCCTTTTCCTGATTGCGGCCCTGCCCTTTATCGGAGCCGTCTTCCCTGCGCTATTGATCCGCGCCGGACGTAATGCGGCGGCCTCCGCTGCCGGGCTGACGACGCTGCTCGCCTTCATCGGCCTGATGCTGCACATCCCCGCCGTGTTCCGCGGCGAGACGGTCTATGCCGCGGTGGACTGGCTGCCGGCACTCGGCCTCAACGCGCATTTCTTCCTTGATGGGCTCGGTTTCCTGTTTGCCGCGATGATCCTCGGCATCGGCCTTCTGATCATCCTCTACGCCCGATACTACCTGTCGCGCGAAGACCCGATGGGCCAGTTCTACAGCTACCTTCTGCTGTTCCAGGGCGCGATGGTGGGCATCGTTCTGTCCGATAACATCCTGCTGCTGCTGGTGTTCTGGGAGCTCACCTCTCTCAGCTCCTTCCTGCTGATCGGTTACTGGAAGCACCTGCCCGAGGGCCGTCAGGGCGCCCGTATGGCGCTGACCGTCACCGGCTCCGGCGGGCTGGCGATGATTGCCGGCATGCTGATGCTGGGCCATATCGCAGGCTCCTATGACCTCAGCGTGATCCTTCAGAACAAGGAAGCGATCCAGTCCTCGGACCTCTACCTGCCCGCGCTGATCCTGATCCTGCTGGGGGCCTTCACCAAATCGGCCCAGTTCCCGTTCCATTTCTGGCTGCCGCACGCGATGGCCGCCCCGACCCCGGTTTCGGCCTATCTCCACTCCGCCACCATGGTGAAGGCCGGGCTGTTCCTGATGGCGCGCCTGTGGCCGGTACTGGCTGGCACGCCGGAGTGGTTCTACATCGTTGCCACCACCGGCCTTGTGACAATGCTGGTGGGCGCGGTGATTGCGCTGTTCAAGGACGACCTCAAGGCGCTGCTGGCGTTCTCCACCGTCAGCCACCTGGGCCTGATCACCATGCTGCTGGGCTTTGGCACCAAGATCGCCGCAGTGGCCGCGGTCTTCCACATCATCAACCATGCCACCTTCAAGGCGGCGCTGTTCATGACCGCGGGCATCGTCGACCATGAGGCCAGAACCCGCGACATCAAGCGCCTGGGCGGCTTGCGCCACCTGATGCCCGTCACCTTTACCATCGGCACGGTGGCGGCGCTGTCGATGGCGGGCATCCCGCCCCTCAATGGCTTCCTCTCCAAAGAAATGATGCTGGAGGAAACCTCCCACACCATCTGGAACGGCTCGCATCTGCTTGTGCCCGCCCTGGCCACAGTGGCGGCGCTGTTCTCGGCAGCCTATTCCTTCCGCTTCATCGCCCATGTCTTTCTTGGCCCAAAGCGCGAGGATTACCCCGCCCACCCGCATGACCCGAACACCGGCATGTGGATCGGCCCGGCCTTCCTGGTTCTGCTGGTGGTGCTGATCGGCCTCGCCTCGGCCAAAATCGCGGGCCCGATGGTCGCCACCGCCGCCGGCGCGGTTATCGGCGGCGGTGAGCTGCCCTATTACTCGCTCAAGCTCTGGCACGGGCTGACCCCGGCGCTGTACATGTCAGTTGCAGCCACCATCGGCGGCCTGACCCTGCTTGCCCTGCACAAGCCCCTGCAGCGGGCCTGGAACGCTCTGCCCCGGCCTGAAGCCAAGACCATTTTCGAGGCGCTGATCGGCGCCTTTACCCGGCTCAGCCAGTTGGTGACTGAAGGGCTGCACAACGGCGTCCTCACCCGCTACGCAGCCATCATGGTCACCTTCACCGTGGCCATCAGCTATTTCGCCTACCGCGGCGGCACCCTGGGCGTTGAAACCCGCCAGATCCAGGACCCGGGCGCGCTGCCGGTTGTCGGCTGGTTCGCGCTGGTGGTGGCAACCCTCTTCATCGTCGCCAAGCACCGCAACCGCCTGCTGTCGCTGGTGCTGATTGGCGTGGTGGGCCTGGTGGTCTCGATGTCCTTCAACTACCTCTCTGCGCCTGACCTGGCGCTGACCCAGATCTCGGTTGAGGTGGTCACCATCATCCTGATGCTGCTGGCCCTCAACTTCATGCCCAAGGAAACCCCGGTCGAGACCCCGGCCCTCACCCGCCTGCGCGACGGCGCGATTGCGGTGGTGGCCGGCCTTGGCGCGGGCGGGCTGATCTATGCGCTTCTGATGCGCGACTTTGCCTTCCCGACCATCTCGGACTTCCACCTCGCCAATTCCTACAAGGGCGGCGGCGGCACCAATGTGGTGAACGTGATCCTGGTCGACTTCCGCGGCTATGACACCTTTGGCGAAATCATCGTGCTGGGCATCGCCGCCATGGTGATCTTTGCCCTGACCGAGGCGGTGCTGGGCTCAAAGGTCCGCGCCTATCTGCTGAACCGCAAGCCCGACCTGCCGCAGGCGGGCGACGCCCACCCGCTGATGATGGTGGTGGCAACCCGGGTGATGATGCCGCTGGCGCTGATGGTGGCGGCCTATATCTTCTTCCGCGGCCACAACCTGCCAGGCGGCGGCTTCATCGCAGGCCTGGTCGCGGCCATCGCCATCATCATGCAATACATGGCCTCTGGCTTTGCCTGGGCGACCGAGCGGCAGCGCTACCCGTACCACGCCATCATCGGCTCCGGCGTGCTGATCGCCGCCGCCACCGGCATGGGCGCCTGGTTCAATGGCAAGCCGTTCCTGACCAGCGATTTCGGCTACCTGCACTGGCCGCCGCTGGAAGAGTTCGAATGGGCCACCGCCGCGCTGTTTGACCTCGGCGTTTTCCTGGCCGTGGTCGGTGCGGTGCTGCTGGCGCTCGAAAGCCTGTCGCGCTTCGCCTGGCAGCCGGGCATGAGCTCTGAGCACGCAATGGACATCAACCCGGCCCGCGACGCAGCGGCCAAGACCGGGACGGAGGGATAACCATGGAACTTCTCGTTGCCTCTGCCGTGGGCATCCTGACGGCGGCAGGTGTCTACCTGATCCTGCGCCGCCGCAGCTTCCCGGTGATCCTGGGCCTGTCGCTGCTGACTTATGCGGTCAACGTGTTCCTGTTTGCCACCGGCAGGCTGGTCACCGGCGCGCCGCCGATCCTGAACAAGTATGAGGAGGTCGCCTATACCGACCCGCTGCCGCAGGCGCTGGTGCTGACCGCAATCGTGATCTCCTTCGGCATGACCGCCGTCGTGGTGATGATCGCGCTGGGGGCGTTTCTCTCGTCCCGCGATGACGGCACCGCCATGCCGGTTGAGACCGACGGCGCCGAGGAGGACGCATGATGGAGCATCTGCTGATCGCACCGGTGGTGCTGCCCGCCCTTGTCGCGCCTTTCATCATCATGGTGCTGCGCCACCATCTGGACCTGCAGCGGATATTCTCACTGGCCAGCGCGGTGCTGCTGGCCGGCGTCACCCTGGCGCTTGCGGCACAAGCCGCCGATGGCACCGTCAAGGTCTATGAGCTGGGCGACTGGCCCGCGCCCTTTGGCATCGTTCTGGTGCTGGACCGGCTGTCGGCAATGATGATCGTTCTGACGTCGCTGCTGGCTCTGCCGGTGCTGCTCTATGCCATCGGCTCCGGCTGGGACACCCGAGGATCCAACTTCCACGCGCTGTTCCAGTTCCAGCTGATGGGCATCATGGGCGCCTTCTTGACCGGCGACGCCTTTAACCTGTTCGTCTTCTTCGAAGTGCTGCTGATCGCCTCCTACGGGCTGATGATCCATTCCGGCGGAACCCGCCGGTTCCAGGCCGGGGTTCAGTATGTGGTGTTCAACCTCTTGGGCTCCACCCTGTTCCTGTTTGCGCTCGGCACGCTCTACTCAGTTACCGGAACCCTCAACATGGCCGACCTCGCGGTGAAGGTTGCCCAGATCCCGGCAGAGGACACCGCCCTCCTGCGGGTCGGCGCGGTAATGCTGCTTCTGGTGTTTGCCATCAAGGCATCGCTCCTGCCGCTGCACTTCTGGCTGCCTTCGGCCTATGCCAACGCACCGATGCCGGTGGCAGCGCTCTTTGCCATCATGACCAAGGTCGGCGCCTATTCGATCCTGCGCATCTACACGCTGGTCTTCGGGCCTGAAGTTGAGGCCACCGCAGGCCTGACAGAAAGCTGGCTGCTGCCCGCCGCCCTTCTGACCCTTGGCGCCGGTGCCATCGGCGTCCTCGGCTCCAAGAAGCTGGGCCGTCTGGCTGCCTTTGGCGCCATCGCCTCTATGGGCACACTCCTGATCGCCATTTCGCTGTTCACCCAGACCGCCGCAGCGGCAGCACTTTACTACCTGGTGCACTCCACCCTGGCAGCAGCGCTGCTGTTCCTGGTCGCCGACCTGGTGATGGAACGTCAGGGCCCCTGGATCCTGCCGCAGCTGCCGATGCCGCAGACCGGGCTGATCTCGGCGCTGTTCTTTGCTGCTGCCATCGCGCTGGCAGGGATGCCGCCGCTCTCGGGCTTCCTGGGCAAGCTTCTGGTGCTGGACGCCACCCGCGGCGCAGCGCTGGCACCCTGGATCTGGGGCGTGATCCTGCTGGGCTCGCTTGTGACAATCATCGGTATGGCCCGCGCAGGCTCGCTCCTGTTCTGGAAAGGCCATGGCCTGCCGCCCGAAGACACCGGCACCAGCGCAGAGCCGCCCGTTGACACATTGCCCGCCCGGCCTGCTCAGCTGCCCTTCGTGGCCTGCTTCGGCCTGCTTGGCGGCCTGGTGGCGCTCACCGTCTTTGCAGGCCCCGCCACCCGCTATGCTGAGGCCACGGCCGCGCAGCTCTATGCGCCGTCGGCCTATATCGACACCGTTCTGGGGAGGACCGCGGAATGAAACTGATCTGGCGGCTGTTCCCGCACCCGTTTCTCACCCTGCTGCTGACCCTCACCTGGCTTCTGATGGTGAACCGCTGGTCGCTGAACTCCTTGGTCTTCGGTTTCATGCTGGGGGTAGTGATCCCCTTCGTGACCCAGCCTTTCTGGCCCAACCGCCCCAACCTGCGGCGCCCGCTCAAGATCGCGGAATACATTCTGGTGGTGCTCTTGGACATCGTGCAGGCCAACATCATCGTGGCCCGCATCGTTCTGTTCAAACCCAACGCCGACCGCCGCCCCAACTGGATCACCATCCCGCTGGACCTGAAAACACCCGAGGCGATCACCGCGCTGGCAGGAACCATCACCATGACCCCCGGCACCCTCTCGGCGGATGTCTCGGACGAGGGCCACGCCCTGCTGGTGCACTGCCTCGACGCCCCCAACCCGGACGCGGTGCGGGACGAAATCAAACAGCGCTACGAGCGCCGGCTGATGGAGATTTTCGAATGATCGAGAGCGCCGCCACCTTCGCCTTCGCCTGCTTCGCGCTTGCCATGCTGATGAACCTCTGGAAGGTCGTCACAGCCCCCGACGTGGCCGACCGGATCCTGGCGCTCGACACCATGTTCATCAACGCCATCGCCCTGATGGTGCTTTACGGCATGGCGCTGGGAACCGAGATCTTCTTTGAGGCCGCGATGATCATCGCCATGCTCGGCTTTGTCTCCACCGTGGCCTACGCGCGCTTCATCCTGCGCGGCAACATCATCGAGTAAGGGGCAGAAAGATGGAAACCCTGTTTGAATTCCTCGTCGCCGCCTTTCTGGTGACCGCCGGCATCTTCGGCATTGTCGGCTCCTACGGGCTGATCAAGCTGAACGATCAGATGTCGCGCCTGCACGCGCCGACCAAGGCCACGACCCTTGGCGTCGGTGGTGTGCTTCTGGCCTCCATGCTGCACGCCGCCGCGTTTGAGAAATACCTCTCCTACCATGAGCTGATGATCACGCTGTTCCTGTTCCTGACCGCACCGATCACGGCAAATTTCATTGCCAAGGTGCATATCCACCGGCAGGAAACCCGCGACACCATGCCAGAGGCCGGCGGCGACGATCACTGGGCCACCCACGACACGCCCGAGGACGAGGAACGCCGCAGCGCGTCCCAAACCCCGCCCGCCGAAGACTGACCGCACAGCACTCAGGAAGGCCTGACCCGTGATCGACACCTCCCGCCTGCCGCTGACCCGTGATCTGGTGCTCGTCGGCGGCGGCCACACCCACGCGCTGGTTCTGCGTACATGGGGGATGAAGCCCCTGCCCGGCGCCCGGCTGACGGTCATCAATCCCGGCCCCTCGGCGCCCTATTCCGGCATGCTGCCCGGTTTTGTTGCAGGCCATTACCAGCGGGACGAACTGGACATCGACCTGGTCCGCCTGGCTCGCTTTTCCGGCGCCCGCGTGGTGCTAGGCGCGGCAGAGCATATCGACACGGCGGCCCAACTGGTGCATGTGCCGGGCCGCCCGCCAATTGCCTATGACGTGGCTTCCATCGACATTGGCATCACCTCCGCCATGCCGGACCTTCCGGGCTTCGCGGAGCACGGCATCCCGGCCAAGCCGCTCGGCCGCTTTGCCGCCCATTGGGCTGCCTTCCGCGAGGCCAGCGGCCCGGCCCATGTCGCGGTGATCGGCGGCGGCGTTGCCGGGGCGGAGCTGATCCTGGCCATGGCCTATGCTCTCCGATCCCGCGGGCGCCTTGCCCAGGCCACGCTGATCGACAGCAGCAGCGCCTTGCGCGCGATTGGCGAAAAGGCCCGCCAGACCCTGCGCCGCGCCCTCGTTGAACAGGGTGTGCGGCTGGAAGAAAACGCCCGCATCGAACGCATCCACGACACCTACATCACGCTGCAGGACGGCCGCGAGATCCTCTCGGATTTCACCACCGGCGCCGCCGGCGCCCGCCCCTACGGCTGGCTCGCGGACAGCGGACTGGAGCTGAACGACGGTTTCATCCGCGTCAGCGGCACTTTGCAAAGCAGCGCCGAAAACGTCTTTGCCGCCGGCGACTGCGCCCATATGGAGTTTGCCCCGCGCCCCAAGGCCGGCGTCTATGCGGTGCGTCAGGCGCCGGTGCTCTACCACAACCTGCGCGCCCTGATGACCGGCGACCCGCTGCGCAGGTACAAGCCGCAGAAGGATTACCTGAAACTGATCTCTATGGGGTCGAAGGAAGCCTTGGGCGAACGTTTCGGCAGCACCCTGTCCGGCCCGCTGATGTGGACCTGGAAAGACCGCATCGATCAGGCCTTTATGGAGAAGTTCCGCGATCTTCCCGCCATGGACCCGCCGGACCTGCCCGCCGAACACACGCTTGGCATGGAGCAGGCACTGGGGGACAAGCCCATGTGCGGCGGCTGCGGCGCCAAGGTGGGGCGCAATGCCCTGCTGGGCACACTCTCAAGCCTACGCCAGACAGACCGCGACGACATTACCCCGCTGCCCGGCGATGACGCAGCCCTGCTGACCACCGGCAACGTCAATCAGGTGATCAGCACCGACCACCTGCGCAGCTTCACCAACGACCCGGTCTTGATGACCCGCATCGCCGCCGTCCATGCGCTTGGCGACATCTGGGCGATGGGGGCAGACCCGCAGGCCGCCACCGCCAACCTGATTCTGCCGCGCATGTCGCCCGCCCTGCAGGCCCGCACCCTGCAAGAGATCATGGGCACCGCCTCAGAGGTCATGCAGGCGGCCGGCGCCGCCATCATCGGCGGCCATACCTCGCTGGGCGATGAGCTGACCATCGGCTTGACCGTCACCGGCCTTTGCCCCCGCCCCGCCATCACCCTCGCAGGCGCCGAACCCGGCGACGCGCTGATCCTGACCAAACCCATCGGCTCCGGCGTTTTGCTGGCCGCGGAGATGGCGGGCGAAGCCAAGGGAGACTGGGTGGCCGCCGCGCTGGAGCAGATGAGCCAGCCGCAGGGCGCCGCAGCCCGCATCCTGCAGGACGCCCATGCAATGACCGATGTGACCGGCTTCGGCCTCCTGGGCCATCTGCTGGGCATCTGCGAAGCGTCCCGCACCGGGGCTGAGCTGTCCGCCGGCAAGATCCCCCTGATACAGGGCGCGGCGGAACTTGCAGACCGCGGCATCCGTTCCTCGCTGTTCCCCGCCAACCAGGCCGCCCTGCCGGAGCTGAGAACCACCGGCTGGCAAGACCTGCTGTTCGACCCGCAAACTGCAGGCGGCCTGCTGGCAGCGGTGTCTCCCGGTCAGGCTGATGAACTGCTGGCGCAGCTCACCGCAGCCGGCTACCCGGCCGCCCTCATCGGCAGGATCACGGAAATTTCCGGTAAGATCACCCTCAGCGCCTGACCCGCCGCGCGCCAGCGCGGCGCCACGCCCAACGGGAGCGGGGCCGCGCAGAGGCTCCGGCGACGGGCGGGAGAACCTCTGTCAGAGAGCAGACATGACCTCCGCCACCTGCGCTGCGGCGGCATTAAGGCCTGCTTCATCCAGAGCCTCAGCCTCCACCGTGGCAGCCACCTCCGCCCCGATAGCGGTCCGGGACTTGCGGTAAGCGGGATCGTAATGCTCCACCATCAGCGCTTCGGTCAAAGCAGCCTTGTCGCCTGCCTCGATGCTGGCAAACCAGCCGTCCACCACCGCGCCGGACCTGTGCGCGCGCAAGGGGCCCAGCTTGTCCCGCAGCGTGTCCGCATCCGACAGGATATCGTCATAGGCATCCACCAAGTAGCGGCAGCGCGCCGCCACCGGTACCTGCAGTTCGATACGCGGGGCCTGCTTCATCGCGTCCCAGACCGCAGGCGGAATGATCCGCTGGCCGATCCTGCTCGATTCTGCCTCCACCAGCACCGGACGGGCCGGGTCCAGCGTCATCAGCGCACCGGCCAAGGCGGACTCAAACCCTTTCTGCGAGGGCTGCGGCGTCGGCATATCCCCCAGCAATGAACCACGGTGATTGGCCAGCCCTTCCAGGTCCAGCACCTGCACACCCAGTTCTCCGGCGCGCTTCAGCACCTCTGTCTTGGCAGACCCGGTATAGCCGTCCAGCGCCACCAGCCGGTGCGGCAGCGCGGTCTGGTAAAGCGCCGCGTTCACCAGGCGGCGGTAGGTCTGATAACCGCCCTCCACCACCTGGGCGCGCCAGCCGATCTGCTGCAGCATCCAGGTAAAGGACCCCGACCGCTGGCCGCCGCGCCAGCAGTAGATCAGCGGCTTCCAGCCGCCCTCGTGGTGGCTCAGGCTCTGTTCGATATGATTGGCGGCATTGCGGAACACCAAGGCCGCCCCCAGCTTGCGCGCCTTGAAGGGGCTGTCCTGCACGTAAATCGTGCCGACCTCGGCGCGCTCCTCATTGTTCAGCACCGGCAGGCTGATCGCCCCCGGCACATGATCCTCGGCATATTCCGCCGGGCTGCGCACGTCGATCACGGTGTCGAACCCGTGCGCGTAGAACTCTTGCAATGAGGTGAATTTCAGCGCCATGGCCCATGCCTACCGCGCCCCATGCGCAAGGAAAAGCCGCAATTTCCGCCGCCGCGGCGATAAGTCTTGCGCGCATTGCGCACAGGGCGCTATGGCACGTCCTGCGAACAGACCACTCCCGTGCAATATGCCGGAAACCAGACCGCCAAGGACCAGAAGGCCATGACGACCGACCCGTTGGACATCCACTCCCTGCCCGGCCACCTGATCCGGCGGCTGCACCAGATATCCGTGGCCCAGTTCATGGACCATATGGCGGCAGAGGGCGTGGACCTTACGCCGGTGCAGTTTTCCGCCATGGCCGCGATCCACCGGTATCCCGGCATCGACCAGGCCTCGGTTGCGGGGCTCATCGCCTATGACCGCGCCACCCTGGGCAAAGTGGTGGACCGGCTGGTGGACAAGGGACTGGTGCAGCGATGCGTGTCCAAGGCCGACCGCCGCGCCCGCGAGGTCAGCCTGACCCGCGACGGCGTGGCCCTGCTGGAGCACATCCTGCCCATCGTGCGGGCGTCCCAGCCCGGCATTCTGACCGGCCTAACGGAAGCCGAGCAGGAAACTTTCGTGGCGCTGCTGCAAAAGGCGACCCTTGCAGGCAATGACCTCAGCCGCGCGCCGCAGCGCGATCTGCCCGCCCGCCACGCCGCTGAGTAACGCTCAGATCAGCTGCCCGCGCGGGATATCCTCCTCCCCGAACGGCTCGATCAGCTCCGGCCCCTCGGCGCGGTTGGAGTTTACCGCCGGATCCACCCGGTGGAAGTCCAGCACGCCCTCTGCCCCCGGCTGCATCAGCCGGGCAGCGCCACGGCCCTCCTCCCCCAGCCACTTGCCCCAGCCGCCTGCCTCCAGGATCAGCGGCATCCGGTGGTGGATGGCCGACAGCCCCTGATTGGCGGCGGTGGTGACAATCGCACAGGTCTTGACCGGATCGTCAGCCCCCCAGCTTTGCCAAACGGCGGCAAAGGCGATCGGCGCCCCATCACTGCGGTAAATGTACCAGGGCAGCCGCGCGCCCTCTTCCGATTTGGTCCATTCATAAAACCCCGCCGCCGGGATCAGGCAGCGCCGCTCCCGGGCCGCGGCGGCAAAGGCGGGCTTTTCCGCAATCGTCTCTGCCCGCGCGTTGATCAGCAGCGGCCCGGCGGTTTCCGTCTTGTACCACTGCGGCAGGAACCCCCAGCGCATCGATACCAGCTGCCGCCCGGCTTCTCCCGCCTGCACCACATGCACCGCGTTGGTGGGGCAGACGTTGTAATTGGGCACCGTGGGCAAATCATTTGCCGGCTGCGCCGCAAACAGCTGCGCCATTGCATCCGTGGGCAGGGTTATGGCAAATCGTCCGCACATGCTGATTTCTAACCCGGGCCGGGCCGCATTTGCAAAACCTCCCTGGCTCACCGCTTTTCAGCTGCCCTGACAGGATGATAGATAGGCCTCATGACTCTTCAGAACGATCTCCAGTCCGCCTTGGGCTTTCTCAACCAGGGCAAGTTCAAACAGGCGCTGAAACAGTCCAAGGGCGGCATGAAGCGGCACAAGAGCCACCCCGATTTCCCCAATATCGCGGGCATCTCCCTGTCCGGGCTGGGCAAGCACCGCGACGCCGTTCCCTACTTCAAGAAGGCGCTGGCGCTCGCCCCCGGCTTTCACGACGCCCGCAAGAACCTGGCGCAGACGCTTTTGTTCATGCAGCAGGGCGAACCCGCAATGAAACTGCTGGAGCGGGTGCTGAAGGACCAGCCCGGCGATCAGGCCGCGCTGTACCTGCAGGCGCAGGCGCATCTGGTGATGAACGACGCAGAGGCCGCGATTGAGGCCGCCACCGCCGCGCTGGCCCGTGATCCGCGCCAGCCGCGGATGCTGCGGCTGCGTGCCACCGCCTGGAACACGCTCGGCGACGAAAAGGCGACGCTGGCGGACTATCAGGCCGCGCTCAAGGTAAACCCCAATGACGCCGACGCACTTCAGAACGCCAGCCTGCTTCTGGCCCGCCTGATGCGCCAGGACGAGGCCACCGAGGCTGCCCGGAAGGCCGTGGCCGTGGCCCCCCAGAACGTCGAGGCCCGCCGCCGCCTGGCCAGCCAGCTGATCTCCAACGGCGAAAGCGATGCCGCCCGCGAGCAGTGCCTGGCGCTGATGGAGCTGGATCCCAAGGACACACAGGTGCTGGAAATGCTGGCCCGCATCAGCAGCCGCGACCAGAACGCAGAACTGCTGCCGGTGGCGCAAAAGGCGCTGAAAGCCGCCGCGCCGCGCTCGCTCGACCGCGCCAACGTCAGCTTTGCACTCGCCCGGATCGCCGACCAGGCGGGCAACAAGGAGGCTTTTGCCGCCCACAACGACGAAGCCAACGCCTGTATGGCGGCGCAGACCCCCTACGGCTACGAAGAGAGCGAGCGTCAGTTCAGCCGCATCATGGCGGCCTTCCCAGGCCAGATCACTCCGGCAGAAACCGCTGCAGACGGCCCGCGGCCGATCTATGTTGTGGGGATGCCGCGCTCCGGCACCACCCTCACCGAAACCGTGATCGGCCTGCATCCGGATGTGTTCCCCTTGGGCGAGCGCGGCGTGCCGGCCTTCCTGCTGCATCCCTATCTGGAGAAGGATCAGGACTTCCCCCCCGAGGCCGCCCGCACCTTCGTGGCGGAGGACATCAGCCGCCTGCCCGGAATGCCTGAGAGTACTGCGGCCTATGTCGACAAGATGCCGGACAACTACCGCCTGCTGGGCCACCTTGCGACCGCCTACCCGGATGCACGGTTTGTTCATCTTTGCCGCGACCCGCGCGATGTGGCGCTGTCGATCTGGCGCGGTTATTTCTCCGGCAGCTCGCTCACCTATGCCTACGACCTGAGGGCGATGGCGCACCGCTTCAACCTCTATGGCCGGCTGATGCAGCACTGGCGGCAGGTGATGCCGGGGCGGATCTATGACCTGCGCTACGAAGACTTTGTGGCCGATATCGAAGGCGAAAGCCGCAAGCTCGCGGACTTCTGCGGGCTGGAGTGGGTCGAGGATATGGCCCACCCGGAACGCCACAAAGGCCAGGTCCTGACGCTGTCGAATACCCAGGTCCGCCAGACGGCGCACACGCGCTCGATTGGCAAATGGGAGAAATACGCGGACGTGCTGGCGCCGTTCACCGACGGCTTGGACCCGGAAATCTGGCCGGAAATCAAACAGTAACGGGGCTTACTTGGTGTAGGCCTTGCGCGCGATTTCGATCCGCGCGTCCATCATCGACATCTCTTTCAGGATCTCCTGCCGGCGGCTGCGGTCGCCGGCCTCGCGCAATTCTTCCCGCAGGCGCTGAAGCTCGCGCGACAGGCTCACGAACTCCGGCACTCCGCCGCTCTCGCGCACCAGCCGGTTGACCAGCGCATTCTCCGGGTCGTCGCATTGCGGCAACGGCTTGCCTGCGCCCTGCAGATTATCAAAGGCGCCGTCCTTTTCGGCGGCTTCGATCCGGGCATTGATGAGGTCGATCAGCGGGTGGTCCATGGCCGCATTCTGCCATGCACGCCGGCCGCGGGAAAGCCCCCGCCGCCCCGTTAACAAACCGGTGGCGAAGGTTAAGAATGCCTAAAGATAATGCGGCAGCCCTCCTGCCCGAATGTTTCGCGCGCGAAACATTCGGTCCGGTCCGGACCTATATGCCACGGCCTATTTCACCTGCGAAATCCGCCCGTCGGTATAGGGCGTATAGGGGCCCTGGGCGGCCAGGTACTCCGCCAGCACATCCGCCAGGTCGGGGCCAAAGTCATAGGCGTTCTTGTCGTCGCCTTCGAACATCGCATAGCCGTCGCCGCCGTTGCGGACATAGTCATTGGTGACCACCACATAGGTCTTGGCCGGATCAACCGGCACAAAACCGTCGCCCTCAGCCACCAGCACCTCGGTGACGCGGCCCGCGTTCGGCGCGGCGGAGCTGTCCCAGCTGAATTTCAGCCCCGCCACCTGCGGAAAGCGCCCCTTGACGTCCTCCACCTGGCTGACGCCGTTCTCCAGCGCCGCGACCAAAGTCTTGCCGTCGATCTGGAAAGTAGACAGCGTATTCTGGAACGGCAGGATGGTCAGCACCTCGCCCATGGTGACCTCCCCCGCATCCAGGCTGGCGCGGATACCACCGGAATTTGCGATGGCAATGGTCACGCCCTGATCCTTCACCCGGTCCAGCATCGCATCAGCCACAAGGTTGCCCATCGGGCATTCCTGCACCCGGCACACATCCCGGCTGCCTTCGATGGCATCCGCGGCCTCTGCCACAACCTTGTTGCGGATCTCATCCAGCGGCTGGGCCAGTTCCGCGATCCGGTCCAGCGTGGCCGCATCCTCACTGACGGCCGCATCCATGATCAGCGGCTCGCCAGTCGCGCTGATCACATGGCCTGCGTCGTCAAAGGTCACGTTCAGCTCACCCAGGAACTTGCCATAGGCGTAGGCCTGCACGATCTGCACCCCGTTCACCACGGTCGGATACGGCCCCGCGGCCTTGTCTGAGGTATTGGACAAGTAAGTGTTGCTGTGCCCGCCGACGATCACATCCACTCCGGTGGTCTCCGCCGCGACCCGCTGGTCAACGCCATAGCCGGAGTGGCTCAGCACCACGATCTTGTTCACACCTTCCGCCGTCAGCCGGTCCACCTCTGCCTGCACCGCCGCCACGGGATCGGAGAACTGCACGTTCTTGCCAGGGCTTGCCAGTTCATGCGTGTCCTCCGGCGTCAGCCCGATCAGTCCGATCATCTCGCCGCCCCGCTCAATCACCGTGGATTTCTTCAGCACATCCGCCAGCGCTGGTTCAGCAGAAACATCCGCATTCGACATCAAGACCGGAAAGCCCACCGCATCCATGAACCCGCGAAGCACCTCCGGCCCGTCGTCGAATTCATGATTGCCGACTGTCATTCCGTCATAACCCAGCTTGGTCATGAACTCCGCCGCGGCCTTGCCCTTGTAGTAGGTATAGAACAGCGACCCCTGGAACTGATCGCCGCCATCCACCAGGATCGCGTTCTCCGCCCGCGCCCGCGCGTCAGCGATGGCCGTCACCAGCCGCGCGGTGCCACCAAAGCATTTGCCCTCGGCCTGATCCTCTGCGTCGCAGGTGCTGTCGTATTTGTTGATCGGCTCAAACCGCGAATGGAAATCGTTCGTGTGCAGGATGGTCAGCTTGTACTCCGCCGCCGCGCTGCCGGCGGTCAGCGCCAGGGCTGCAACCGTTGTGAGAATGCGTGCAATCATAAGGAGCGCTCCCGTTGTTCTGTTTTCGGGAAGCCTGCGCCCAAACACCGCGCCCGTCAAAGGGGAAAAGCCGTCCCGTTGCCTCCCCTTGCGTCAGCTGGCCGGCCGCCAGCCGCCCAATCCCCCTTGATTCATCCGTAATCGCAGGGCATCAGGCGCCTATGCTGATTTACAAGATTTTCCGGGCGGACGAATGGGCCGCACTGCAAGCGGCGGGCGAGACCCAGGGCGCGCCGATTGATGTGGCGGACGGCTATGTCCATTTCTCCACTGCAACCCAGGCGGCGGAAACCGCAGCCAAGCATTTTGCCGGCACCGCGGGGCTGACGCTGCTGGCCTGCGATGCGGAGGCAATGGGCGGCGATTTGAAATGGGAAGTGTCCCGCGGCGGTGCCGAGTTTCCGCATCTCTACCGCAATATCCGCATGTCGGACGTGATCTGGGCCAAGCCGCTGCCGCTGGCAGATGGCATTCATCAGTTCCCGGAGGAGATGGCATGAAGTTTCCTGAGAAACTGGCTCTGGCCGCCCTGCACAAGGTGGATCCCGAAGCCGCACACGGTCTGTCCATCAAGGCCCTGACCATGGGGCTGACGCCGGCGCCCGGCCCGGTGACCTCTGCCCGGCTCAAGACCACGCTGGCAGGGATCGACCTGCCGAACCCGGTGGGGCTGGCCGCGGGATTCGACAAGAACGCCGAAGCCCTGGCGCCGCTGTCAAAATCCGGTTTCGGCTTTATCGAGGTGGGTGCGGCAACGCCCCGCCCGCAGCCCGGCAATCCCAAACCGCGCCTGTTCCGCCTGACGGAGGACAAGGCAGCAATCAACCGCTTCGGCTTCAACAATGAGGGCATGGAGGCAATCGGCGCGCGTTTGGCACAGCGGCCCCGGGACGCGGTGATCGGCTTGAACCTCGGCGCCAACAAGGACAGCGAGGACCGCGCCGCGGATTTCGCCAAGGTGCTGGCCCATTGCGGCGCGCATCTGGATTTTGCCACCGTCAACGTGTCCTCCCCCAACACCGAGAAACTTCGTGACCTGCAGGGCAAGGCGGCGCTGTCGGCGCTGCTGGCAGGCGTCATCGAGACCCGCGAGGGCCTCAGCCGCCGGGTGCCGGTGTTCCTGAAAATCGCCCCGGATCTGGACCGCTCAGGGATCGAGGACATTGCCGCTGTTGCGCTGGAAAGTGGCATCGACGCGGTGATTGCCACCAACACCACCCTGTCACGCGACGGGCTGCAGAGCGCCCATAAGGATGAGGCCGGCGGTCTGTCCGGCGCGCCGCTGTTCGAAAAATCCACCCGGGTTCTGGCGCAGCTGTCGGAACTGCTGGAGGGCCAAGTGCCGCTGGTCGGCGTCGGCGGCATCGGCACGGCAGAGCAGGCCTATGCCAAGATCTGTGCCGGCGCCAGTGCCGTGCAGTTTTATACCGCGATGGTCTACGGCGGATTGTCGCTGGCCGGCGATACTGCGCGCGGGCTGGATGAATTGCTCGCCCGCGACGGGTTTGAGAATGTCGCGCAAGCGGTTGGAACAAAACGGAAGGACTGGCTGTGATCACCTATTGGCATTACCCGAAATGCTCAAAATCCCGCGCGGGCCTTGCGTTGATCGAGGAGCGCGGCGCAGAGGTTCAGACGCGCGTTTACCTGGAGAATGCGCCCTCAGTCGAAGAGCTGAAGGCGGTTCAGGCGGCGCTTGGTATCTCCGCGGTAGAGATGATGCGGACTGGCGAGAAGATCTTCAAGGAGCTGGGCCTGAGCAAAGACAGCGCCGAGGACGATCTGCTGGCGGCAATGGCGGCGCATCCGATCCTGATCGAACGCCCGATTGCGATCAGGGACGGCAAGGCGGTGATCGGCCGCCCGACCGAGGCAATCGAAGCGCTGCTCTGACCGTTTCCCGGCGCGGGAAACGGCCAAAAATCCTGCGAGGATTTTTTTGGCGTGCCATCTGCAGCGGGGTGCCTGTTTTCCGCGCCGGAAAACGGGCCGGAATTCTCGCAGAATTCCGGCTGGCTCAAGTGCCCACCTGCGCCTCCAGCCGCGGGTAGCGCAGGCCCAGCGTCACACCGCGGGCAATGTTCAGGACAATCAGCGATGCCCACAGTCCGTGATTGCCAAAGGCCGGAACCAGTACCAGCAGTGCTGCGACGTAGATGGCTACCGATTGCAGCATCGCCCATCGCATGTCGCGGGTCCAGGTGGCACCGATGAAGATGCCATCGAACATCCAACTGGCGATCCCCAGAACAGGCATGATTACCGCCCAAATGAGGAACACCCGGCCTGCCTCCCGCACCTCGGGTGAGGTCGACATCAGGTCAATCAGCCATGGCCCTCCGGCAGCATAGGCGATGCCCAGCAGCACCGCGCCGCCGGCGCCCCATTGCGACGTCACCACGGCAGCCCGGCGCAGCCGCTGCCGCGCCTTGGCGCCGACGGCGCTGCCCACCAGCGCCTCAGCCGAGAAGGCAAAGCCATCCAGCGCAAAGGCGGTGATCTCGACAAATTGCAGCAGGATCTGGTTAGCGGCGAGGTTCACATCGCCAATGCCGGAGCCGATGAACAGGAAGGTGGTGAAGGACCCGGTGAGCAGCACCGAGCGCACCATGATGTCGCCGTTCACCTGCATCATCCGTTTCAGCCGCGCCGGATCAAACACCCGCGCCCAGTCGCGCCACTGGTCGCCGGCAAAGGCATCGCGGCACAGGTACAGCCCCAGCGCCAGGCCGCTCCATTCGGCAATCAGCGTGGCGATGGCAACGCCCTCCACGCCCCAGCCGAGGCCCAGCACGAACCACAGGTCCAGCACGATGTTCAACCCGTTCATCCAGACCTGCAGCAGGAACACGCCGCGGGTGCGCTCCACCGCGATCAGCCAGCCGGTCACGGCATATAGTGCAATGGTGGCCGGGGCGCCCCAGATGCGGATCTGCAGGTAATCGCGGGCGAGGCTTTCGACCTCGGCACTGGCGGGCGCCAGCGCAAAGGCGCCCCAGAACACGGCGCCTTGCGCGATGATGAAGACAGCACCAGCGGCAAAGGCCAGGAGCAGCCCGCGCATCAGAAGCGCGCCGGTTTCCCCCCAGTCCCCGGCCCCGCGCGCCTGCGCGGCCAAACCAGTGGTGCCCATGCGCAGGAATCCGAAGATCCAGTAGATCGTCGCTAGGATGACCGCGCCGATGCCCACCGCGCCAATTGGCGCGGCCTCACCCATCTGGCCGACCACGCCGGTGTCCACGGCGCCCAGGATGGGAACCGTGGCGTTCGACAGAACAATCGGCAATGCGATGCTGAGCACCCGTTTATGGGTGATCTCCGTGTCCGCGCTGGTCATCCGGTCAGCCTTCGCCGTTCTGGTCCTGCGGCATCAGGAAATGGCCGGTGGCCTGTGCAAACAGCTTGTCCTTGTGGTCCTGCCAGGCCTCCACATGCACCGAGGCATAGCGGCGCCCCGAACGGTTCACGCGGGCGCGGGCATAGGCATCGCGCGGCAAGCCGGAGCGCAGGTAATCGACGGTGAAGTCGATGGTCTTGGGCTGGCGCGGCAGGTTGCCCTTGGCCATTTCCGCCGGGTCCAGGTCGCCGTTTTCGATGCGCTGCCACAGGTGCGACCAGTTGAGCGTGATCATCGCGGTGATTTCCAGAAAGGCTGCCGTCACCCCGCCGTGGATCGCAGGCAGGAACGGGTTGCCGATCAGCTTGTCGTCGAAATTCAGCACCGCCGTCAGCTCATCGCCGCGGCGCTCAAAGGTGACGTTCAGAAAACGGATGTAGGGCACTGAATCCACCAGCGCCGACAGGGCTGCATCGCGGCGCTGCTTGACCACCTGGATCGGTTCGGGACGGGGGCGGCTCAAAACTTCTTCTCCACGGTAAAGGCACCGGAGGCGGTGGCGACGGGGCGGTCCGTGTCCTCGTCCATCGCGACAGCGCGGACAAAGGCAACAGTGCGGGTGATGTGGTGGCAGGTGGCGCGGGTGGTGATCGCCTGCCCCGGTGTCGCGGGCCGCATGTAGTCAATGCGCAGGTCGATGGTGGCGGTGCCGCCGGGGGCGGACGGGTGGCTCATCACCGCTGCGCCGCAGCATGTGTCCATCAGGGCTGAGACCGCACCGCCATGGATGACCCCGGTGGCGGGATCGCCGATCAGCTTCTTGTCATAGGCCATGCGGATCTCGGCGGTGCCGTCACCGATCTCTGTCAGCTTCATTCCCAATTGCTTGGCGTGCGGAATCGCTTCGATGAACTGGCGCGCGAGGTCGGTCTTGTCGGCCATGGGAGTATCCTTTGAATTCTCTGCCCCATCTTTGGCCCTGCCCCGGTGAAAGCGCAAGTGTGCCGCCGCGGAGGTTGCACTGTTCGCTGCAAGTGCATAGGTTCCCGGCAAGGGAGACGACGGATGACCGACAAAAGATTGTCATTCAAGGAAATGTGCGCCGAGTTCGAGGTCACGCCGCGGACGCTGCGCTACTATGAATACATCGAATTGCTGCAGCCGGACCGCGAAGGCCGGTCGCGTTTTTATGGCGCGCGGGAACGCGCGCGGATGAAGCTGATCCTGCGCGGGCGCAAGTTCGGCTTTCAGCTGGAAGAGATCCGCCAGTGGCTGCTGATCTATGAGAAAGAGGGCAACGACGCCCAGAACCACGCCTTCATGGAAATGGCCGACCGGCAATTGGTGGAGCTGGAAAAGCAGCGCGAGCAGATCAATGAGGCGATTGATGAGCTGAGCGAGCTGCGCGAAAGCACAAGGGCGCTGCTGAAGTAGGGCGCGCCTACCTATCTGACACGAAACCCCGCCCCCCGTGGCGGGGTTTTTCTTTGGCTCAACCGGCAACCGGATTCGTCCCGTTCCGGGCAAAATGCGTTGCTGAAACCCGCTGGCAGGCAAATGGCTGACCGGTAACGTTACGTCACTTTATGTGCGTTTTGCGAACCAGTAACACCGGAGAAAGTGACGCAACGTACAACTTACGTAAACGTAAAGTCAGTCTTGATCGAAATCCGAACTGCGCACAGCTTGGTCCTGCACCAAGCCGTAAGAGTGACGACGATGACCGAAGAAACCATGACCATCCGCGAGATGTGCGAGGCCTTTGACGTGACGCCCCGCACGCTCCGGTTCTACGAAGCCAAGGAACTGCTGTTCCCGATCCGCGACGGCCAGAAGCGGCTGTTCACCAAACGCGACCGCGCCCGGCTGAAGCTGATCCTGCGCGGCAAGCGTTTCGGGTTCAGCCTGGAGGAAATCCGCCAGCTGCTGGAGCTGTACCACGTCGGCGACCAGCAGGTGACCCAGCTCACCAAGACCTATGAGGTCGCGCGTGACCGGCTCGCCGATATGGAGCGCCAGCGCGAGGAGCTGACCGAGGCAATCGAGGACCTGAAGGACCAGCTGGCCTGGGGCGAGAAGATGATCGCCTCGATGAAGGCCAAGCAGGAGGCGGCCGAATAGGCCGCTGCCGCCCCGCCCTTTCCCGCCGGCCTGTCCGGCATTGACCACGATCACCAAGACCCTGAAGAGGACCGCAATGCCTTCCTATCGAGCCCCCGCCAAAGACGCCCAGTTCATCCTGCACGACGTGCTGAAGGTCTCCGGCCAGGACATCCCCGGATATAATGAGCTGGAACCGGACTTCACCGGCGCCGTGCTGGAAGAGGCGGGCAAGATCGCCAGCGAAGTGCTGCACCCGCTGAACACAGTGGGCGATCAGGAGGGCTGCCGCCTGGAGAACGGCGTGGTCTACACCCCCAAGGGGTTCCTGGAAGCCTTTGAGCAGGTGAAGGAAGGCGGCTGGACCGGGCTCGACATGCCGGAGGAATTCGGCGGCCAGAACATGCCTTATGTGATGGGCACCGCGGTGGGCGAGTTCTTCTCCGCCGCGAACCAGGCTTTTACCATGTACCAGGGCCTGACCCATGGCGCGGCCTCGGCCATCCTGGCGCATGGCACCGATGAGCAGAAGGCAACCTATCTGCCCAACATGATCAGCTGCCAGTGGACTGGCACCATGAACCTGACCGAGCCGCATTGCGGCACTGACCTGGGCCTGATGCGCACCAAGGCGGAACCGCAGGGGGACGGCAGCTTCAGGATTTCCGGGCAGAAGATCTTCATCTCCTCCGGCGATCACGACATGGCCGAGAATATCGTGCATCTGGTGCTGGCCAAGATCCCCGGCGGCCCCGAGGGCATCAAGGGCGTCAGCCTGTTCATCGTGCCCAAGTTCCTGGTGAACGAAGACGGATCGCTGGGCGAGCGCAACGGCGTCTCCGTCGGCAAGATCGAAGAGAAGATGGGCATCCACGGCAACTCCACCTGCGTGATGAACTATGACGGCGCGACCGGCTGGCTGCTGGGTGAGGAGCACAAGGGCATGCGCGCCATGTTCACCATGATGAACGAGGCCCGGCTGGGCGTCGGCATGCAGGGTCTGGCGCAGGCCGAGGCCGCCTATCAGAACGCTGTCGAATATGCCAAGGACCGGCTGCAGGGCCGCGACGTGACCGGCGCCAAGAACCCGGACGGCCCGGCGGACCCGCTGATCGTGCACCCGGACATCCGCCGCTCGCTGATGGACCAGAAAAGCTTTGCCGAAGGCGCGCGCGCGTTCCTTCTGTGGGGCGCCACCCTGATCGACCAGGCGCACCGCGCCGGTGACAAGGATGCGGACGGTCTGATCTCGCTGATGACCCCGGTGATCAAGGGCTTCCTGACGGACCAGGGCTATGACATGACCGTGCTGGCGCAGCAGGTCTATGGCGGCCACGGCTACATCGAGGAATGGGGCATGTCGCAATACACCCGCGACGCCCGTATCGCAATGATCTACGAGGGCGCCAACGGCGTGCAGGCGCTGGACCTGGTGGGCCGCAAGCTGGGCCAGCACGGCGGCAAATACGTCCTGGCCTTCTTTGATATGGTGAAAACTTTCTGCCAGGAAAACAAAGAGATTTCAGAGGCTTTCACCAAGGACTTCATCAAGCCCCTGCAAGCGGCCTCCAAGGATCTGCAGGCGGCCGGCATGTTCTTCATGCAAAATGGCATGAAGAACCCGAACCATGCGCTGGCAGGCTCTTATGACTTCATGCATCTGTTCGGCCAGGTCTGCCTGGGCCTGATGTGGGCACGGATGGGCAAGGCGGCGCAGGAAGCGCTTGACGCCGGGACGCAAGACGCGGCGTTCTATGAGACGAAACTTGCAACCGGCCGGTACTACATGGCACGGCGGCTGCCCGCGACCAAGCTGCACCTGGCGCGCATCGAAAGCGGTGCGGACACGGTGATGGCGCTGGACGCAGACGCCTTCTGATGCCTTCGGGCGCCCCTTGGCGGGGCGCCTGATACCGCCCCGGCCGGTGCCTTGACATGCAAAGGACCCGACGATGCCGAAACGTTTCCGCCTGACCCGCCGCCTGCCGATCGCGATGACGGAGGACGGCTACCGCAGGCTGAAAAGGTTCGCCCATGAGGCGGGGCTGGATGAGGGAGAAGCGCTGTCATTCCTGTTCGAGAACTTCGACAGCGTGACGGACTACGAAAACCTGAGCCACCGGCTGCGGCTGTTCAACGCCGAGCTGGAGGCCCGCAAGAGATAAGGCCTGCAAACGGGCCGAAGGGAGCAAGATGACCAGCACGCATTCCGCATGGATGACGGAAGAGCACCAGATGCTTGGGGAGATGACGGCCCAGTTCATCACCAACGAATGGGCCCCCAAGTTCGAGACCTGGCGCAAGCAGGGCCTGATGGACCGGGAGACCTGGACCCAGGCCGGCGAGCTGGGCCTTCTGCTCCCCTCGATCCCCGAGCAATACGGCGGCGCCGGCGGAGACTTCGGCCACGAGGCAGTGATCCTGATGGAAGGCAGCCGCGCCAATCTGGCCAGCTGGGGCCATGGCATTCATTCCGGCATCGTCGGCCACTACATCCTGGCCTACGGCACCGAGGAGCAGAAAGCGCGCTGGCTGCCGAAGATGGTGACCGGCGAACTGGTCGGCGCGCTGGCGATGACCGAACCCTCCACTGGCTCCGACGTGCAGGCGATCAAGACCAAGGCGGTGAAGGACGGCAATGCCTACCGGCTGTCGGGGCAGAAGACCTTCATCACCAATGGCCAGCACGCCAACCTGATCCTGGTGGCGGCCAAGACCGACCCGGCCCAAGGGGCCAAGGGCGTGTCGCTGGTGGCTGTGGAAACCGATGGCGCGGAGGGCTTCAGCCGCGGCCGCAACCTCGACAAGATCGGCTGCCATGCGGCGGACACGTCCGAACTGTTCTTCAGCGATGTGGAGATCCCGCCGGAGAACATCCTGGGCGGGGTTGAGGGCCAGGGATTCTACCAGATGATGCAGCAGCTGCCGCAGGAGCGCCTGATCATTGCTTGCGGCGCGGTGGGCGCGATGGAAGGCGCGGTGGCGCGCACGGTGGCCTATTGCAAGGAGCGCGAGGCCTTTGGCGGGCCGCTGACGCAGTTCCAGAACACCCGCTTCAAGCTGGCCGAGTGCCTGACCAAGACCAGGGTCGCGCGCGCCTTCCTGGATGAATGCATCACCGAACACCTGCATGGCAAGCTCACCGTCGAAAAGGCCGCGATGGCGAAATACTGGATCACCGACACGCAAGGCGAGGTTCTGGACGAATGCCTGCAGCTGCATGGCGGCTATGGCTACATGCAGGAATACGCGGTGGGCGAGATGTGGGCCGATGCCCGGGTGCAGCGGATCTATGGCGGCACCAATGAGATCATGAAGGAGCTGATTGCGCGGTCGCTGTAACCGCAGGGGCCGCGGCGGCACCGCGGGAGGCCGATGATGGACTTTGAGTATTTTGGGAAAGATGAAGCAAGGGCAGTGTCCCTGCCCCCAAGCCTTCGCCAAATGGGCAGGGACGTCTTCACCTTTCACGGCCATCGGCTCTCCAGCCTGTGCCGCAAGACCAAGGTAGCACGCCGCGCGCAGACGCGGGTTAATGCCCCATCATCTTTCCAAAAATACTCCACGGGGGTGCGGGGGTGTGAAACCCCCGCTCCGCCAGCAGACACAGGGAGCACCATATGACACTCAAACTGCATTGCTTCGGCGAAAGCGGCCATTCCTATAAGGCGGCGCTGGCGCTGGAGCTGTCGGGCCTGGCCTGGGAGCCGGTGTTTGTCGATTTCTTCGGCGGCGCGCACCGCAGTGACGACTACCGCGGCCTCAACGTGATGGCGGAGGCGCCGGTGCTGGTGGACGGAGATGTGCGGCTGTCGCAGTCCGGTGTGATCCAGCAGTATGTCAGCGACAAGACCGGCAAGTTCGCAGGCCGCCCGGAGGACAAGTACGAAGTCCTGCGCTGGGTCCTGTGGGACAACCACAAACTGTCCAGCCAGGCCGGCATGACCCGCTTCCTGATGAATTTCATCCCCGAGGACAAGCGCCCGCAGGAGGTGATTGCCTTTATGCAAGGCCGCCTCAAGGCCGCCTTCACCACGTTAAACACCCATCTGCAGGGCCGCGAGTGGATCGTGGGCGATGGTCTCACCAACGCCGATCTGACCTGCTGCGGCTACCTGTTTTACCCGGAGCCTTTTGGCTTCGACCGGGCCGACTGGCCCCATATCGACGCCTGGCTGGACCGCATCAGCGCCCTGCCCGGCTGGAAACACCCCTATGACTTGATGCCCGGCAACCCGTCGGACCGGGCCTGAGGAGAGCACAATGACAGACGCATATATCTATGACGCGCTGCGCACCCCGCGCGGCAAGGGACGCAAGGATGGCTCCTTGCATGAGGTGACCTCGGTCCGCCTTTCCGCCCTGACGCTGAACGCAATCAAGGAGCGCAACAACCTGGAAGGCCACGCGGTTGAGGACGTGATCTGGGGCAACGTGACCCAGGTGATGGAACAGGGCGGCTGCCTGGCGCGCTCCGCGGTTCTGGCCTCCGATCTGGATGAGCGCATTCCGGGCCTCGCCATCAACCGCTTCTGCGCCTCCGGCATGGAGGCGGTGAACCTGGCGGCAAACCAGGTGAAGGGCGGCGCGGGCGATGCCTATATCGCGGGCGGCGTGGAGATGATGGGCCGGGTGGCCATGGGGTCGGACGGTGCGGCAATTGCGGTTGATCCCTCGCTGGCGATGGACACCTATTTCGTGCCGCAGGGCATCTCGGCCGACATCATCGCCACAGAGTACGGCTTTACCCGCGATCAGGCCGACGCTTTGGCGATGGAGAGCCAGCGCCGGGCTGCCAAGGCCTGGGAAGAGAAGCGGTTTGACAAATCCGTCATCACCGTCACCGACCAGAACGGCCTACCGATCCTCGCCCATGACGAATACATGCGCCCCGGCACCGACATGCAGGCGCTGGGGTCGCTGAACCCGGCCTTCCAGATGATGGGCGAGCAGATGCCGGGCTTTGACAAGGTGGCGATGCTGAAATACCCGCATCTGGAGCGGATCAACCATATCCACCACGCGGGCAATTCCTCCGGCATCGTCGACGGCGCTGCGGCGCTCTTGATCGGCAACAAGGAGTTTGGTGAGCGTCACGGGCTGAAACCCCGCGCGCGCATCAAGGCCACCGCCAAGATCGGCACCGATCCGACCATCATGCTGACCGGCCCGGTGCCGGTGACCGAGAAGATCCTGGCTGACAACGGCATGAAAATCAGCGACCTGGACCTGTTCGAGGTGAACGAGGCCTTTGCCTCTGTCGTGCTGCGCTTCCAGCAGGCGTTCGATGTGGACCCCGAGCTGGTCAACGTCAACGGCGGCTCCATCGCCATGGGCCACCCGCTGGGCGCCACCGGGGCGATCATCATCGGCACCCTGCTGGATGAGCTGGAGCGGCAGGACAAGGAAATGGGCCTCGCCACCCTGTGCATCGCATCGGGCATGGGCGCCGCCACCATCATCGAGCGCGTCTGATGCCAAAGCTGGACCTATCCCAACTGCCCTGGCGGGCCGGATCGGGCTACCCCGGCAAGCTGGCCGAGGCCTGTGCGGGCCGCAGCGTGCAGCCGCTGGGCGATCCTGGCGGGCTCAGCCAGTTCGGTGTCAACATCGTGCGGCTGGAGCCCGGCGCAGCCTCCTCCCTGCGCCATTACCACATTGAGCAGGACGAGTTCGTGATGGTAACCGAAGGCACTTGCACCCTGATCGACGATCAGGGCGCGCATGAGATGATGCCCGGCGACTGCGCCGCCTTTCCGGCGGGCGAGGAGAACGGCCACCATCTGGTGAACCGTTCGGACAAGCCTGCCGCCTTTCTGGTGGTGGGCACCCGCACCCCGACCGAGACCGGCTATTACAGCGATTTGGACATGATGGTGAAATTCGCAAGCGGCGAGTTCACCTTTACCCGCAAGGACGGCAGCCCGCTGACGGCTGACCAGACCGGAGAAGACACATGAGCGATTTCAAATACGACGTGGACGCAGACGGCGTCGCAATCATCACCTGGGACGCCGAGGGCAAGAGCATGAACGTCCTCACCCGCGAGGCCTTTGGCCTGGTGGAGGAATACGTGGACCGGGCGCTGGAGGACGAGGGTGTCAAGGGCATCGTGATCACCAGCGGCAAGAAGGACTTTGCCGGCGGCATGGACCTGAACGTCCTGGCCACCATCCGCGAGGAATCGGGGGAGAACCCGGCCCAGGGCCTGTTCGATTTCACCATGGGCGGCCACCGCATCCTGCGCAAGCTGGAACTGGCGGGGATGGACCCGAAGACCATGAAGGGCGGCAAGCCGGTGGCCTGCGCCATCAACGGCACCTGCGCCGGCATCGGCACCGAGATTGCCCTGGCCTGCCATCACCGGGTGATGACATCGAACCCGAAAGCCAGGATCGGCCTGCCGGAGATCATGATCGGCATCTTCCCCGGCGGCGGCGGCACCACGCGGTATTCCCGCATGGTGGGTGCGATGGCGGCGGCCCCGGTCCTGCTGGAAGGCAAGATGATGGACCCGAAGAAAGCCAAGGGCGCCCAGCTGATCGACGCGGTGGCCGATGATGCGCTGGCAGCGGCCAAGGAATGGGTGCTGAACGCCAAGGACGCAGATCTGGTGAAGCCCTGGGATGCCAAGGGCTACAAAATGCCGGGCGGCGCGCCCTATCACCCGGCGGGCTTCATGACCTTTGTTGGTGCCTCCGCCATGGTGCACGGCAAGACCCAGGGCGCCTTCCCGGCGGCCAAGGCGCTGCTGTCCTCGATCTATGAGGGCGCGCTGGTCGATTTCGACACCGCGCTGAAGATCGAGGCGCGCTGGTTCACCAACGTGCTGATGAACCCCTCGTCCTCCGCGATGATCCGCAGCCTGTTCCTGAACAAGCAGGCGCTGGAGAAAGGCGCCGTGCGGCCCAAGGATGTGCCGGATCAGTCGGTGAAGAAAATCGGCGTTCTGGGCGCGGGCATGATGGGCGCGGGCATCGCGCTGGTCTCGGCTCAGGCCGGCATGGAGGTGGTGCTGATCGACCGTGATCAGGAGGCTGCGGACAAGGGCAAGGCCTATTCCGCCAACTACATGGATCAGGGCATCAAACGCGGCAAGGCGACCGAGGAGAAGAAAGAGGCGCTGCTGGCGCAGATCACCGCAACGCCTGATCTGGACGCGCTGAAGGGCTGCGACCTGATCATCGAGGCGGTGTTCGAGGATCCGGGCGTCAAGGCCGAGATGACCCGGAAGGTCGAGGCAATCATTCCCGAAGACTGCATCTTTGCCTCCAACACCTCCACCCTGCCGATCAGTGAGCTGGCCAAGGCCTCCAGCCGCCCGGAGCAGTTCATCGGCATTCACTTCTTCTCACCGGTTGAGAAGATGTTCCTGGTAGAGATCATCAAGGGCAAGGAGACCGGCGACCGCGCGGTGGCCAAGGCGCTGGATTACGTGCGCCAGATCCGCAAGACGCCGATCGTGGTCAATGACGCGCGCTTCTTCTACGCCAACCGCTGCATCCTGCCCTACATCAACGAGGGTCTGCGGATGATCACCGAGGGCGTCTCGCCGGTGCTGATCGACAACGCAGCACGCCAGCTGGGCTTCCCGGTGGGGCCGGTGCAGCTGACCGATGAGACGTCGATTGATCTTGGCGCCAAGATTGCCCGCGCCACCAAGGCGGCGATGGGCGATGCCTATCCGGAAAGCCCGGCGGATGACCTGATCTTCTGGATGGAGGAACAGGGCCGTCTGGGCCGCAAGTCGAACGCGGGCTTCTTCGAGTATGACGACAAGGGCAAGCGCGTCGAATACTGGAAGGGCTTGCAGGAGAAGTATCCGCTGGCGGACGAGCAGCCCGATCTGATCGAGGTGCAGGAGCGGCTGATGTTCGCGCAGGTGCTTGAGGCGGTGAGGGCGCTGGAGGAAGGCGTGCTGATGGACATCCGCGAGGGCGATGTGGGCGCCATCCTGGCCTGGGGCTTTGCGCCGTGGTCCGGCGGCCCGCTGAGCTGGCTGGACATCCTCGGCACGCCTTATGCGGCTGAGCGCTGCGACAGCCTGACGGAGCAGTTCGGCGCGCGCTTCGCCTGCCCGGCACTGCTGCGGGAGATGGCGGAGAAGGGTCAAAGCTTCTACACCCGCTTTGCACCGGAAACGTCCGCAGCCGCCTGAATCTGCTCCCCATAACGGAAAAAGGCCGGCGCCCATTCGCCGGCCTTTTTCATTTCAGGTCAGTGCGTTGAAGGCTGACGCTTACATGAAGATGCCGGGCTGTTCAGCACCGGCCGCAGAGCCTGCGGGCCAGAACGCGTCTTCAGCCATCATCGCCAGAACCAGGCCGCGGGCTTCATTTGGATCCAGAACACGGTAGGCGCCCTGCTCCGCAAATATCCGGCCGCACATCAGATTTGCCGGCGCCGCTGCATATCCCAGCATCCCGGCCTCCAGATAGATCACCTGATCCTCTGCAAACCGCGGCATCACCAGTTCCAGCTGGGCGCCCGGGTGCATGCGGCGGATGCCGCCGTAACCTTCCAGCGTGCAGGCTGGAACGATGGCAAAGGGATCGCCTTGGGCATCCTCCACCAGTTCGCTTTCCAGCAGCACCCCCTGATCCGGCATCAGCCACATCGGCACCCGGTTCATCAGCGCATCGCGCGGCACGAACAGCGGGCAGCGGGCAGGGTCCAGGTCACCCTCTGCCGGGATCATGATCTCCCGCTGCAGTTCCACCACGGTTTGCATGCCGTGATCAAAGGTCAGAACCTTGTCACCGGGCGCCAGCGCCTCCACCGGGCGCCAGCCCAGGTTGGAGGCCACATGGGTGCCTGCCAGAAAGCCGCCCTGGCCCGCCGGAACCAGGGGAAAGCCGCTGTTCATGACCCCGCCTGCCGGGGTGCTGGTGCGTTTCAGAAGCCAGTCCAGCATCCGCTTTCCTTTCCTGCCGCACGGTGGGAATCCCGCCGGCCGGTCCGATTTTTTTCCTTGCTCCTTGCCACTTATGGGACGGAACTAAGGCAAAAAACGGACATTGCTCACGTTACTGCGCCAATTTGCCAAACCTTTGCCGGATTAGGTCCCGGCCAGGCGCAATCAGCGCGCTTCACGCTATCTGGATAGGAGAGAATCGTTAAAAGAGTATTCAAATTGCGCGATATCCTGTGCGCAGGCGCCGGCCACAGCCTCCGCCGCGGCGTCGTCGTAGCAGACCCGCCAGTCGCGCTGGCGGGTGCTCTCGTTCACCAGGGGCAGCTCCAGCGGGAACCCAAGGTGATCAAACAGCGGCTGTGCGTCTGTCTCGAAATGCTCCAGCCGGATATAGAGCTGGCACTGCACGCCCCCGTCCGCATGGCGCATGTATGAGGACGCCGGGCTGCCGCGGAACGCCGCGATGATTTCCGGGTGCTGCACAAAGGCCCGGAATTCCAGGGTTTTCGCCAGCCCGGTGGCCGGATGCGCAAAGCGCTGTTCCCGCAGCCAGTGGTAATAGCTGACCGCGCGGTCCCAGGGATTGCGCACCAGCGTGAAGGCAAAAAGACCGCGCAGAGTATCCTGTGGCACCAGCCCCTCAATATCGGCCAGGGTCGAATGCTTCCACAGCCGCCCGCGTGCCTCAGCATCCTTCAGGCGGCGGCGGCGCTTCAGTGCCTTGGGCGTATCCCCCAGCATCATGTCATCCGCCATGGCGCGTGCCTCCAGCGCCAGCGCCAATGCGGTGCCGCCGGTTTTGGGGATGTGGATGAAAACGTAGCCGCGGCCTTGGGACAGGATCATGTGCTGACCCTAGGATATTGATCTGCACATGGAAACGAAGGAATTGCGCCTGCTGTGGAGCGCCCCGAAAGCCCATTCACCTTTGCGCAAATACTCCGGGGTGAATTGGCCCCGCAGGGCCAAGAGGGGCAGCGCCCCTTGCCTTCACTTCGAACGCAGCGCGATGGTGGCACCGGCCGTGATGATCAGGCCTATGCCCATCATCTGCCAGAGGTTCAGCGCCTGCCCCCAATAGGCCCAGGCAACGCCCGGCCCGACGATCATCACCGAATATTCAAACACGGCGACATACGATGCCTCGCCCAGCTGGTAGGCCTTGGTGATCAGGAACACGCCGCCCACCGCCGCACAGCCCTGCAGCAGGATCAGGTGGGCTATGTCCCACAGCGGCCAGACCCAGCCGCGGACCGCAAAACCGTCCGCACCCGCGGGCACGTCCTGCGGCCAGATCTCCAGCCCCGCAAGCAGCAGGGCGCCAAGCACACCCTGCACCAGCAGGTAGATGAACAGCATCGCCACCGTGCTTTCACCCTGGCAGTAAAGCCCGGTTGCCAGTGAGCCGAGCGCATAGAACAGCCCGCCCGCCACCGGCACCAGAATCAGCAAGTTGAAGGCAACCGGATCCAGCTGAAGCACCATCAGCACACCGGCAAAACCGCCCAGAACCGCGCCGACCCGGATCCAGCCGATCCGCATTCTGAGGAACAGAACGGAAATCACCACGATCAGGATCGGCGAGGTGAACAGCCCGGCCAGCGCCTGGGCAATCGGCATCAGTGCGACTGCGGTGAAATAGAACACCATCGACACCGCCACCAGCACCGCACGCAGCAGTACAGCGCCGAAGTTGCGGCAGCGCAGCCCGCCCAGTCCGGCGCGCGCCATCAGCCACAGGAACGGCAGTGCGACAAATGTGCGCAACAGGTAGAACTGGCCCAGCCCGATGGTCTCTGCCATCAGCGGCACGGCGTTGTCGGTGATGCCGATAATCAGCATTGCCGCCAGCATCGACTGCGCGGCTGCGGCCTGGCTGGTGCCCGGGGCGGAGAGTGCGGCTGTTTGTTTCATACCCTTCCCATTGCCCGCAACTTTCCGCAATATCTATCCTCTAAGCGACACCAAAGTGATTCAGGGGAGGAAACTGATGGGGTGGATGGCGGATGAAACCGGTCTGGAAAAGACCGCCGCGAATTATGTGCCGCTGTCGCCGCTGTCGCATCTGCAACGTGCGGCGCAGGTCTTTCCGGACCGTCTGGCGGTCAGCTATGGCAAGCACCGCAAGAGTTACGCCGAATACCACGAGCGCTGCACCCGCCTGGCGTCCGGCCTCGTCAAGCTGGGGGTGAAGCCCGGCGATGTGGTGGCCACCCTGTTGCCGAATATTCCGGCCCAAGCGGAGGCGCATTTCGGCGTGCCCGCTTGCGGTGCGGTGCTGAACACCATCAACACCCGTCTGGATGTCGGCACAGTTGCCTATATCTTTGCCCATGGCGAGGCCAAGGCGGTGCTGGTCGATCCCCAGTTCATTGAGCTGGCAGAGGCCGCCGTCGAAGAGATGGACGGCCCGGCCCCGGTGCTGATTGAAGTGGCTGATGATCAGGCCAGCTGGCACGCCACCGGCCGCCACATGGAATACGAGGCGCTGCTGGCCAGCGGCGATCCGGACTTCCAGTGGATCATGCCCGAGGACGAGTGGGAAAGCCTGGCGCTGAACTATACCTCCGGCACCACCGGGCGGCCCAAGGGCGTGGTCTATCACCACCGCGGCGCCTACCTGATGACCATGGGCACGGTGGTGTCCTGGCGGATGGTGCTGCACCCGGTCTATCTGACCATCGTGCCGCTGTTCCACTGCAACGGCTGGAATCACACCTGGATGATGCCGCTGGTTGGCGGCACCCTGGTCTGCTGCCGCGATATCACCGCGCAAAACATCTACAACGCCATCCATTACGAAGGCGTCACCCATTTCGGCGGCGCGCCGATTGTGCTGAACATGATCGTCAACGCGCTGGACGAGGAGCGCCGCACCTTTGATCACACGGTGGAGGTCTTCACCGCCGGGGCCCCGCCTGCCCCTGCGACGCTGTCGAAAATCGAAAACCTCGGCTTCAACATCACCCATGTCTATGGGCTGACCGAGACCTTCGGCCATGTCACTGAATGCTATTGGAAGGCAGAGGACTGGGACACGCTGGACAAGGCTGGCATTGCGGCTAAAAAATCCCGCCAAGGCGTGGCCATGCCGATGCTGGAGCCGGTTGTGGTACGCGACAGCGAGCACAATGTGCTGCCGATGGACGGCCAGAGTCAGGGTGAGATCGCCCTGCGCGGCAATGTGGTGATGAAAGGGTATCTCAAGAACCCGGAGGCCACTGCGGAGGCGTTCAAGGGCGGTTACTTCAACTCCGGCGATCTGGCGGTGCAGCACCCGGACGGCTACATCCAGATCGCCGACCGGGCCAAAGACATCATTATCTCCGGTGGCGAAAACATCTCCTCTGTCGAGGTGGAGGGCGTGCTGATGGCGCATCCCGATGTGTTGCTGGCCGCAGTTGCGGCAATGCCGGACGAGAAATGGGGCGAAGTGCCTTGCGCCTTTGTCGAGCTGAAACCGGGCGCCAAGGAAGACGCCGCGGCGCTGATCGCCTTCACCCGCGAGACACTGGCCGGCTTCAAGGCGCCGAAGAAAGTGGTGTTCCAGGAGCTGCCCAAGACCTCAACCGGCAAGATCCAGAAGTTCGAACTGAGGAAAATCGCCAAGTCCTTGTGATTTTTCACGGCGAAACAGCATTCTGAGGCGGCAAAGCAAATTGCCGCCCCTGTTTTATGCGCTTATTCTGGCAGCAACGAGACGGATGGGGACCGGGCAAGCTGCATGACGGCATTGAAGGAATTTGAGCGGCTGGAGGCTGCGGGCCTGTGGCGCGCGGATCCTGAGGCGCAGCGGCGGGATGTGATCATCTCGCTGGGGGACGCAACACTGACCATTGCCAGCATGAACGATTTGCCGCTGGCGCATTGGTCGCTGGCGGCCGTGGAGCGCGCCAATCCGGGTGAGTTCCCGGCCCTGTTCCACCCGGACGGCGACCCTGGAGAGACGCTGGAACTGGCGGAGGACGAAACCGCTATGCTGGAGGCCATCGCCAGGGTGCAGAATGCGATCGGGCGGTCGCGCGCGCGGCCCGGGCGGCTGCGGGCGGTCAGTATCCTGGGCACCCTGGCACTGGTGCTGGCGCTGCTGGTTCTTTGGCTGCCCGGGGCCGTGACGCGCCATGCGGTCGGCGTGGTGCCCGACATCAAGCGCAAGGCCATCGGACAGGCGCTCTTGGGCCGCATTGAGCGGGTCTCCGGCCCCGCCTGCGCCACACCGGAAGCCGTACCGATCCTGAAAGCGCTGGCACAGCGCACCGGCGTTCGGCAGCTGGCGATCCTGCGCTCCGGCATTCCCGGCAGCCTGCATCTGCCCGGCGGTATCGTGCTTTTGAACCGCTCCTTCGTCGAGGATTTCGAGGATCCGGCAGTTGCCGCAGGCGCAGTCCTTGCCGAACGCGCCCGGGCAGAGGCCAGCGACCCGATGCAGGAACTGCTGGAGGCCGGCGGTTTCCGCGCCACATTCAAGCTGCTGACCACAGGCGAGCTGGACCGGGCGGCACTGGATGCCTATTCCGAGGCCACCCTCTCAAGCCCCCGGCCCCAGCTGCCTGATGAGGTGCTTCTGGCGGAGTTTGCCCGCGCCGCCCTGCCTTCTTCCCCCTATGCCTATGCGCTGGACATCACCGGCGAGACGGTGCTGGGGCTGATCGAGGCCGACCCGATGGCCGGCCGCGAACTGGAGCCGGTGCTGAACGACCGCGACTGGGTGCAGCTGCAGAACATCTGCGGCTGATACGGTCCCCGCCTCCCCCGCCAATCGCGAAAATGCGCCGGATCTGCTAGGATCGTCAAATCAGCGCAAACGCATCATGGGGGGACGTGAGGCATGCCGGAAAATTCATCCAGTTTCACCGGAGACATCCCGGGTTACTACGACAGCGGCCTCGGGCCAGTGATCTTCTTCAATTTTGCCGATGAGCTGGCGGCGCGCTGCGGTGCGCTTGCCGTCCAGGACGTTCTGGAGCTTGCTGCAGGAACCGGCATCGTTTCGCAGCGGCTGCGTCGCAAGCTGCCACCGGAAACCAGGCTGACCATCACGGATTTGAACGAGCCGATGCTGGCGCTGGCAAAAGCGAAACTCTCTGATACCACCAATGCCGCCTTCCAGCCCGCCGACGCGATGGCCCTGCCGTTTGGCGATGGCAGTTTTGATCTGATCGCCTGCCAGTTCGGTGTCATGTTCTTCCCGGACAAAGCCGCCGCCTTCCAAGAGGCCGCGCGCGTTCTTAGGCCCGGCGGGCACTACATCTTCAATGTCTGGGCACCCATGGCGCAGAACCCGTTTGCCGGGATTGCCGACACCGTGGCGGCGCAGTTCTTCCCCAATGATCCGCCGGGCTTTTACAAGGTGCCCTTTCATTACGGCCTGCCATCGGCAGTGACCGCGGATCTGAACAGCGAAGACTGGTCAGAAGCCGCTCACGAAACCGTCTCCTTGAACAAGACGATAGAGGACCCCGAGAAATTTGCCGAGGCCCTGGTCTATGGCAATCCGATGATCGACGAGATCCGTTCCCGCGGCGGTGTTGACCCTGATGAGATTGCCAGCGCCATTCTGGACGCCTTACGGGACCGCTTCGGGCCGCCGCCGCTCAGGATGCCGCTCGAGGCGGTCATTTTCACCTGCCGCCGGCGCTAGGGACAGGCCCTATTTTGGGCCGCAAAAAAAGGCCGGGCAGCGGCCCGGCCTGTCCAAATGGCAATTCTTTATCTTATTTGCTGAGCCTGGCGCCGCTGAAACCGGCGCGCTGCGCCTTGGCCAGCGCCGTGGCAGCCTGGCCGTCATCCTGGTAGGGCCCTGCCAGAACCACCTTGTATGGCTGGCCCTTCCGGCTGACGGATCCAAGACGCACCGGCAGGCCAGAGGCCGCCAGTTTGCGGGCTGCAGCCTTGGCCCGGGCTGGATCGGCATAGGTTGCTGCCCGGACATAACGGCGGCTGACTGCTGCCTGTTCCGGCGCCGCGGCACCGGGAGCGGAGCGGGTAGACAGGCGCAGGCCCTTCGGCCGGGCCTCAGCCGGGCTGACACGCGCAGTGCGCGGCAACGTGACTACCGGACGGTCCAGCGGCGGCTGAACCAGTTTGCGCGGCACACCGCGGGTCCAGATCTGCGCCATTTGCGCGTCGCCGTCCGGTGTGCGCATTGCGCGCATCGGATTCATCCGGCCATCCTGCCGCTCCACCACCTCGTACCCCGCCGGGGCCTGGACGTTGCTGACGATCACCGCCGGGCGCACGGTGCGCTCTGCCCGCTGCGGATTGAGCCGTCCGTCAGTCCAGACCGGGCGGTAGCCCTTGGGCACCTGGAAGCTGTTGCTGAGACGGCGGTCCTGGTAGATATGCGTCTGCACCACGCGGGTGTTGGGCGTGATCCGCACAGAGGACTGCGGTCCGCCAAAGCTGACCGGCGGCTCCTCCTGCGGGCCGCAGCGCACATCAGCGGAATTGCTGTACTGGCGGCTGACGCCGGACAGGTCTGCGCAGCCCGCATTGCTTGCAGGCGGCGGCGCAGCGGCGGGTTTTGCAGCGGCTGGCGCAGCTTTTTGGACTGGCTGCGCGGGGGCCGCGGGCACTGCCGCAACCGTAGCAGGCTGGACACTGGCCGGCTGCGGTTTGCGGACCGGCTTGGCGGTTGTGGCCACGCTTGGCTGCGCAGCGGCCGGCGCGGGCTGCTGGCTGGGTTCCAGGGTGATCTGTTCCGGTTTTGACGCGGTCTGCCGCTGCTGGGTGGTTCCGGCAACCCGGGTCGGGGCATAGCCGCAAAGCTGCTTGCGGGCGCGGTTGACCCGCGGCACCCAGTTCACATCCCCGTCAAGGCCCGCCCGGATGTAGATGCAGCCGCGGCTGTCGACATACTGCTTCCCTTTATAGGAGAGCGGCGGGTATTCGGCGGGCGGGCTGGCGTCGCGCAGGGTTTGTGCCTGTATACCCGCTGCGCTGCTTGTCCCCGCGATGATGGCCAGTGCAATAATTCTAGTTATTTTCATTCCTGAGCCCCACAAAATGTGGCTTCAGGATGCCCGAAACTTGCCTGTGAGTAAAGATTCCGCAGCAACAATAAGTCTTTATGCAGGTATTTTTTGCATGAATTGAAACCAATTCACATCCCGCCGCCGGATTGGGCCGCCAGGACAGGTCCGCCCCGCCCTGGCGCCGTTAGGTTATTTGGTGCCGAACATCCGGTCGCCCGCATCGCCAAGCCCGGGCAGGATATAGCCCTTCTTGTTCAGCTCGCGGTCCAGGGAGGCGGTCACGATCGGCACATCCGGGTGGGCCTGCTTCATGCGCTCAACGCCTTCGGGAGAGGCCAGCAGGCACAGGAAGCGGATGTTGTTTGCGCCGGCCTCCTTCAGCAGATCAATGGCGGCGGCGGAGCTGTTGCCGGTGGCCAGCATCGGGTCCACAGCGATGACCAGCCGGTCCTTCAGCCCCTCGGGTGCCTTGAAGTAATACTGAACCGGCTCCAGGGTTTCCTCGTCGCGGTACAGGCCGACAAAACCGACCCGGGCCGAGGGGATCAGCTCCAGCACACCGTCCAGCATGCCGTTGCCCGCGCGCAGGATCGACACCAGCGCCAGCTTTTTGCCCGCCAGGATCGGCGCCTCCATCTCTTCCATCGGAGTTTCGATGCTGGTGGTGGTCAGCGGCATCTCGCGGGTGATCTCATAGGCCAGCAGCTGGGTGATCTCGCGCAGCAGCCGGCGGAAACCAGCCGTGGACGTGCCCTTGTCCCGCATCAGGGTCAGCTTGTGCTGCACAAGCGGGTGATCAACAACGGTCAGGTGGTCGGTCATGGGGCACTCCTAGTGTTTGGCTTTCCGCGCTTTTACGGGCTTGGCCGCGGCAGGCAAGCGTGTTTTGACCATGGGGTCAAAGAAAGCTTTTGCCGGGGCGTTGGGCAGGCACATCCAGATGGGCGGCGATGGAGGCCGCCACATCGGCGAATTTGACCTGCCCGATGGGGCCTGCGTCAAGCCCCGCGATCAGCACCGGCACCTGTTCGCGGGTGTGGTCAGAGCCGGGCCAGCTGGGGTCGTTGCCGTGATCGGCGGTCAGCAGCAGCAGGTCGCCCGGACGCAAGCGCGGCAGCAAGCGGCCCAGTTCTGCGTCAAACCACTCAAGCGCGCGGGCATAGCCGGCAATGTCGCGGGTGTGGCCGAACAGGCTGTCGAACTCGACGAAATTGGCAAATGTCAGGCTGCCGTCCTCCGACGTCTCCACCGCGTCAAACAGATGCTGCATCAGCTGGGCGTCGGCGCCTTTCTTCAGGGTGCCGATACCGGACATGGAAAAGATGTCGCCGATCTTGCCAATCGCGTGCACCTTGCGGCCTGCGTCCTGCACCCAGTTGGTCAGCACCGGGGCTGGCGGGGTGATCGCATAGTCGCGGCGATTGGTGGTGCGGGTGAAGCCCTCTTCTGCCGAGCCCAGGAAAGGACGCGCGATGACCCGGCCCACCTTCATGGCATGCAGGCGCGGGGCAATGGCCTCGCAGAGCTTCAGCAGGCGGTCGAGGCCAAAGGTCTCTTCATGCGCGGCGATCTGAAAGACGCTGTCGGCGGAGGTATAGCAGATCGGTTTGCCGGTGCGCATGTGCTCGGCGCCCAGATCATCAAGGATCACCGTACCGGAGGCGTGGCAGTTGCCAAGGATTCCATCGGTGCCCGCCTGCTCCGCGACAATGGAGGTCAGATCATCGGGGAACGACGGCGCCTGATCGGGGAAATAGTGCCAGTCCCAGGGCACCGGCAGGCCTGCCAGTTCCCAATGACCGGACGGCGTGTCTTTGCCGCGGCTGAGTTCGCTGGCACAGCCCCAACGGCCCTGCGGCTCTGCGTCCAGGCCGGGAAACGGCACCGATGACGCCAGCCGCATCGCTGCGCCGAGGCCGAGGCGTTCCATGTGCGGCACGTCGAGCGGACCGCTTCGGCCGTCCTCTGCCTCGCCCGCGGCGCAGGCCTGCGCGATATGGGCCAGCGTATTGGCACCGAGGTCCGGCAGATCACCATTGAAGAATGTACCAGCATCCGGCGCGCCGCCGATTCCAACGGAATCCATCACCACAAGGAAGGCACGGGGCATCAGGAGATCCTTTCGTGAACCAGAGGCAGGCTGCCCGGCGCATCGCCGATGGCTATCGCAGCAAGAAACGCAGCCTCTGCCATCTCTGCCGCATCATTGCTGGCCGCATGTATCCGGGCAAGGGTGTCCCCTGCCCCGATGGACTGGCCGAGGCGGACAATATCCGAAATCCCGACACCCGGATGAATGCGGTCGCTTTCCACCATGCGGCCGCCGCCGAGGGCAACAACCGCGAGGCCAAGCGCCTCGCCGTTCATGGCGGAGACATGCCCGGCAACTGGCGCCTTCACTTCGCGCACCACGTCCGCGACCGGCAGGTGATCCCGCCAGCGAACGGCAAAATCGGCCGGGCCGCCCATGGCGGCAATCATCCTGGCAAAGCGCTCCACCGCGCGGCCGTCGCTGAGAGAAGCGCTGATCCGGGCCGCACCGGCCTCTGCATCCGCTGCGAGGCCTGCGAGCACCAAAAGCTCGCCACCGAGAACTGCGGTGATTTCCGCCAGCGGTCCGGCAGCAGCGCCGGTCAGAACCCGCATCACCTCTGCCACCTCCAGCGCATTGCCAAGCGCGGGCGCCAGCGGCTGGTTCATGTCAGTAATCAGCGCGGAGGTCTTGCAGCCCGCAGCATTGGCGGTATCGCACAGCGATTGCGCCAGCGCGCGCGCGTCATCAGCGGTTTTCATGAAAGCGCCGGAGCCGATCTTGACGTCCAGCACCAGCGCATCCGGGCTGGCGGCCAGTTTCTTGGACAGGATCGAAGCGGTGATCAAGTCGAGGCTTTCCACCGTCGCGGTCACGTCGCGGATCGCATAGAGCCGCTTGTCCGCTGGCGCGATCTGCGCAGTGGCACCCACGATGGCGCAGCCCATATCCTGCATCATGCGGCGCAGGTGGTCTTCGCTGACGCTGGTGGAGACGCCGGGGATGGCCTCCAGCTTGTCCAGCGTGCCGCCGGTATGGCCGAGCCCGCGGCCGGAGATCATCGGCACATAAGCACCGCAGGCTGCCAGCGCAGGCGCCAGCAGCAGCGAGACGCAATCGCCCACGCCGCCGGTCGAGTGCTTGTCTAGTACCGGACCGTCCAGATCCCACACCAGCACATCGCCGGTGTCGCGCATCGCCAGCGTCAGGGCGCGGCGCCCCTCAACACTCAGGCCCTGCAGGCAGACCGCCATGGCAAAGGCACCGGCCTGCGCGTCAGAAACCGCACCGCTGGCCAAGCCGTCGGCAAACCAGCGCAGCGCATCCTCACCCGGTGTCTCACCGCGGCGCAGGCAGGCGTTGATGGCGCGGGCGTCCATCAGCTGCGCTCCATATGGTCCGCGTCAAAGGCGCCGGGCAGCAACGCGGCGATGGTGGTTTCCTGCTCCTCGCCGTCGGTGGTGGCCATCATGACCTTGACGTCTCCGCTGGCGAATTCCTTGATCTTCTGGCGGCAGCCGCCGCAGGGCGTGATCGGGGTCGGGCAATCGGCGATCACGTAGACCTCCGCCAGTTCTTTCTCCCCTGCCGCCACCATCGCAGCAATCGCACCGGCCTCGGCACAAGTGCCCTCGGGGTAGGCCACGTTTTCGACGTTGCAGCCCACATAGATCTGGCCGGAGGCGGAGCGGACAGCGGCGCCGACCTTGAAGTTGGAATAGGGCGCGTGGGCGTTTTCACGGACAGCGGCAGCGGCGGCTTTGAGGCTCATGGCGATTCCCCGGTTTTTGATCATTTGGTCAAGATGCCGCAGGATAGCTGAATTGCTCCGGGAAGCGAAAGCCCCCGGATTCAGATCTTTGCGCCGCCCTAGGTTCAGGCCAGCGTGGTGTTGAACACCCCGGGCAGCGTCACCTCCAACAGCTCCACATCATCCGACGGCGCGCTGAGGCGGGTCTTCATCCCCGGCGGAATGACAAAGGCATCGCCCTGCTCTAGCTGATACGGCTCGCGCCCCTCGCCCTCCAGCGTGACCGCGCCGTTCATCACGAACGTAAAGTGGATGTCGGTGTCATGCGCCGCCCACTGCGGATCGCCCTCACCCCGGCGCACCACCTGCACGCCAGCAACGCCCTTGGTGTTTTCGGCAATCGTGGTGTCACGGCAGACATAGCCCGGCAGGCGGAACGGGACCCACTCGGCGCCTCCCGCCTTGTTGTAGACGAACCGCTGGCCCTGCCATTCCCGTTCGGGGCGGTAGTGCGGTGTCGGCAGGGTCATCCCGTGGTCGATCTCTGTCACGTGCTCCGCCGGCACGCCGATCTCGATCACCTGCACGTTGTCGCTGGCCTCCAGCACCCGGTGGCGGATTTCCGGCGGCTGGATGAAACAATCGCCTGCCGTCAGACGCATCTTCTCGCCCTGGTCCTCATAGACCACATCGACCCAGCCGTGGATGCAGAAGATCAGCTGGAAACCGACCCGGTGGAAATGCACCATATCCGGCACCGGGCCGCCGTCGGGGATGCGGATGTGGCTGGCAATGATAGAGCCGCCCAGCCGGTCCGGCACCAGATCGCGGTAGTGCATGCCTGCGCGGCCGATGATCCAAGGCGCTTGATCCTTGAGGCGGCGGACCACGAAGCTGTGCACCGTTTCCGGCATCACCATCGGCGGGTGGCGTTCCTCGATCTCCACCTTGGTGCCGTTGGGTGCGGTCAGGCGGCGCTGTCCTTCGGCAAATCCATCAGGATCTTCAGTCAGAATGCGGATAGTGCCGGGGCTTTCCCCGGCTCCTTTTTCGATCCTGAGACGCAGGCCGTGGCCGGAGAACACTGCGGTGCGCGGATCATCCGCCGGATAGATCATGTCCATCTTCATGCCCAAAACCTTGGTATAAAACGGAATGTCATTACGCAGCTCATCCGTCGGCAGGCGGATCTCGGCGATTGTTTCGCTCATTTTTCACTCCCTGATCAGTTGGCAGGACAGTGACCTTGCGGCAAGGTTTATGCAAGAACCCGCCAGCCGCCCTGCCGCCGCGTCTGTTTGCGTCAGTTTGGGCTATGTTTCCGGCAGGAAAAATGGTTTAACGCTAAACAATACCCTTTCCGAGGAGCGCCAGATGTCCGATTCACAGAGCACGCGGCAAGCCGCACTCAACTATCACGAGTTCCCCCGCCCCGGTAAGCTGGAGATCCGCGCAACCAAGCCGATGGCCAACGGCCGCGATCTGTCCCGCGCCTATTCGCCCGGCGTCGCGGAGGCCTGCATCGAGATCAAGGCGGATGCGGCCAATGCCGCGCGCTATACCTCGCGCGGCAATCTGGTGGCGGTTGTGTCCAACGGCTCTGCGGTGCTGGGCCTCGGCAACATCGGCGCGCTGGCCTCCAAGCCGGTGATGGAGGGCAAGGCGGTTCTGTTCAAGAATTTCGCGGGCATCGACTGTTTCGACATCGAGGTGAACGAGAGCGATCCGGAGAAACTGGCCGATATCGTCTGTTCGCTGGAGCCGACCTTTGGCGCCATCAACCTCGAAGACATCAAGGCGCCGGACTGCTTTGTGGTGGAAAAGCTGTGCCGCGAGCGGATGAATATCCCCGTGTTCCACGACGACCAGCACGGCACCGCAATTGTGGTGGGGGCTGCCGCCAAGAACGCGCTGCATGTGGCCGGCAAGTCGTTCGAGGACATCAAGATCGTCTCCACCGGCGGCGGCGCGGCGGGGATTGCCTGCCTGAACATGCTGGTGAAACTGGGTGTCAAACGCGAGAACATCTGGCTCTGCGACATTCACGGTCTGGTCTACGAGGGCCGCGAAGAGGACATGAACCCGCAGAAAGCGGCATTCGCCCAGGCCTCGGACAAGCGCACGCTGGACGAGGTGATGGACGGCGCCGACATGTTCCTGGGCCTCTCCGGCCCCAATGTGCTGAAGCCGGACATGGTCGCCAGGATGAGCAAGCGGCCGATCATCTTTGCGCTCGCTAACCCGACGCCGGAGATCATGCCCGACCAGGCGCGCAAGGTGGCACCGGATGCGATCCTCGCCACCGGGCGCAGCGATTTTCCCAATCAGGTCAACAATGTGCTGTGCTTCCCTTTTATCTTCCGGGGCGCGCTGGATGTAGGGGCGACGGAGATCAACGACGAAATGCAGATTGCCTGCGTCGACGGCATTGCCGAACTCGCCCGCGCCACCACTTCGGCTGAGGCGGCAGCTGCCTATAAGGGCGAGCAGCTGACCTTTGGCGCCGATTACCTGATCCCCAAGCCGTTTGATCCGCGGCTGGTGGCGGTGGTCTCCTCGGCGGTGGCCAAGGCGGCGATGGAAAGCGGCGTGGCGACCCGCCCGATCGAGGACATCACCGCCTATAAGCAGAAGCTGAACCAGACGGTGTTCAAATCGGCCCTGCTGATGCGCCCGGTGTTCGAGGCGGCCCGCGCCGCGGCCCGCCGGATCGTGTTCAGCGAGGGCGAGGATGAGCGGGTGCTGCGCGCGGCCCAGGCCATCCTGGAAGAAACCACCGAGACCCCGATCCTGATCGGCCGCCCGGAAGTGATCGAGCGCCGCTGCGAACGGCTGGGGCTGGACGTGCGCCCGGGACGTGATTTCCAGCTGGTGAACCCGGAGAACGACCCGCGCTACTACGACTACTGGAACAGCTATCACAAGGTGATGCAGCGCCGCGGCGTGACGCCGGATCTGGCCAAGGCGATCATGCGCACCAACACCACCGCCATCGGTGCCATCATGGTGCACCGCGGCGAGGCGGACAGCCTTCTGTGCGGCACCTTCGGCGAATACCGCTGGCACCTGAATTACGTGCAGCAGGTGCTGGGCGGCGGCACCTACTCGCCGCATGGCGCGCTGTCGATGATGATCCTGGAAGACGGCCCCCTGTTTATCGCCGACACCCATGTGCATGTGGAGCCGACGCCGGAGCAGATTGCCGAGACCGTGATAGGCGCTGCCCGCCATGTGCGCCGTTTCGGCCTCGCACCGAAAATCGCGCTGTGTTCGCAGTCGCAATTCGGCAATATCTCCTGCGACACCGGCAGCCGGCTGCGTGCCGCAATCGACATCCTCGACGATAAGCGCCGCGATTTCGTCTATGAGGGCGAGATGAACATCGACACCGCGCTGGACCCGGAACTGCGCGAGCGGATCTTCCCCAATTCACGGCTGGAGGGGGCGGCCAACGTGCTGATCTTTGCCCATGCCGATGCAGCCTCCGGCGTGCGCAATATCCTCAAGATGCGGGCCGGCGGGCTGGAAGTGGGGCCGATCCTGATGGGCATGGGCAACCGCGCCCATATTGTCTCGCCGTCGATCACCGCGCGGGGCCTTCTGAACATGGCGGCCATTGCCGGCACCCCGGTCGCGCACTACGGTTAACTGCGCGGCCCCATTTGCCGGCCGCCCAATCAGGGAGACCGGAAATGAGAGGCCATTGCCACTGCGGCGCAGTGCATTGGGAGAGCCGGGCCGAGGCGGCCTGGAGCTGCTACTGCCACTGCGCCGACTGCCGCCGCAACTGCGCGGCACCTGTCACCGCATTTTTCGGGCTGCCGCATGAGGCCGTGGACTGGTCCGGTGCGGACCCCAAGGTCTACACTTCATCGGAAGGCGTCGAGCGGCTGTTCTGCAGCACCTGCGGCACCCAAATGGCCTACCGTACCGCGCGCGACCCGGTGAACATCCATCTTTATACCGCGACGCTGGAAAGCCCCAGCCAGATGCCGCCCAGGTTCCATGTGTTCCATTCGGACCATGTGAGCTGGCTGGAGCTGAAGGACAGCCTGCCCCGCTATGCCAAATCCTCAGGCGGGTGATTCCCGGCGGCAGCTCCATTCGTTCGGCAGCCAGTTTTTGCAAGTTTGCAAAAATTCTCCGCAACTCCGGATTATTCTGCAGCAAATACCACTTTGCAAAACACGCAGGGTGCAAACCGGAGCGGCCCTGTAAATTCAGTAAATCATCCGCGCAAATCCGGCCAAAACCTGTAAATTCCTTGACGAACCTTGCGTGAAGCCGCGGCAAAACTTGCCCGCCCGCCGCTTTGTCGCCTACGCAATTGGCAGGAGGAGATGAACACCATGGGATATCAGGATATTTACGCCGCCTGGAAACAGGATCCGGAAAGCTTCTGGATGGAGGCAGCCCAGTCGATCAGCTGGGACGCGGCCCCGAAGCAGGCGCTGTTTGACAAGGGCGACGGTCTTTATGAATGGTTTGCGGATGCCAAGGTGAACACCTGCTACAACGCCGTTGACCGCCATGTGGAACAGGGCCGCGGCGAGCAGACCGCGATCATCTACGACAGCCCGGTCACCCATACCAAGCGTGAAATCTCCTATGTCGAATTGCGCAACCGCGTTGCCACCCTGGCCGGCGCCCTGCGCGCCAAGGGCGTGGAAAAAGGCGACCGGGTCATCATCTACATGCCGATGATCCCCGAGGCGCTGGAGGCGATGCTGGCCTGCGCCCGCATCGGCGCGGTTCATTCGGTGGTGTTCGGCGGCTTTGCCTCCAACGAGCTGGCGGTACGGATCGACGATGCCAAGCCCAAGGCGATCATCGCCGCCTCCTGCGGCATCGAGCCGGGCCGGATCGTGCACTACAAGCCGCTGCTGGACGGCGCCATCGACCTGGCCAGCCATAAGCCGGATTTCTGCGTGATCTTCCAGCGCGAGCAGGAAGTGGCAGAGCTGATCCCGGGCCGAGACGTGCACTGGCACGGCTTCCAGTACGGTGTGGAGCCTGCCGAATGCGTGCCGGTTGAGGGCAACCACCCCTCCTATATCCTTTATACCTCCGGCACCACCGGCCAGCCCAAGGGGGTGATCCGCCACACCGCAGGCCAGCTGGTGGCGCTGAACTGGACCATGAAGAACATCTACAACGTCGATCCCGGCGACGTGTTCTGGGCTGCGTCCGATGTGGGCTGGGTCGTGGGCCACAGCTATATCTGCTACGGGCCGCTGATCCACGGCAACACCACCATCGTGTTCGAGGGCAAGCCCGTGGGCACGCCGGATGCGGGCACCTTCTGGAGGGTGATTTCCGAGCATAAGGTCAAAAGCTTCTTCACCGCCCCCACCGCCTTCCGCGCGGTAAAGCGGGAAGACCCCAAGGGCGAATACGTCAGGAAATACGACCTGAGCTGCCTGCAGCAGGTCTACCTGGCGGGCGAGCGTGCGGACCCGGACACCATCACCTGGGCGCAAGAGCAGCTGAAGGTGCCGGTGGTCGACCACTGGTGGCAGACAGAGACCGGATGGTCGATTGCGGCAAACCCCTTGGGGATCGAGGAGCTGCCGACGAAACTCGGCTCTCCCGCCGTACCGATGCCGGGCTATGAGGTGGATATCCTCGATGAGGGCGGCAACCCGGTGGCGCCGGGCGAACTGGGCGCGATTGCTGTGAAACTGCCGCTGCCGCCGGGCACCCTGCCGACGCTCTGGAATGCCGGGGACCGCTTCAAGAAGAGCTACCTCAACACCTTCCCCGGCTATTACGAGACCGGCGATGCCGGCATGAAGGACGAGGATGGTTATCTCTACATCATGGCGCGGACCGATGATGTGATCAACGTGGCGGGCCACCGGCTGTCCACAGGCGGCATGGAGGAAGTGCTGGCGGGCCACCCGGATGTCGCCGAATGCGCGGTGATTGGGGTGGCGGACAGCCTCAAGGGGCAGATGCCGGTGGGCTTCCTCTGCCTCAATGCCGGTGCAGACCGCGACAGTGCGGAAGTTGTCTCTGAGGTCGTCAAGCTGGTGCGCGAGAAGATCGGCCCCGTCGCCGCCTTCAAGCTGGCAGTGGTGGTCGACCGCCTGCCCAAGACACGCTCCGGCAAGATCCTGCGCGGCACCATGGTGAACATCGCCGACGGGACACCGTGGAAAATGCCTGCAACCATCGATGATCCCGCGATCCTGGAGGAGATCACCGTGGCGCTGCAGAGTATCGGCTACGCCAAATAACGCGCCCGTTTCCCGGCGCGGGAAACGGGCAAAAATCCTGCGAGGATTTTTCGAGGCTCCGCCCGCAGGCGGAGCCTGTTTTCCGCGCCGGAAAACAGGCCGGAATTCTCGCAGAATTCCGGCTTCCTGCCGCCCGGTTTTGCTTGCAACTGCGCCCTGCCCGCCTAGGCTGCGGGACAGGGAGACGAGCAGATGGCAAATGAAGACCTATGGCGCCTCAGCGCAACGGAACTGACCACCCTGACACGCGGTGGCGACGTCAGTGCGGAAGGCGCGATCCAGGCCTCGATAAACCGCATGAACGCGGTGAACCCGGCCCTGAACGCCGTAGTCGAAGATCTGAGCAGCGAGGCGCTGGAGCGCGCGCAAAGGCTGGACAAAGCACGCGCACAGGGCCAGGAACCCGGCCCGCTGCACGGAGTGCCGGTGACCATCAAGATCAACATCGATCAGAAGGGCCACGCCACTTCCAACGGCGTTGCTGCACTGAAGGACCTGATCGCCCCGGCAGATGCCCCTGTTGTGGAGAACCTGCAAAGGGCCGGTGCGGTGGTGATCGGGCGCACCAACACGCCGGAATTTTCCTTTCGCGCCGACACTGACAACCCGCTGCACGGACGTACTCACAACCCCTGGGGGCGGCACATCTCTCCCGGCGGCTCCTCCGGCGGTGCGGGGGCGGCGGTGATGGCCGGGATCGGAGCGCTGGCCCACGGCAATGACATCGGGGGGTCATTGCGTTTCCCTGCCGCCGCCAATGGCGCGGTGACGGTCAAGCCTGGCCTTGGCCGGGTGCCCGCCTGGAACCCCAGCCAGACGGCGGAACGGGGCCTGCTGGCGCAGCTGATGTCGGTGCAGGGGCTGATCACCCGCAGCGCCGAAGATTTGCACCTGTCGATGCCCTCGCTGATCGCGCCAGATCCCCGCGACCCGTTCCATGTGCCGATGCCCTGGCGCGGCGCTGCTCCTGAGGGGCCAATCAGGGTCGCCTTCACCAAGAACACCCACGGCTATGACCTGCACCCGGAGGTCGAGGCCGCGCTGGATTTCGCCCGAGATGCTTTGCGTGATGCGGGCTATCAGGTAGAGGCGATCGAGCCCCCCAACGTGTTTGACGCCGGGCGCACCGGCTACCGGGCGCTGATGGGTGAGATCTATGCACTGATGAAACACGATGTGGATGCGGCCGGCTCCCAGACCGTGCGCGACATCTTTTCCGTCTATTTTCAGGAGTTCCCGCCCTTCGCCGACGATGAACTGCTGCAAATGATGGCCAAACGGACCCATTATGCGCGGCAATGGTCGCTGTTCATGGAGGACTACCCGCTGGTGCTCTCGCCCTTCCTGCCGCAGCCGTTCTTCAAGCCGGACCGCGACACCGAAGGCGCGGCTGGCGTGCATGAGGTTCTGGGCTGTGCGGTCTATTCCTATGCGATGAATTTCCTCGGCCTGCCTGCCGCCTCGGTCCCGGCCCGCCTGGCAGAGCTGCCCAAGGGACCGCAGCCCGTCAATGTGCAAATCGCCGCCCGCCGCTGGCGCGAGGATCTGGCAGTGGACGCCTGCGCCGCAATTGAGGCCCGGGCCGGCCGCATGTGCCTGCCGCTGTGGCAGAAGATGTCAGCGGGCGGCAGCGTGTAGCACCCTGCCCGCCATGCCCTGCGGGGAACTTCAGGCATTGCGCCCCGCAGCGCCATTCGCGCGCGGATTTTGCCGAGACGTGAGACCCCGCAGATTGAAGGGGCTGGCAGATCGGCGGAATGGCCAAGCCAAAGCACAAGGCACCTGTGCGGGGTGGACCGGAACCCGGACATCCCGGGCACCAAGGCAATCCGGCTTGCGAAGGCGCAGATCGTGCCAGTTTGCCGGGCGTGTTTGCAATACCTGATTGCCTGGCTTAATTGCCGTGCCTGCCTCACGTGCCTGCCTGACAGGCCAGCCTGGTGGGCCAGCCTGGCGGGCCAGTCAATCAGGCCAATTAACCGGGCCTGCCAGCCGCCCCCGCAGCGGACAGTCGCCCTCCGCGCCCGTTTGCCATTCCAAGAGCCTGCGCACTGCAGCACAGCAGCCCGCAAATTGCGAAGAGGGAACAGGCGTATGAAGTCCCCGGGAGCAGCCTCAGCTCCTCCCGGGGTCCTTGCTGACCCAAGACACTCGCTACCAGCGCGGCACTTCCCGCCTGCAGGACTACGCGCAGGCGTGCCGGGCCAGACCGGCTCAAATCGTAAAACTGGAACACATAAAACCGCCGGTCCGGCTCATCGGCTTTGCAGCCTCAGGCGATGCCAACAGCACCAGCCTGTGGATAAATCCTCGCACGGAATGGTTACCGGGAGGTTCACAGACTCGTGAACCCCGCGTTAAACAATCAGGTAAACTGTTCGGAGATCAGTCTTTCTTCCAGCCCGTGGCCGGGATCGAACAGGATTTTATGGCGGATTTGCGTATCCGTTCGGATCTCCACCCAGTCGATATCCGCCACCGAAATCGAGTCAGCATCGGCCATCACCGGGCGCTTATCCGCCTCCAGCACGTCAAAGCGCACCATCGCATTGCTGGGCAAAAGCGCCCCGCGCCAGCGCCGCGGCCGGAAAGCCGCAATGGCGGTCAGTGCCAGCACATCCGATCCGATCGGCAGGATCGGGCCATGGGCTGAATAGTTATAAGCGGTGGAGCCCGCCGGGGTGGACACCAGCGCGCCGTCGCAGACCAGCTCCTCCATCCGCATCCTGCCATCCACAGAAATCCGCAGCCGCGCCGCCTGCGGGCCTGCACGCAGCAGGGAGACCTCATTGATCGCAAGCGCCTTGTGCACCTCGCCGCGGCGGTCCATGGCGGTCATCGACAGCGGATTGATGATCTCCTGCACCGCTTCCTCAAGCCGCTCGATCAGCCCGTCCTCGCGGTACTCATTCATCAGAAAGCCGACGGTGCCGCGGTTCATGCCGTAAACCGGCGCCGGGTGATCGATCATGGTATGAAGGGTCCGCAGCATGAAGCCGTCGCCGCCGAGCGCCACGATCACCTGGGCCTGATCCGGCGGCACATGGCCGTAGCGGCGGCTCAACTCAGCCAGCGCATCCTGTGCCACGTCAACGTCGCTGGCCAGAAAGGCGATTCTCAAACTCATGAAATCTGTTTCCGGTATTAGGCATCTGGTTCCGAAACAATCACAGCTTTCCGCCGATGGCCATAGTTGCCGTTCTGTCGCAGGGAAATGTCGCTTTACAGGCTTCCGGCGCAAGGATGTTTCCTATAGGAAATCGCTCAATTCTGATCCCTACTCCAACGGAGCCATCATGACTGAAGCAACCCGTGACACCGGCTTTTTCACCCAAGCGCTGTCTGAGCGCGATCCTGAACTTTATGCCTCGATCACGGCGGAGCTGGGCCGCCAGCGCGACGAGATCGAGCTGATCGCCTCGGAGAACATCGTCTCGGCCGCGGTGATGGAAGCGCAAGGCTCGGTGCTGACCAACAAATACGCCGAAGGCTACCCGGGACGCCGCTATTACGGCGGCTGCCAGTATGTCGACGTCGCCGAAAACCTGGCCATCGACCGGGCCAAGGCGCTGTTCGGCTGCGAATTCGCCAACGTCCAGCCGAACTCCGGCAGCCAGGCCAACCAGGGCGTGTTCCAGGCGCTGCTGCAGCCCGGCGACACCATCCTCGGCATGGACCTGGCCTCCGGCGGCCACCTGACCCACGGCGCGGCGCCGAACCAGTCCGGCAAGTGGTTCAACGCGGTGCATTACGGCGTGCGCCGCGATGACAACCGGATCGACTACGATCAGATCCAGGCGCTGGCCAGCGAGCACAGCCCCAAGCTGATCATCGCCGGCGGCTCCGCCATCCCGCGCCAGATCGACTTTGCGAAGTTCCGTGAAATCGCCGACAGCGTGGGCGCCTATTTCATGGTCGACATGGCCCATATCGCAGGCCTGATCGCCGCCGGCGAGCACCCCTCGCCGTTCCCGCATGCGCATGTCGCCACCACCACCACCCACAAGACCCTGCGCGGCCCCCGCGGCGGCATGATCGTGACCAATGACGAGGCGATTGCCAAGAAGGTGAACTCGGCGATCTTCCCGGGCATCCAGGGCGGCCCGCTGATGCATGTGATCGCCGGCAAGGCGGCGGCCTTCGGCGAGGCGCTGAAGCCGGAGTTCAAGGCCTACCAGAAGCAGGTGCGCGCCAATGCGGCAGCGCTGGCGGACCAGCTGATCCAGGGCGGCCTGGACATCGTCACCGGCGGCACCGACACCCATGTGATGCTGGTCGACCTGCGGCCCAAGGGCGTCACCGGCAACATCGCCGACAAGGCGCTGGGCCGCGCCCATATCACCACCAACAAGAACGGCATCCCGTTCGACCCGGAAAAGCCCACCGTGACGAGCGGTTTGCGCCTGGGCACGCCGGCCGGCACCACCCGCGGCTTCGGCGAGGCGGAGTTCCGCCAGATCGCCGACCTGATCATCGAGGTGATCGATGGTCTGGCGGCCAACGGGGAAGAGGGCAATGCGGATGTGGAAGCGGCGGTGCGCGCCAAGGTCGCGGGCCTCTGCGCCAGGTTCCCGCTCTATCCGAACCTGTAAGCACGGGCTTCGCTGAACACAGGAAACCGCCGCGGCCCCGAGGCCGCGGCGGTTTTTTTGTTGCCCGGCAGGCTCCCGCGCCCCGCCTGTGCATCAAGGATGCCCCGGCAAGGGCCTTGGGCCCGGCAGCGCCCCTGGCGGGGCGCTGCCCGCGCCGTGCACCCGCACGGCGCCACGCCCAACGCTTGCAGGCCGGCCGAAGGCAGGCCGGAAAGGGGCGGGAGAACTGCCTGTCTGGACCTCCTGCGGTTAAACCGGAATAGTGCGGCCATGCCAGACAATGATTTGAAACAGCTCAGCAAATTTCTCAGCTATATCCTGCGGCACAATCCCGGCGCGCTGGGATTGAACATGGACTGGCAGGGTTGGGTCGGAGTGGACGCCATCCTGACCAAGGCCGCCCCCCCTGTGACCCGCCGCCAGATTGAAGAAGTTGTGCGCACAAGCAGCAAACAACGGTTTTCGCTGTCACCTGACGGTCTGAAAATCCGGGCAAACCAAGGCCATTCCCTTGCCGTGGATCTGGGGCTGACCCCCTGCCGCCCGCCGGCAACGCTGTTTCATGGCACTGCGGAGCGCAGCCTGCCTGCGGTCCTCTGCGAAGGGCTGAAACCGATGCAGCGGCAGCATGTGCACCTGTCACCGGACGCGGAAACAGCCCGGTCCGTGGGGATGCGCCACGGCACGCCCGCCGTCCTCAGCATTGATGCTGCGCGCATGGCGGCGGAAGGGCATGAGTTCTTGTTGTCCGCGAACGGTGTCTGGCTGTGCCCTGCGGTCCCGGCACAGTACCTGCTGCACTGACAGCAACCGCCCGCCGACTGCGGCGGGCGGCCTTGATGCCAGCGTCAGACTGACGGCTGTCAGAACTCCTTCTTGGTGTCCATCAGCGCGTCTTCCAGCAGTTTTTCATTGCGGGCATCCTCGATCTTTCGGATGCGGTCCTCGCTGGAGCGGTGGTCGAAGCGGTACTTGACCACGTTGATCAGGCTCAGCGTCAGCAGCAGCACCGCCATACCCCAATAGCCCTTGGTCGCCAGCGGCACATCGGTCGAGAGCCACAGGGAAATTCCCAGCATGCCATAGGCGATTGCGACGCCGGCAGTGTTCAGAAAAATGATCAGCTTGTTGTCGGTGTTGTCGGTATACATGTGATTTCTCCAGTAAATTCTATGAAGTCAGTGCGGCCCGGCTGGCCGCGTGGAATGTGAACGGGCGGGTCAGTCCCTGGGTTTGAGGCGGCTCAGCACATCTGCTGCGGTGCTGCGGCTGCGGGGGCCGAAGCCCGCGTCGGCCAGATCGTCGGCAATCGAGGTGTTGTTCAGCTCGCCGTCGATCTCGCGCAGGATTTCGCCCTGCTCGAAAGGGTCGTCGCGCTGCAGCACGTCGCGGATCAGCGCCTCGGCCTCCTCTGCCGGACTGTCCCCGCCGGTGTGGCGGCGCAGGCGGCGCTGGATGTCCTGCTCGTGCCGGGTGGCGCGGGCGGCAATGGCACCCTGCTTGAGATCCGCGATGCGGCGGCTGGCGGTTTCCACCGACTGGCGCAGCTGCAGGATGCGGGTGTCGAGCCGGTCCAGGGTCTGTCGGCGCACCGCCAGTTCGTTCTCCATGTCGGCCACCGCCTGGGCCGCGCTGCGGGCCAGATCCTCGCGCCCCGCCTCCAGCGCCTCGCCGGCCCGGGCCATCAGGTCGCGGATGCGCTCCTCCAGGGTGTCCACCTGGCGCTGCTCTGCCCGCTGGCGCTGGATCAGGCTGGCCAGCGTCAGCTTGGCCGCCTTCAGGTTGGCGTCCGCCTCGCGGATCTTCTGGGTGATCAGCTCAATCGAGTAGGTCTCGCGCAGCTGCTCTTCTGCCCGGGCGCTGGCACCGGTGATCAGGGTCTTCAGAGTGTTGAACATTGCTTCCTCCGCAAACATGAACATCGTTCACGGGGAATCATGTAGCAACAACATGAACGGTGTTCAAGTAGTTTTTGAACACCGTTCAAAAACTACTTACCGCCGATTTGCTCCAGCACCTGGGCGATCATCTGTTCGATCCGTTCCGGCGGCACGCCGGAGATGCGCTGCTCCAGGCCCAGGAGCACGATGCCGTGCACAGCCGAAAACAGTGCCCGCACCATCAGGGATGCCTCACCCGCGTCCTTGTCCGGGAACAGTTCCCCCACGGGCCGGGCGATATTGGCAAACAGGTCATCCAGCGCGGTCAGGTACCACTCCGGTGCCTTGTCCTCAGCCGTCATCCGCAGGTCGAACATCGCCCGCCAGAGGTTGGTGTTTTCCACCGCGAAATGCAGGTAGGCGTTGCTCATCAGGATCAGGCGGCGGGTGGACGGTTCCGCCTCCCGGCCCGCAACCGAGGCCTCAACCGCAGCGCCGAGTTTCTGGAAGGTGCGCCCGTTCACCGCCATGATGATGGCGGTCAGATCGTCGTAGGCGTTGTAGATCGCCCCCAGCGCACAGCCCGCATCCTGTGCCAGATCGCGGGCGCGCAGCGCCCCTGCCCCGTCGCGTGCGATGCGGATCTCAGCCGCCTCAACCAGTTTCTGCCGCAGCGCTGCCTTGCGCGCCTCTACCTTGCCTGCCATGGCCCCCTGCCTTTGTCTTGAACTGCGTTCAAAATACCGCCGGCAGACGTGGCGTAAAGCGGGAAATCAGATCAGGCCGCGCCAGCGCAGCACCACCACCAAAAGGATCAGCACGCAAAGGATGGAAAACGCCATACTGCCAAGGACACCGAGCCAGAAGCCCTTGCGCCGGTCGGCCAGGTCGATTTTCTGCAAATGCGCCTTCACCTCGCGGGCGGCGCCCTGCAGCGGCTTTTCGTCTACCGTCATCCGCAGCTTGGGGTGCGCCAGCAGCGGCAGCGCGGCGGCCAGCCGCATGCCCTGTTTGTAGACCCGCCGCGGAATGCGGCGGCGGACGTGTTTCAGAGCGGCGGACAGATCGCCGGAGGCGTGCTCGCGCTCCTTCAGGAGGGTGCAGATGTCTTCGATATCCTGGTCCAGGCTGGCGGCCATTGCGGCACTCTCCCTTAGCTGCGCTGCGGGGCTACCCTAGCCTGCAGCCGCGGCTGCCTCAATGGGGGTGGCAAGCCTCCGCCTGCGCGGCTATCAAGTGAGCATGCTGAATACGATCATTCATGGCTCTGCCACTGCAAACACCCCGCTTCTGATTGCCCACGGCCTTTATGGCTCTGCCCGCAATTGGGGCGTCATCGCCAAGCGCCTGTCGGATGAGCGTCAGGTGGTGGCCGTGGACATGCGCAACCACGGCGACAGCCCACGCGCGGACAGCCACACCTATCCGGAGCTGGCGGATGATCTGGCAGGGGTGATTGCGGCCCATGGCGGCCAGATGGATGTGATCGGCCATTCGATGGGCGGCAAGGCTGCGATGATGCTGGCGCTGAACCACCCTGAGGCGGTGCGCAAGCTAGTTGTCGCCGACATCGCGCCAGTTGCTTATGGCCACACGCAAATTCAGTATATCCATGCGATGAAGTCGCTGGATCTGGAGAGTATTGAGCGCCGCCCGGAGGCCGCCGCACAGTTGGGTGAGGCCGGGGTGGAGCCTGCGCTGCAGAGCTTCTTCACCCAGTCGCTGGACCTGCCGAACAAGCGATGGAAGCTGAACCTGGATACGCTGGCGGATCAGATGCCGAACATCATGTCCTTTCCGCAGACGGACGCCGCCTGGGACGGGCCTGCCCTGTTCCTGTCAGGATCGGAGTCGGATTACGTGCTGCCGGAGCACCGCGAGGAGATCCGCGCGCGGTTCCCCAATGCCCGGTTTGCCAAGCTGCCCGGCGCGGGCCATTGGCTGCACGCCGAGAAGCCGCGGGAGTTCGAAGCCGCCGCGCGGGTGTTCCTGAACGCCTGACGCCCGTCAGGCGCCGCGGGCATACAGCTGTTTTGCAACCAGCCAGGCCACTGGCAGTGCCAGTACTGCCCCGGCTGCGGCGGCGCCTATGATTGCCTGTGTGGTGACCAGCCCGGCCGCCAGAACCGCAATCACCCCGGCTCCGGCCAGACTGCTGCCGATCAGCGAATAGAGGATGGATGCAAGGCGCAACATGGGCTTTCTCCTATGCCTTCGACTGTCCTGCGGTCAGGCATAGGGAATCGCGAATATTTACGCCTTGATCCTGATCAGTTTCCAAACCCCTCAATCCTAACGGGTGTACATCTGCTTCTTGAAAGCCCGGGTCCGCTCTGTCGCTGCGGCGGAGCCGTCGTGGTAGGTTCCGAACCACTTGTCGAAGGGAATCTCTGAGGTGCCGTAGTTGCACTCGAAATAGCGGTGGTGCAGCTGGTGGAAGAAATCCCCTGCCTTGGCGGCCTCGGTCTCCTTGGCAATCACCCGCTCAAAGCCGGAGTGCGACAGAACCGGGCTCACCTGCTGGAACATCGCATGGAAGGCCAAGTGCAGCGGGTGCGAGGGCACGATCAGGTGGATGAAATAGGTGGTGAAGTAGAGCAGGTTTTCATACCAGTGGTTTGAAATCCCCGACCACGGCCCGATGTTGACGTTGCGGTGGTGCACCGCATGCACGTGCTTATAGAGCCGCGGGTGATGCTCCAGCCGGTGCACCCAGTAAAAATGCAGCCCGGACCACATCGGGATGAACAGCAGCCAGACAACGCACCACACAGGCGCCTCTGCGAAGGTCACGACCGGCACCCAGCCGTTGGCCATCAGCCAGTAGATGCCCCATTGATAGGCTGTCGCCACGGTGATTGCGCTGCCGAGCGTCCACCAGATGTTGTCCCACACCTGGTTCTTAAAGGTAAAGGTGCCGTTGCCGCGTGAGAGGTCGCGCTTGTCGAACTTCTTTTGCATGCCCTGGCCCTTGCGCATGTAGAGCCACCAGTGCAGGCCCCCGGCCACCGTGGCCTGCGGCAGCAGGTTGGCCAGCCAGACCTGCAGCATCCAGCCCGGGCGGAAGGCGGCCATCTCCGCCAGCGGCGGCAGCATCCAGGCATAGACCGCCAGCGCCAGCAGGAAGCAGAGCGTCAGCGAAGTGATCTCCATCCAGGCGCCGCGGTACCAGCTGAGGACCGCCGCCGGGCGCGGCGGCCAGTTGAACAGCGGGTTGAGCGGCACCGGCCCCTTGGGGTGGTAATGCCAGCGCTCGGCCTCGCGGTCGCGTTCTGCGGTGTGCAAAGTTCCGTCCATTTTACCGCCTCCCTTGCAGGCATTCAGCTTGCGTAGCTGGAGCCTTCGTCGTCGAGGATCGCCTTCAGTTCCGCCAGGTGGCGTTCAGCCTGATCCGGGTAGTCTTCCAATTCTTGCGCGGTTTTCTCGGCAACCTCGTCGCTCAGCACCCGCAGTTTCTGACCCGTTTGCAGAGCGCGGATATAGGTCTCCGCGGCGCGTTCGAAGTAATAAAGCCGGTTGAAGGTGTCCGCGACGCTATCGCCGATCACCAGCACCCCGTGGTTACCCATGATCATGGTCTTGACTTTGGGGTCGCTCAGCATCGAGGCGCAGCGGGCGCCCTCGTCTTCGAACGCCAGCCCGCCAAAACCGCCATCGACCACATAGCGGTTGTAGAAGGTGGCCGTGTTCTGGTCGATCGGCGGCAGGGTGCTGTCAGCGAGGCAGGCCAGCACGGTGGCATGGATCGAATGCACATGCATCACGCAGCGCGCATGGGGGCAGAGCCGGTGGATTGAGCCATGCAGGCCCCAGGCGGTCGGGTCCGGCGCGTCGGGGCGGTCCATGGTCTTGGGGTCATTGGCATCCAGCAGCAGGAGGTCCGAAGCCTTCACCCGTGCGAAATGCACCTGGTTCGGGTTCATCAGGAACCGGGTGCCGTCCTCATTCACTGCCAGGCTGAAATGGTTGGCGACGCCTTCGTGCATGTCCAGCCGCGCGGTCCAGCGGAAGGCGGCAGCCATATCCACGCGCTCCTGCCAATGGGTGAGGTTCGGGCTCAGCTCCGCTTGTTTGTTCATCTTGGGCCTCCAATTCCGCTTTTCCTAGTGGTGCCAGCCGCAATTCCTGCTGACAAACGATTGATTCAGCCGCTATGCATTAATTGAACTAATGCATAGGTCATACATCCATGCCGCCTCCCGGACCGCCCTCCTCCGCCCTGCCCCCGCTCACCTGGCTGCGCGCCTTTGAGGCCAGCGCCCGGCATCTGTCGTTCACCCGCGCCGCGGCGGAGCTGAACCTGACGCAATCGGCAATCAGCCAGCATGTGCGCAGCCTGGAGAACTTCCTGGGCCGGGAGCTGTTCATCCGCAAAACCCGGGCGCTGGAGCTCAGCGAGGCCGGAGCGAATTACATGCCCATCGTGCGCGAGGCGTTTGAGCTGATTGCGGCCGGGACCCTGGCCTTCACCGGCGGCGATCAGGGGCGGCATCTGGTCCTGCAATGCAACATGGCATTCTCAGTCTTCTGGCTATCGCCGCGGCTGCCGCGGCTGTATGAAAAGTTCCCCTGGCTGGTGCTGAACATCGTGACGCCGATCTGGGACCCGGAGCGCCATGCCGCCTCTGCCGGGACCGAGATCCGCTTTGGCCGCCCGAACGACATGTCGGCAGCGGCGGTGCGGCTGACCTATGACCGGTTCTACCCGGTCTGCGCACCAGGCTATCAGGGCGGCAAGGTGGACTTCAGCACCGCAACGCTGCTGGATTGTGCAGGTGTGACAGGGTCCTGGGGGGCATGGTTCAAGTCGCAGGATGTGCCGTTTGACCGCAACCATGAGATCAACCTGGCCTCCACCTACGTGATTGCCATGACTGCGGCGGTGAACGGTGCGGGCATTTCCATGTCCCACGACACGCTGGCAGGCGGACTGCTGGAGAGCGGCCAGCTGGTCCGGGCCAGCGATCACTCGGCGGAACTGCTGGAGAATTATTTTCTGATGCCGCCGCCCAGCCATGCCAGCACCCCGGCGTCGCGGGCGTTTCTGGAATGGCTGGAGGGGGAGTTGCCACCGATTTAAAAAGGGCCCGGCCAAGCCAACTGCCACTTTCAAATTTCTCCAACAAGTCCTGCCGAATGTTCGCAATACGCCCGCGGCTTGCGCCACTCCCGCCATGCTGCTAAACGCGCGGCACCGGTCGCAGCCTACCCGGTCACCAAAACAAGGGTTCAAAAATGAAAACTGTCGTTATCTGCTCGGGCGGGCTGGATTCCGTTTCGCTTGCCCATATGGTCGCTGAAGAACATCAGCTGACCCGTCTTGTCTCCTTCGACTACGGCCAGCGCCACAAGAAGGAGCTGGACTATGCTGCCGCCGCTGCCAAACGGCTGGGCGTGCCGCATGACATCATCGACATGCGCGGTATCGGCGCCGCGCTTTCCGGCTCTGCCCTGACCGATGACATCGACGTGCCGGACGGCCATTACGAAGAAGAGACCATGAAGGTCACCGTGGTGCCGAACCGCAACGCGATCATGCTGACCATTGCTTATGGCATCGCTGCCGCAAACGGCGATGACGCTGTGGCGACCGCAGTGCATGGCGGCGACCACTTCATCTATCCGGACTGCCGGCCGGCCTTTACCGAGGCGTTTGACGCCATGCAGCGCGCGGCACTCGATGGCTATGCCGACGTGCGTCTCTATACTCCGTTTGTGCACCGCACAAAGGGCGACATCGTCACCGCCGGCGCCAAGCACAGCACCCCCTTTGCCGAGACCTGGTCCTGCTACAAGGGCGGTGAGAAACATTGCGGGCGCTGCGGCACCTGCGTGGAGCGGCGCGAGGCCTTCCATCTGGCAGGCATTGAGGATCCGACGGACTATGCCGACCCTGATTTCTGGAAAGCGGCAATTGCCGCCAAGGACAGCGCCTGATGTTCCGGATCACCAAAGAGTTCCATTTCTCCGCCTCGCACCAGCTGACCCACCTGCCACCGGACCATCAATGCGCCCGTCTGCATGGGCACAACTACATCGTAGTGGTGGAGCTGGCGGCGAAGGAGCTGAACAGCGACGGCTTCGTGCGCGATTACCATGAGTTGAAGCCGCTGAAGGACTACATCGACGGCACTTTCGACCACCGGCATCTGAACGACGTGCTGGAGGGGTATTCGACGGCGGAAAACATGGCCAGGCATTTCTATGACTGGTGCCATGCGCGCTGGCCGGAAGTGACCGCCGTAAAAGTCTCGGAGACGCCCAAGACCTGGGCCGAGTACCGGCCATGAGCTTGCGCATCGCTGAAATCTTTGGCCCCACCATCCAGGGCGAAGGCGCGCTGATCGGGGAGCCCACGGTATTTGTGCGCGCGGGCGGCTGCGATTACCGCTGTTCCTGGTGCGACAGCATGCATGCGGTCGACAGTGCCAACCGGCGAGACTGGGCGGTGATGACGCCGGAAGAGATAATGGCAGAGGTGCGGCGCCTGTCCGGCGGCAAGCCGCTGACCGTCTCGATCTCCGGAGGCAACCCGGCGATTCAGAACTTTTCTCAGGTAATCGCCCTCGGCAAGGAAGAAGGCTACCGTTTCGCTTGCGAGACGCAGGGCTCGGTTTCCCAGCCTTGGTTCGGGGCGCTGGATACGCTGGTGCTGAGTCCGAAGCCACCGTCGAGCGGCGAAAAGACTGACTGGCACAAGTTCACCCGCTGCCTGCATCAGGCCCAGGGCTGCGGCCAGATGGTGATGAAGATCGTGGTGTTTGACGACGCCGACTATGCCTGGGCCAAGGCCGCCGCAGACCGCCACCCGGAATTGCCGCTGTATCTTCAGCCCGGCAACCCCGAGGTCGACCCGGAGCTGCCCGTCGATCTGAACCAGGCCACTGAACGCCTCTTGTGGCTGATTGAAAAAGTGACCGGCGACGGCTGGTTCACCCCCCGCGTCCTGCCCCAGCTGCATGTGCTGGTCTGGGGCAACAAGCGCGGCGTCTGAACATAGGAACCCTGACATGTCTGACAGCATCTACAGCAATCTGAAGCAGCTGGGCGGCGACACCATCGTGCCGCAAAGCCCGGAACAGGCGGAACTGGAACGGGTGCAGAACCCGCAGGCCGACGTGGCCTACAACGTGCGCTTTACCGCGCCGGAGTTCACATCGCTCTGCCCGATGACCGGCCAGCCGGACTTTGCCCATCTGGTGATCGACTATGTGCCCGGAGAGTGGCTGGTGGAAAGCAAGTCGCTGAAGCTTTTCCTCACGTCCTTCCGTAACCACGGCGCCTTCCACGAGGATTGCACCGTCTCCATCGCCCGCCGCCTGGCCGATTTCCTGGAGCCCAAGTGGCTTCGCATCGGTGGCTACTGGTACCCGCGCGGCGGCATCCCGATTGATGTGTTCTGGCAGACCGGCCCGATGCCCGAAGGCGTCTGGATCCCGGACCAGGGCGTTCCGCCCTACCGCGGCCGCGGCTGACACAACTTAAAGCCCGCATCACACGGATCAGCCTGGCAGCAGCGCTGCCGGGCTTTTTCTTTGAAAAAACCGAATTCTGCCGCCCTGACACCCCAAGATGATCCCGGCGCGGTGCACCCTCGAAGAAACTAACAATTTACCGCAAAAGTAGTTTTGAGTTTAGTGGTCCTGTCCCGGCTGGCAACGCCATTCGGGGATCCGGCAAGCCCGGGCAGATAACAAAATGACGGGGGACCATGATGAACTCTTTGGACTTGGGGAAAACGCTTTCGGGCTATTTACAAGCGCTTTCGCAGGCAGGTCTGCAGGTCGAAATGTTCACCGATTTCGAGAAAGTGCCGGAAACGGCCGCGGCGTCAGGACGCCGGTTCCAGATGCCGGGGTTTGCCATCGAACGGGCCGACCACACTGAAAACTCCGCCTTCTGGCTGTTCCTGAAAGACGGCGACACCTATATCGGCGGCGCCGCTTCGATGCTGCAGGATCTGGGCCGGGAGACGCTGGCAGAGTACCTGCTGCGCACCTCGCGCCACCAATTCCCGAATGAAGCTGGCGGCGGCGTGGAAAGCGTGGCGGAGCCGCTGGCACGCGAGGTGCGCGGCCGGCTGGCCTATGTCGGTGAACTGACCTTTTTGCCCGGCCACCGCGGTCGGCGGGCGGAACGGCTGGCGCCGTTCATGCGGATCTTTCTGATAATGGCAATCCAGAAATGGGATGTGGACTGGATCTACGCCTTCATCCCCGACCGCCACATGCAGGCGCGGCTGGACCTTGTCTATGGCTTCACCCGGGCGATCCCCCGGGCGCAGAAGTGGCGCGACCCGGAACCGGAGGTGCGCAGCAGCACCGAATGGTTCGTCGGCGCGCCCCGGCTGGAGATGGAGCATATGCTGCAGAGCGACCTAGCCGGTTTTGATGTCCTGTGAGAAGTTGACCACCAGCAGCTTGCCGTCAGGCAGATAGACCGGCGCCAGCACCCTTCGGTACTGGCGGGTGAACCGCCGCCCGTTCAGCAGTTTCACGTCCAGCGAGGGATGGGTGATCACCGGCTCGCCCCGGCTGATGGCTTCGCTGTGGGCCATCACCAGATCGGCGTTCACCTTGTCGCTGAACCCGTTCAGCGTGCTGCGAAGCTGGCTGCTGTCAGAAACTTCAAAGCAGATCGAGGCGAGGCTGGCCGGGCCGGAGCGGATCGGCTGGATGCGGTTCCTCTCCGCATCCGGAGGGTTGAACATGTCGACCGCATGCTGCAGCCGGTCAAACCCTTCCAGGCGGCCGCTGTTGGTGAACCACCAGTCCAGGAAATCCTGCAGCGACACGTCGGAGCCGCTGTACTGCCGGGTTCTGGCCGCGGCCTGCAGCCGGGTATTGAGAATCTCAAACGCCTTTACGGCAGCTGCATCCGCACGGATATCCGGCAGCAGTTCCAGCCCCGCTGTCTCGGAAGAGAAGTAATGAAACGACACCCCAAGCCCGCGCGCCAGCGCGTCCAGCGTGCTCCAGCCGATCTCGCGCTCGTGCTTCAGCGCGCTGTTGAAGGTGCCATAAGGGATGCCGCACTTCAGCGCCGCCTGCCGGTTGGACAGGTTCATATCCTCCAGAAGAGCGGAGATTTTCTCGTGGATGAGCGCCATATGTGCCGGATCTTTCACATTCCGCGAAACATCTTGCACAAAATTATCGTCACGGCAACGCAATCCCAGCGCGAGAAAGTGCAGAGCTATCAAAAACGCATCCATTTCCTGACCAGCCCGGTGCTGCAAGCCGCACGGGAACTGCCCTGAAAGAACACCGCAGATCATTTGAGAAAGCTGGTGCCCGCGGCCGGACTCGAACCGGCACGGCCATACGGCCAGGAGATTTTAAGTCTCCGGTGTCTACCATTCCACCACGCGGGCATGGGGCACGTCAAACGCCGCCCTTGCCGCAGGTCTAGCCTCCTGATTTCACGCGGACAATCTGTTTTCGGCCGGACCGGCGAATTTTTCCCGCAGCACGGGCAGTGCTACAACTCCACATCCCCTGCGCCGGCGGGTGCCAGCGGCCCGCCAGGGTCCGCCAGATAGCGTTCGGGCAGCCAAGGATTGAGCTTAAGCGCTGCCGCCAGGGCTTCGCGCGCTTCTTCCAGCCGGGACAGGCCATAGAGCGACAAAGCCCGCCCGCTCATCGCGGCGATATGGCGGGGCGACAGTTCCAAGGCCCGGTCCAGATCCGCCAGGGCAGAGGCGAAATCCCGGCGCAGGTAATGCACAAAGGCGCGCTGGTTGTAGCCCTCGGCATAGTCCGGGCAATAGGCAATCAGCTGGTCGAAGTCCTCCAGCGCGCCGAGGAAATCGAAGGCGGAGCGCTTTGTCATTCCGCGGTCGAGCATGGCCTGCGCCTGCGCGTTGGGCGCATCGGCCCAATATTCCCACATCCGGTTGGCGATTTCCCGCGCCTGGGTTTCACTTTCTGCTCCTCTCACCTCCTCCATCAGCGCTTCCAGCGGGGTGCTGTGGTCAGGCGCTTCTGGGCAATCCGATGCGTGTGCCGGAAAAGCCGCTGCGGTGACAGCCGCAGCGAGAGCAAACGGGGGGCGGAACAGGGCAAGAAACATACCCCATGGTCGCACAAATGCGGTTTCAATCAAGTCAACTGGACGTGTAGCCCCGCCTAGCCCCTACAGCGGCCCCAGCGCGCCGTCCTCCTTGACCGCCTGCATCGCCACATAAGTCGACGTTGAGGCCACATGCGGCAGCGAGGAGATTTTTTCACCCAGCACTGCCCGGTAATCGGTCATCGAACGGGTCCGCACCTTCAGCAGATAGTCGAAATGCGAGGCCATCATATGCGCCTGCTCGATCTCCGGCAGCCGCGCCACAGCAGCGTTGAACTTGGCCAGCGCCGCCTCGCGGGTGTCGTCCAGCTTCACCTCGACAAAGGCCACGTGGTCCAGCCCCAGCCGGATCGGGTCCACCAGGGCGCGGTAGCCGGTGATGATCCCTTCCACTTCCAGCCGTTTGAGCCGGGTCTGGGTCGGGGTTTTCGACAGCCCGATCCGCCGTGCTAGGTCAGCGATGGAGATGCGGCCGTCCTCGCTCAGCACATTCAGAATCGCCCGGTCGAAGCGGTCAAGATCGAAGGAGTTCATTTGGACTTCCAGAGACTGATATTTCAAGAATTTGAACTGCTGATACCACATCTTCAGGCGATTGTCCTTTTGGAAAGGGTGTATTCTTAACAAAAGCCCTGCACACCTTTTGTGGAGTTCCCCGCATGACCGCTCAAACCAAGCTGCGCTACCGGATCGACGCCGGCACCTATGCCGATCAAACCGCGATGCGCGACCAGCTGGTGGCCCAGGCCGCCCTCACCGACGACGACCGCCAAAGAATCTGCGCCAACGCCGCTGCGCTGGTGCGGGATATCCGCGGCCATTCGGCGCCGGGTCTGATGGAGGTGTTCCTGGCCGAATACGGGCTGTCGACCGATGAGGGCGTGGCGCTGATGTGCCTGGCCGAAGCGCTGCTGCGGGTGCCGGACGCCGACACCATCGACGCGCTGATCGAGGACAAGATCGCGCCGTCCGACTGGGGCAAGCATCTGGGCAAATCGACTTCGTCGCTGGTCAACGCCTCGACCTGGGCGCTGATGCTGACCGGCAAGGTACTGGACGAGGAACGAAGCCCGATCGGTGCCCTGCGCGGTGCCATCAAGCGCCTGGGCGAGCCGGTGATCCGGACCGCCGTCAGCCGCGCGATGAAGGAGATGGGCCGCCAGTTCGTTCTTGGCGAAACCATCGAAAGCGCGATGAACCGTGCCGCCGGGATGGAGGCCAAGGGCTACACCTATTCTTACGACATGCTGGGCGAGGCCGCCCGCACAGAAGCCGACGCCTCGCGCTATCACCTGGCCTATTCCAAGGCGATTTCCGCCATCGCGGCTGCCTGCAACAGCGACGACATCCGCAGGAACCCCGGCATCTCGGTGAAACTGTCGGCGCTGCACCCGCGCTATGAGCTGGCACATGAGCACAGTGTGATGGAGCATCTGGTGCCGCGCCTGAAGGCACTGGCGCTGCTGGCGAAGGCGGCCAAGATGGGCCTGAATGTTGATGCCGAGGAAGCCGACCGCCTGTCGCTGTCGCTGGAGGTGATCGAGGCGGTGGTTTCGGACCCGGCGCTGGCCGGCTGGGACGGCTTTGGCGTGGTGGTGCAGGCCTATGGCCCCCGAACCGGGCTGGCGATTGATGCGCTGCACGAAATGGCCGAGACATACGACCGCCGCTTCATGGTGCGGCTGGTCAAGGGCGCCTATTGGGACACCGAGATTAAACGCGCCCAGGTCGAGGGCGTAGACGGCTTCCCGGTCTTCACCTCCAAGCCGCTGACCGATGTGTCCTATATCTCCAACGCGCGCAAGCTTTTGGGCATGACGGACCGGATCTATCCTCAGTTCGCCACCCATAACGCCCATACCGTCGCCGCAATCCTGCATATGGCCGAGGGCATCGGCAACGAACGCTATGAGTTCCAGCGTCTGCATGGCATGGGCGAGACCCTGCACCAGATGGTGCTGGAGCAGAACAAGACCAACTGCCGGATCTACGCGCCGGTTGGCGCCCACCGCGACCTGCTGGCCTATCTGGTACGCCGCCTGCTGGAAAACGGCGCCAACTCCTCCTTTGTGAACCAGATCGTCGATGAGAACGTGCCGCCGGAAGTGGTGGCCGCGGACCCGTTTGCGGCCGTCGCAGATGTGACCGGCAAGATCCCGACCGGGCCGGAGCTCTACGCGCCGGAGCGCCCTAACTCCAAGGGGTTCGATCTGGGCCACGCACCGACGCTTGCAAAAATCGAAGCGGCCCGCGCGCCTTGGCGCAGCCACCAGTGGCAGGCCGCGCCGCTGCTGGCAGGCGATGCCCAGCCGGAGGCCGCCAAGGAGGTGACCAGCCCTACCGACCAGAGCGTGGTTGGAACCATCGCCCAGTGCAGCCCTGAAGATATCGAACTGGCGCTGGCGCTGGCAGACCCTTGGGACGCGCCGGCGGCAGAGCGCTCTGCAGCTTTGAACAAGGCAGCTGACCTCTACGAGGAAAACTTCGGCGAGCTGTTTGCGATCCTCGCCCGCGAGGCCGGCAAAACGATCCCCGACGCTGTGGCCGAACTGCGCGAGGCGGTGGATTTCCTGCGTTACTATGCGGCGCGCATTCCCGATGCGCCGCCCGCAGGCATCTTTTCCTGCATCTCGCCGTGGAACTTCCCGCTGGCGATCTTCACCGGCCAGGTCTCAGCCGCATTGGCCGCGGGCAACGCCGTGCTTGCAAAACCCGCCGACCAGACGCCGCTGATTGCCCACCGTGCCGTGCAGCTGATGCATGAGGCCGGCGTGCCGCGCAGTGCCCTGCAGCTGGTGCCGGGCCGCGGCAGCGTGGTTGGCGCTGCCATCACTTCTGATCCTCGCGTCAATGGCGTTGCGTTCACCGGCTCCACCGCCACCGCCCTGCGCATCCGCAAGGCAATGGCCAACAACCTGCAGCCGGGCGCGCCGCTGATTGCGGAAACCGGCGGGCTGAACGCGATGATCGTCGACTCCACCGCACTGCCTGAACAGGCGGTGCAGGCAGTGATCGAAAGCGCCTTCCAGTCGGCCGGCCAGCGTTGCTCAGCGTTGCGATGCCTGTATCTGCAGGACGACATTGCCGACAATGTGCTGAAAATGCTGAAAGGCGCGATGGACTGCCTGCAGCTGGATGACCCCTGGAACCTGTCCACCGACAGCGGCCCGGTGATTGACGAAGGCGCCCGCGCAGGGATTCTGGCCCATGTCGGCAAGGCCCGCGCCGAGGGCCGGGTGCTGAAGGAAATGCGCGCACCGCAGGGCGGCACTTTTGTGGCGCCCACGATGATCAAAGTTTCCGGCATCAGTGATCTGAAAGAAGAGATCTTTGGCCCCGTCCTGCATGTGGCCCGCTTCAAGTCGCAGCAGCTGGACCAAGTGATTTCCGACATCAATGCCACCGGCTATGGCCTCACCTTCGGCTTGCACACCCGCATCGACGACCGGGTGCAGCATGTCTGCGACCGGGTGCATGCGGGCAACATCTATGTGAACCGCAACCAGATCGGCGCCATTGTCGGCAGCCAGCCGTTCGGCGGCGAGGGGTTGTCTGGCACCGGCCCCAAGGCAGGCGGCCCGCTCTACCTCAGCCGTTTCTGCGCGCCGGACCGGCAGTCCAGCTCCGGCGGCTGGGACAGCAGCATCACCGACCTGAAGGCGCCGAGCGGTGTGCCCACCCAGCCGGTGACCACCTCCCTGCCCGGCCCGACCGGGGAATCGAACCGCCTGACCGTCTCTGCCCGCCCGCCGCTGTTGTGCATGGGTCCGGGCGCCGAGGCCGCGGCAGCGCAGGCCAAAGAGGTCATCAGCCTCGGCGGCACCGCGATTGAGGCGCATGGCCTTCTGGACCTGAGCCAGCTGGAGAGCATCCAGGGCATTGCAGGCGTGCTGTGGTGGGGTGATGAGGCGACGGGGCGCGAAATCGAGCAGAACCTCGCCAAGCGAGACGGAGCGATCCTGCCGCTGATCCCCGGCAAGCCGGACCGCGCCCGGGTACTGGCGGAGCGCCACGTCTGCGTCGACACCACTGCCTCCGGCGGCAACGCGCAATTGCTGGGTGGCATGGCCTGAGCTTTCCACGCTAAGCACTTGACGCTGGGCCGTTTCCGGCCCAGCGTTCCCCCATGTTTCCGATCCGCGACCACAACCCGTCCGGCCGCCGGCCCTATGTCGTCTACGCGCTGATTGCCGCGAATATCCTGGCCTATATCTACTACTCCGCCAGTTACGCCTCGCCCCGTGCGCTGCAGTATTTCTATGATGCCTATGCGGTGGTGCCTGCCGAGATCAGCCACGGTTACGGGTATGAGACGCTGTTCACCTCCCTTTTCATCCACGGCGGGCTGATGCACCTGGGCGGCAACATGCTGTTCCTGTGGATCTTCGGCGACAACCTGGAAGAGGAGATGGGCCATCTGCCCTTTCTGCTGTTCTATCTCCTCAGCGGGTTTGGCGCAGGGCTGATCCATGTGATGTCCGCACCTGGGTCTATGGTGCCCACAATCGGGGCCTCTGGCGCCATTGCAGGCGTGATGGGCGGCTACCTGCTGATGTACCCCAAGGCGCGCGTCGATATCCTGCTGGTGCTGATCATCTATTTCCGCATTTTCACCATCCCCGCCTTTGTGATGCTGGGCGTCTGGCTGGCGATGCAGTTCTTTGGCGGCCTTGGCTCTGACCCCAACCAGGGCGGCGTCGCCTATTGGGCCCATGCCGGCGGCTTTGCGGTCGGTCTGATCCTGTGCCTGCCCCTGTGGCTGCGCCGCGGCGGCCCGGCGTTCTGGAACCGAACCCACGGCACCCCTCCGCATCCCGAGAACGAGTACGAATACTCTGCCAGCCGTATCCCCAAGCTGCCGCGCAAGAAACGTAACCCGGGGCCGTGGGGGAAATGAAGCTGCCGTCAGTCCGGCATTTGCTTTCAGAAAAGATGTATCAAGACGGCCTGCAGAACCATGGGAACAGGCTACTGATTAACACGCAGGCCGCCACCCCGACGGGCATCGGGGTAAGGGAATGGTAGATCCGCTCCGGAGAAGTTTACGGGGAATTATCGAAGGTTTTGCTCAAAAATTGCCACGCAAGGAGACGAGTTGTGACACGCCTGAAAGCCACCTGCCACTGCGGAGCCGTTGAGATCGAGGCGGAATTTCCAGAGGGTCTCGCCTCTGCCGCGCGCTGCGACTGCTCCTTCTGCCTGCGGCGCGGAGCGGCTGCAGTCACAGCCCACACCGCCAGCCTGAAGGTGCTGAAAGGGGCAGAGAACCTCAGCCTCTACACCTGGGGCAGCCATACAGCCAAGCATTACTTCTGCAAGACCTGCGGCATCTACACCCATCACCAGCGCCGTTCCGACCCGAAGGAGTGCGGCGTCAACCTGGGCTGTATCGAAGGCGCCAACCCGCGGACTCACCCGGAGACCTATGGCGGGATCCCGTGGAACGACGGGGTGAACCATCCGTCGGATCAGTGATCCTGCCAGCAGGCTGACAGGCCGGGCAGCGCCGCCCGCAAAATCAAAAAGAACGCGGCTCATTGGCCGCGTTTCCAATTCACCAAAATTCGGGCCGGTTCAGCCCCGGATCACCTTGGCGAAGTTCTCGAAAATCGGCTCGTTCGAGCAAACGACAGACCCGCTGTCGATGATACCCGCTTCAGGATCTATCGCCTCGGCCAGCCCGCCGGCCTCTTTCACAATGATGATGCCTGCCGCCAGGTCCCAGGGGTTCAGGCGGCGTTCCCAGAAACCTTCGTAGCGGCCGGCCGCCACATAGGCCATGTCCAGCGCGGCAGAGCCCCAGCGGCGCACACCGGCGCAAGCGGGCATCAGGCGGGCCAGGTCCTGCAGCGTCAGCGGCAGGTCGGCGCGGCCGCCGAACGGCACGCCGGTGGCAAAAATGGACTCGATCATCCGGTGACGGCCCGACACGCGGATGCGGGTGTCATTCATCCAGGCGCCCGCGCCCTTTTCGGCAAAGAACATCTCGTCCTTGGCAGCGTCATAGACAACTCCCGCGACGATCTTTCCCTTGTGCTCCAGCGCGATGGAAATCGCCCAGTGCGGCAGGCCGTGCAGGAAGTTGGTGGTGCCGTCCAGCGGGTCGACAATCCAGCGGCGGGTGGGGTCTTCGCCCTCGATCTCGCCGCCCTCTTCCGCGATCCAGCCATAGGTCGGGCGGGCGTTGCGCAGCTCTTCCTTGATGATCTTCTCGGCGGCGATATCGGCCTTGGAGACGAAGTCGCCCGCGCCCTTCATCGAGACCTGCAGGTTTTCCACCTCGCGGAAGTCCTTCACCAGGGAACGGCCTGCCTTGCGGGCGGCCTTGATCATCACATTGAGGTTTGCGCTGCCAATCATGTCTGCAGAATCCTGTCACGTCGGGGAGATGCCGGGTCAATGCGTGCCTATACGCGCCCTGCCCCCGAATGCCAAGGGGTTATGCCGCAAACTGCTCATCCCGCCTGACGCGGCGACGCGAGGCACGCGGACGGTTGAAATCCGCCGCCGCCGCACCCAGACTTCGCTGCAAACAGAACAAGGAGTGCCCCCATGCCCGACCAGATGCAGCGTATCGTGCTGGCCAGCCGACCCGAAGGCGAGGCCAGCGAGGATAACTTCCGCCTTGAGAGTGTGGACCTGCCTCAGCCCAGCGAAGGAGAAGTGGTTGTAAAGGTTCATTATATGTCGCTGGACCCCTACATGCGCGGGCGCATGAACGCAGGCAAATCCTATGCCCCGCCCGTGGAGATTGGCGAGACCATGACGGCGGGCGGTGTCGGTGAAGTGATCGCCTCAGGCAGCCCCGATTTCCAGCCCGGCGACTTTGCCCTGGGTATGTTCGGCTGGGCCAGTCATGCCAGAGCAAAGGCGTCCGAGATCCGCAAGCTGGATCCGAAAATGGCACCGCTCACCACTGCGCTTGGCGTTCTCGGCATGCCGGGGTTTACCGCATGGCATGGCTTGGATGCCTATGGCCGCCCGCAGGCGGGCGAAACCCTTGTGGTTGCCGCCGCGACCGGACCGGTCGGGTCCATGGTCGGGCAGCTGGCCAAGCAGAAAGGCCTGCGCGTGGTCGGCATCGCGGGCGGTAAAGACAAGTGCAAGCTGGCGGTGGAGACCTTCGGCTTTGACGCTTGCCTTGATCACCGCGCCTATGGCGATGCCGAAGCGCTGAGCAAGGCCCTGGCTGCCGAGTGCCCGGGCGGCATCGATATCTATTACGAAAACGTCGGCGGCAAGGTGCTGGAAGCGGTGCTGCCCCTGATGAACAATTTCGGCCGCATCCCGGTCTGCGGCATGATTGCCTGGTACAACAGCGCCGAAACGGATCTGACGGCCCCGGCGATCTGGCGGGCTGTGCTGACCAAATTCTTGTCCGTCAACGGCTTTATCATTTTCAACCACTATGACCGCTATGGCGAGTTCCTGCGCGAAGCGGCCCCCAGGATCGCCAGCGGGGATATCAGGTATCTGGAGGATATTGCCGAAGGCCTGGAGAACGCGCCCAAGACCTTCCTGGCGATGCTGCACGGCGGCAATACCGGCAAGCAAATTGTGAAGCTGGTCTGAGCCGCGCGCCGGCACCCGCCGGATCACGCAACCGCGCGGAGCGGGCACAGGCGCCGGAACGGCGCAGGCCGCTCCGCGCCACCACGCCCTGCAGGATCTATTGATGCTGCAGTTTGCGCGCCTCGACCTTGGCCAGCCGGATCAGCTCCTGCATGAAGGGTTTCCCGCGGTCCTCGGTCCGGATCGCCGCATATAGGCTGCGGGTGATCCCGGATTTGGTCAGCGGCCGGGTCACGTAATCGGAGGAGTATTTCACCTCCCGCACCACCCAGTCCGGCAGCACGGACACCCCGCGGTTGGAGGCGACCAGCAACAGGATCACCGCCGTCAGCTCCACCTGCCGGATCGAAGCGGGCTCCACACCGGCGGGGATCAGCAGCTGGCTGAACACATCCAGCCGGACCTTATCCACCGGGTAGGTGATCAGGCTCTGACCGATGAAATCCTCTGCCTCCACATAGGGCTTTGCAGCCAGCGGATGCTGCGCCGAAGCGACAAAGACAGGTTTGTAATCAAACAGTTCAATGAAATCGACGCCGTTGATGTCTTCCGGATCGGAGGAGACCACCAGATCCACCTCCTCCTTCAGCAGCGCAGGCAAAGCGTCAAAAGCCAGCCCAGGGCGGATGTCCACGTCCACATCGCCCCAGTTCTTGCGGAACCCCTCCAGCACCGGGAACAGCCATTCAAAACAGGCGTGGCATTCGATGGCGATATGCATCCGGCCCGTGTTGCCGTCGCGCAGAGAGGAGAATTCTGCTTGCGCCGCCTCGACTTGCGGCAGGACCTGCTCTGCCAGCCGCAGCAGACGCAGACCGGCGGGCGACAGTTTCATCGGCTTGGAGCGGCGGATGAACAGCTCAACGCCTGCCTGGTCCTCCAGCCCCTTTACCTGATGGCTCAGCGCGCTTTGGGTGATGTTCAGCTGCTCGGCAGCACGGGCCAAACCGCCGGCCTCATGGATGGCCTTGATGGTGCGGAGATGGCGGAATTCAATGTGCATTCTATCAGATCGCTCATGTTAATCTTGAGTATTATGAAATTGTCTCACATTGCTGCGCGTGCAACAAGAGTTGACATAAACCTAGCGAGAGACCCCGAGCATGACGACGCCCAAGATTTCCTTTGAATTCTTCCCGCCGCAAAATCTCGAAGCCTCCTTCCGGCTTTGGGACACCGTGCAGGTCCTCGCTCCGATGGGACCGCGCTTTGTCTCCGTCACCTATGGCGCCGGCGGCACCACCCGCACCCTGACCCGCGACGCGGTGGCCACGCTGCACAATTCCTCCGGCCTCAATGTGGCAGCGCATTTAACCTGCGTGAATGCTTCTAAGGCGGAAACGCTGGAGATCGCCGATCAGTTCGCCGAGGCCGGCGTGACCGAAATCGTCGCCCTGCGCGGCGACCCGCCCAAGGGTGAAGGCAAGTTCACCCCGCACCCCGAAGGTTTTGCCAATTCGGTTGAGCTGATCGAGGGGCTGAAGGCGCGCGGCGATTTCAGCATCAAGGTCGGCGCCTACCCGGACCGTCATCCGGAAGCTGCCGATCAGGCCGCTGACGTGGAATGGCTGAAGCGCAAGCTGGATGCCGGTGCGGATGAAGCGCTGACCCAATTCTTCTTCGAGGCCGAAACCTTCTTCCGTTTCCGTGATGCCTGCGAGAAGGCCGGGATCGACGGAGCCAAGCTGACCCCCGGCATCCTGCCGATCGAGAATTGGAAAGGCGCCCGCAATTTCGCCAAGCGCTGCGGCACCGTCATTCCTGATTGGGTCGAGAACGCCTTTACCAAGGCCCTGCGGGACGGCCGCGAGGAACTGCTGGCGACCGCCATCTGCACCGAACTGTGCTCTGACCTTCTGGAGGGCGGTGTGGACAAGCTGCACTTCTACACGCTGAACCGGCCGGAGCTGACACGCGACGTTTGCTTTGCACTGGGCGTCACCCCCAAAGTGTCGCTTCAGAACGTGGCGTAAGCGTTGCGCAAAACGGCGCGCGGTTTCTAATGGCCAGGATTTCCCGCCAAGGATCCGCGCGTCATGTTCTATGCCAAACAGCCCTCTGATCTGCTGACAATCGATCAGATCGCCCGGAAATCCGGGCTCGATTTCATGCGGGGAATTCTGGAAGGCCGCCTGCCCGGCCCGCCGATTGCCGAAACACTCGGCTATCATCTGCAGAGTGCCGAGAACGGCCAGGTGGTGTTCCGCGGAACGCCGGAGTTCCATGTCTGCAATCCGATGGGCACCGTGCATGGCGGCTGGTACGGCACGCTGCTGGACAGCGCGATGGCCTGCGCGGTGATGACCAAGGTGCCGCTGGGCGCGGTCTACACAACGCTGGAATACAAGATCAACATCCTGCGGCCGATCCCGCTGGGCACTACAATCGATTGCACCGGAAGCATTGACCATGTGGGCCGCTCCACCGGCGTGGCCCATGGCGAAATCCGTGGGCTGGAGGACGGCAAGCTTTACGCAACCGGCTCCACCACTTGCATTGTGATGCAAATCGCCCCGCGCTGAGCACTCGGGCCTTTCCTGCCCCTTGTCTGCTGCGGATTTCCACCTAAGTATCTGCAAGCATATCCAAAACCGCAGAAAGGCAGGTTATGCCGCCAAACAGCCTTGCCCGCGCCGCGACCGCCAGCATCCAGGTTCTGGCCCCGGCCAGGGAGCTGAATTTCCTGGACAGCCAGTCACTGGTTCTGCCGGTGCCGGTCACACCGCTGGAGGCCTGGAACATCATGCACCAGCGCCCGCTGCCCGGCATGAAACTGGCTTTCCGGCTGCGCGACGCCATCTCAGCCCTGTTCGGGGTCAGACGGATCGGCGGGTTTTCCGGGCGGCAGCGTCAGGATGTTTCGGCCGGCGACAAGCTGGATTTCTTCCTGGTGGAGGCGGTCTCGGATCAGGTCCTGACTCTCACCGTGCGGGACCGGCACCTGGACGTCATGACCTGCGTGACCAGCAGCAGCGGCGTGCTGAGCATCACCTCCTCGGTGAAGACCCATAACCTGTTCGGCCGCATCTACATGCTGCCTGTCCGCCCGGCGCACAAACTGATTGTGTCACTTTCCTTGAAACGGCTGAGACAAGAACTGGCGCAGCGCAAGGCTGCCGCCCGGTAGCACCGCAGCCTGCCGCCGCCGCGGGCCGGTCTTGCCAGCCCCGCCATGCATCCGCATCCACGGTCCTGCTGCAATCACGTCTTGGAAAACCTCGCCCGCCAGCCGCCCGCTGCTGCCGTTTTCCGGCTGCCTGCGCCGACGCTGCTGTGCAGACGTTCGCTGGCGTCCAGACCAACCCGGCGGCGGCTGCGCAAGAGGAAGATCTTGCCCCAGCCCTGCCAGGTGCCGACCGAGGGCGCCTTGGGATCAACCGGGAACCGCATCCGCCAGTCCAGCGGCAGCGGCAGACCACGTTCCTCGGCCTTCTCCAGCATCCAGATCAATGACACATTGGCCAGCGGCCGCGCCTCTTCATAGCCGCCCAGTTGACCGCCGACATCGCCATGGGCACCGCGGAACCAGACCTGATCCACATGGCCGTTCCAGCCCTTGGGGCAGTCCCAAAGCACCGGGCTGAACACGTCGCGTGTCTCATCCAGTGCCAGGGCGTGATAGCCGCTCTTGATATGCGGGCCCAGCGTGTGGTTGTGGAAGTTGTGCTGCCGTTCGGCCCAGCGCCACAGCAGCGGCAGCCGCAAGCCCAGCGCCTTGACCGTATCCCAGACACCGACCATCTCGATCTCGACCGCGTCGTGGCAATGGGCGGCGGTAAAGGCGGCCCCGGAATTGGAGCGCCCGTTCAGCCGGTAGTGACGATAGGCTGTCCGGATATGGCGGACGGTGGCATGTTCGGGTTTCAACAGGCCGATCCGGTCAATCACACCGGCCAGCGAGCGCACGGCATAGGCACCGCGGGAGTATCCGAACAGATAGATCCGGTCGCCGGGACGGTATCGGGAGGCAAGATAGCCGTAGGCGCGGCGGATCTGCCGGTTGATACCGCGCCCCATCATCACGTCAGGGGCGCTGCCCCATCCCTTCCATTGGACACCGGATTCATAGAAGACCGAAACCTGGCCGCCCATTTCCCGGCACAGGCGGTACAGCTGGCCCGCGTGGGTTTCATGGCCCGCCTCCAGCGTCGACATGGTGCCATCCAGGATGATCACATGGGCATGCGGCCCGCGCAGCTTGGTTTCGCCGGAATGCTCCGAACGCAGCGGCCGTCCAAGCCACCCCAGAACCCTCTTACTCAGCTGCTTCAGAAACATCCCTAAGCACTTCCCAAATCCTCAGCGGGGTGAACGGCATGTCCACTTGCCGCACGCCGCGGTCCCAGACCGCGTCCTGCACCGCGTTTGCAACTGCTGCCAGCGCACCGACGGTGCCCGCCTCGCCGCAGCCCTTCATCCCCATCGGGTTCTGTGTCGAAGGCACCGGCTCGGAGGTAAACCCAATCATGGGGACGCCGCTGGCCCGCGGCAAGGCATAGTCCATGAACGAAGCCGTGAGCAGCTGCCCGTCCTGATCGTAGACAACCCGCTCCAGCATGGCCTGTCCCAGCCCCTGCGCCACCCCGCCATGCACTTGGCCTTCGGCCAGCATCGGGTTGATCAGATTACCGAAATCGTCCACTACAGTGTAGCGCTCCACGTCTGTTTGCCCAGTCTCCGGATCAATAACAATTTCGGCAATATGTGCCCCGTTCGGAAACGAGCGCCCCGGCAGCCGAGCCCGCGCCGCGTGACGCTGCAGGTCAGTGCGGCCTTGCGCGCGGGCCATCTCCGCCGCCTCCAGCATGGTGGGGGTCAGGTTGGATCCCGGAGCCCGGAAGGTATCGCCGTCAAACTCCACGGCATCCTCTTCCACACCCATCTCTTCTGCCAGGAAGGGTGTAAAGGCGGCAATCATCACTTCAACCGCAGCCAGCGTCGCATTGGCCTGGGTGGTGACAGACCGCGAGCCGCCGGTGCCGCCGCCTTGGGCGATGCGGTCGCTGTCGCCCTGGACCACATGAACGCTGTCCGCCGGGATGCCGCTCTGGTCAGCCAGGAACTGGGCATAGACAGTTTCGTGCCCCTGCCCGTTGCTCTGTGTGCCGACATAGATGTTCACCCGGCCATCCTCCCGAAACTCCACTTCCGCGCCTTCTGAAGGATCGCCCAAAATGCTTTCGATATAGTAACAGACCCCAACGCCCCGGTACTTGCCGCGTTTACCATTTTCGGCGCGGCGGGCCGCGAATCCCTCCAGGTCCGCCTCTTCAGCGGCCCGGCTCAGCACCTTGCCGAAATCGCCAACGTCATAGGTCTCCCCCGTCACAGTGCCATAGGGAAAGGCCGCAGGTTTGATGAAATTCCGGCGCCGCAGCTCCAGCGGGTCAACCCCCAGTTCGCGCGCCGCGCGGTCCATCACCCGTTCCAGCACATAGATCGCCTCAGGCCGCCCAGCGCCGCGGTAGGCGTCCACTTGGGTCGTGTTGGTATAGATCCCCTCCACCTGGAGCCAAGCGGTCTGGATGTCATAGACACCGGCCAGCACCCGGCTGAATAGCTGGGTCTGGATCGGCTGCCCGAAATGGGAGTTATAAGCGCCCAGATTGCAGCGGGTGCTGACCCGGTATGCGGTGATCTTAAGGTCCTCGTCAAAGGCCAGCTCCGCCAGCGACGTCAGATCGCGTCCGCCATTGTCGCTCAGCATCGCCTCTGTGCGGTCGGCAATCCAGAACACCGGGCGGTTCAGCGTCCGCGCGGCATGGGCAACAGCGAAATACTCAGGGTAGGCAAAGGCCTTCATGCCAAAGCCGCCGCCCACATCCGGAATGACAACTTTGACGTCCTTCTCCTCCAGACCCAGCTTGGCTGCCAGCTGGGACTTCACTCCCCAGACACCCTGCCCCCCGAAGGTGAAATGCAGACGCCCGTCCCGCCATTCTGCAAAACAGCCGCGCGGCTCCATCGAGCTGACAATGATCCGGTTGTCCTCGACCTGCAGGGCCACAGTATGAGCTGCGGTGCGGAAGGCCTCAGCCGTGGCCGCCTCATCCCCCATGCCCCAGTCAAAGGCCTTGTTGTCCGGCACGCTGCCGTGCAGCGGTTCGCCGCCAGGCATCAGATCCAGCTTGACCGGCAGGTCGCCGATCTCCAGCTCGATCAGCTCACCGGCGTCACGGGCCATATCAAGTGTCTCGGCAACAACCACAGCCACCGGCTCCCCAACGTAACGCACCCGGTCGCGGGCCAGCATGGGGCGTTCGGGTGAGGCGCCGTCTGAACCGTCCCGGTTCTTGACCGTAGCGCCATCCATGGAGACGTTGATGCCAGCGGCCTCAAGGTCCGCCAGAGTGATCACCGCATGGACGCCTTCTGCCTCCAGCGCATCCTTCGTGTGCAACGCCGTGATCACCCCATGCGCCACCGGGCTGCGCAGCACCCAGGCACGCAGGGCATCCGCGGGGGCCGCGTCTTCGATGTAGCTGCCCTGCCCGGTCAGGAACCTGACGTCCTCGACCCGTTTTACCGGCTGGCTTTTTCCGAATTTGTCCATGCTCGCCCCCTGTCCGCGCTGACTGGCTGTCCGGGGGCGAGAGTACCTTTAGCTGGCCGGTTGTCCAGCCAGCTCAATCACCGTCGCCACGTCACTGAGGCCGTAGCCGTTGAACTGCGTGCTCATGGCAGAAGAATAGGCGCCAAGCCCCGGAAACAGAACATAGTCGCCTGTGGACGCGTCACAGGGCAAAGGCAGACCATCCGGCAGCCGGTCCAGGCTGTCGCAGGTGGGGCCGAACACCACCCGCGGCTTGCGCTCGCCTGCGCGGTGCTTGCCATCGGAGCCGACAACCTCAACCCGGCCCGGCAGGCCCATGTCGCGGATATCGACAAGCCCGCCATAGATGCCGTCATTCAGGAACACCACCTCCCCCGCCTTGCGCATCCCCTTGATACGCGCCGCCAGGGTGAAGCTTTCGGAGACCATCGCCCGGCCCGGTTCGCAGATCAGCTTGGGCTTCTCTGTGCCAAAGGCTGCATCTGCTGCCGCGCCGATGGCGGCAAAGACCTTCTCCAGATCCGGCGCCACGCCATCGCGGTTGGCGGCAAAGCCGCCGCCGACATTGAGGCGGGCAATCTTCACTCCGGCCTGATCGATGATCCGCTTGGCGGCGTGGACATATTCGACCCAGGCGCTTTCGTCCTCGCACTGGGTGCCGGGATGGAAACACAGTGCCGGAGTCCAGCCGCGGGCCGCCACCTGTTTCAGCAGTTCCACCGCCTCTTCCGGTTCAGCGCCGAATTTGCTGCCGAAATCATAGGCCGCGCCAGCCACCGGCAAGGCAAAACGCACTGCAATTTCACAGGCGCGCGGGACCGCATCCAGCTTCTCCAGTTCGCTCAGCTCATCGACCGACCAGCTGGCGACACCGTACTCGATGCCTGCGGCGATCTCCGCCTCCGACCGCATCGGGTTGTTATAGTGCATCACTGCGTCGGGGCTGGCCGCGCGCACCGCCTCCATCTCCGCAGGCGAAGCCACATCAAACGCCGTGATCCCAGCGGCCACCAGATTGGACAGGACCGCCGGGTGCGGGTTTGCCTTGACCGCATAGGTCACCAGCCCCGGGAACCCCTCACGGAACCGCCGCGCCACCTCATGCAGGACACGCGGCGAGAAATACAGGATCGGGTGATCCGGCGCGCTGCGGGCCAGGTGGGATTCAGGCGAAAGCCATAGCGGAGGAATCTGCTGCATCGGGTAACCCTCATTCGTTTTACATATTTTGCGTGAAATGATCGTCGATTCCGGTCGGCAGATTTACTATAGTGACGAAAACAAACGTCATATCGAAGGCTGCTCATGCAATCCGACGAAACAGATCAGCGCCTCGTCTCCCTTCTGCGGGAGAATGCCCGCCGCCCGGTCGCGGAGCTTGCCCGCCATTTGGGCCTCGCCCGCACCACCGTGCAGGCACGCATCGAACGGCTGGAGGCCACAGGTGTCATCACCGGATATACGCTCAAATCCTCTGCAGCCGCCCGCCCGCCGCTGCAGGCCACTGTGCTGATGTCGATTGAGCCGCGATCGGGGCCGGAAGTGCTCGCCCGCCTGCGCAGCCTGCCCGGTGTTGAAGTGGTGCACACCACCTCCGGCCGGTTCGACCTGCTGGCCCAGGTGGTGGCGCAAAGCACATCTGAACTGGATGAAACCATCGACAGCATCGCCGAGGCCCGGGGCGTGCGCTCCTCCGAAAGCCTGATCCACCTGGCCACCAAACTGGACCGGACCGGGCAGTAAGGCTTAGACGGCTGCCACGTAGTCCAGCAGCCAGTCCCGAAACAGTTTTGCAGCGGGTCGCATGGCGCCGCGGTCCGGATAGATCAAATGGTACGCCTCCTGCCCCGCCACCTCGACCTCCGGCAGGCAGCGCACCAGCCCGCTGGCCTTCACCACAGCATCCGAAGCCGGGGCGCGTGCCAGCGCGATCCCCATCCCCTGCGCCGACAGCTCCGCCGCCATAAGCGAATTGTCGGCAAAGAAGTAACGCGCCTGGCCGTGCGGCAGACGCAGGCTTTCGAACAGCTGCACCCAGCTGGCCCGATGCGTGGACACCTCGATCAAGGGGAAACGGAACAGATCCTGCGGAGACTGGATTTGTGCGGCAATCTCCGGCGGAGCCACCGGATAGAGCACTTCGCGCAGCAGTTCGTCACCCTCGGTCCCGAACAGCGACGGGTTGCCGAAGACGATCTGCAAGTCTGTAAACTGGTTGGCAAAATCCGCCGCCATATTGCCGGTGCTAAGCGCCAGGCTGACCCGCGGATGCACGGACTGAAAGTCCGGCAGCCCGCGCGCCAGCACCCCATGGGCAAACAGCAGCACAGACTGCACAAACAGCCGCTGCTCCCGGCTCTCCCCGAACAGGCCGGTGGTGGCGGTTTCCAGCATCAGCAGCGATTGCTGGACTGAGGGCAAATAGGCCCGTCCGGCCTCCGTCAGCGTCACCGAATGGGCGTGGCGGTGAAACAGCGGTGTGCCCAGCTGTGTCTCCAGCGCCTTCACCTGCTGGCTGACGGCAGCCGCCGACATGTTCAGTTGCGCCGCCGCGCGGGCAAAGCTTTCGGTGCGCGCCGCTGCTTCGAACACGCGCAGCCAATTGAGTGAGGGAATCCGGGTCGCCATGGAGGAAGGCTAAGCTGAACTTAGCCTAACCGGCAAGACATACCATGCTGGGATTTGCCGCCGCCGCCGTAACCTCACAGCCAGCGAACAGAGATGCGCGGTCAGCGCAGTCTCCCCAACAGCCAGATGAGAGACGAGACATGACAAGTCCCGAAGGCGCGCCGCGCCCCAAGCGCAAGATTTGGAATTTTACCCCGCAGCTTCCGATTCAGACTTCCCCCTATTGGGACTGGCCTTTGCGGCCGCTGGCCTCGATCAAATACCTGCTGCAAAGCTGGAACCCGCTGGCGCTGCGGGCGCTTTTGCTGGTTTTTGCCATTATCACCTGGACGTTCTTCACCCCGCCGCTTGACCGCATCGCCACCTTCAGCTGGGACTGGGTGGCTGAAATCTGGTTCCGCAACTTCTGCATTCTGATGGTGGTGGCCGGCGGGCTGCACCTGGCCTTGTGGAAATTCCGGACCCAAGCGGATGAATACCGCTATGACATGCGCCCGATGATGAAGGGCGCCAAGGTCTTCACGTTCAAAAACCAGGTCTGGGACAACATGTTCTGGACCCTTGGGCCGGCGCTCACTTTCTGGACCTTCTGGGAGAGCCTCATCCTTTACGCCTATGCCAACGGCTGGGTCACCATGATCACGCTTGAGGAAGATCCCGTCACCTTCGTCCTGATGACCATCTTCATTCCGATCTGGGCGGGCTTCCACTTCTATTGGCTGCACCGGCTGCTGCATGTGGGTGTGCTTTATACCAAAGTGCACGCCTGGCATCACCGCAACATCAACACCGGCCCCTGGTCCGGCCTGGCGATGCACCCGGTGGAGAGCTTCTTTCTGATGTTCGACACCATGATTTTCTTCCTGCTGCCGGGGCACCCGGTACTGGCAATCTTCCTGCTGTTCCACCACGGCATCGGCGCTCCGACCTCACACGCGGGGTTCGAGCATCTGAAGCTCGGCAACCAGGCCAAGTTCCTGGTCGGCGACTTCTTCCACCAGCTGCACCACCGGTTCTTCGATTGCAATTACGGCACCTGGGAGACGCCCTGGGATGAGTGGTTCAGCACCTTCCACGACGGCACCGAAGAGGGCAACGAAATGGTCAAGGAGCGCCGCCGCAAGATCTGGAACACGGGCTGAAGCAGGGCAAGGCAGTGCCTTGCGCAATGCCCATTGCACGGCTGAAGGGGTCGTGCGCCCGGCCCGTACCGCGGAATGCGCGTCAGCAGGGGCCGGGCGTCTTTGGATCCGGCACCGGGTTCAGGCGCCTGAAACTCTGCGCACCGCGAGGTGCCGCAAGGTGCATTGTGCAATCCAAACGCCCGAGCCTGCCTTTGGTTCCCGGAAATCTGTGCTTGCGTGCTCCTGCAGCGCACGCCTGCCAGTGCCGCGCCACAGGGTACTTTCCCTTTGCCGCCCCTTTCGGTAAGGGATAGCCCGACCCGAAATGACACGCACGCAGGACCTAGCGCATGGCGATGGAAAAGACATTCAATGCGGCTGAAGCCGAAAGCCGCCTTTACAAGGCCTGGGAAGAGGCTGGCTGTTTCAAGGCTGGTGCCAACGCCAAGCCGGAAGCCTCCACCTATTGCATCATGATCCCGCCGCCCAACGTGACAGGCGTCCTGCACATGGGCCATGCCTTCAACAACACCCTTCAGGACATCCTGATCCGCTGGAAGCGGATGCAGGGGTTCGACACCCTGTGGCAGCCCGGCACCGACCATGCGGGCATTGCGACGCAAATGGTGGTGGAGCGTGAGCTGGCCAAGAACCAGCAGCCGTCCCGCCGCGAGCTGGGCCGCGAGAAATTCCTGGAGAAGGTCTGGGAATGGAAGGAAAAATCCGGCGGCACAATCGTTGAGCAGCTGAAACGCATCGGCGCCTCCTGCGATTTCTCCCGCACCGCCTTCACCATGGCGGGCGCACAAGGCGACACCCGCACCGGCCACGAGAACTCCCCCAACTTCCACGATGCCGTGATTAAGGTGTTCGTGGAAATGTACAACAAGGGGCTGATCTACCGCGGCAAGCGGCTGGTCAATTGGGATCCGCATTTCGAAACCGCGATTTCCGACCTTGAGGTCGAGAACATCGAAGTGGCAGGCCACATGTGGCACTTCAAATACCCGCTCGCGAATGGTGCCACCTACACCTATGTGGAAAAGGACGAGGACGGCAACGTCATCCTCGAGGAGGAACGCGACTATATCTCCATCGCCACCACCCGGCCCGAGACCATGCTGGGCGACGGCGCGGTGGCCGTGCACCCGTCGGATGAACGTTACGCGCCCATCGTCGGCAAGCTGTGCGAAATTCCGGTCGGCCCCAAGGAGCACCGCCGCCTGATCCCGATCATCACCGATGAATACCCGGACAAGGATTTCGGCTCCGGCGCGGTGAAAATCACGGGCGCACACGATTTCAACGACTACCAGGTCGCGCGGCGCGGCGGCATCCCGATGTACCGTCTGATGGACATGAAGGGTGCAATGCGCGCTGACGGCGCGCCTTATGCCGAGGCTGCGGGAATTGCCATGGCAGTGGCCAAGGGCGAGCAGACCCTGACTGAGAGCGAGGCCGACACCATCAACCTGGTGCCGGACGACCTGCGCGGCCGGGACCGTTTCGAGGCGCGCAAACGGGTGGTGGAGCAGATCACCGGCGAAGGCCTCGCGGTGATGAAGACGGTCACCAAAACCGATCCCGAAACCGGCGAAGATGTCGAGGTGCAGGAGCCCTTCGTTGAGAACAAGCCGATCATGCAGCCCTTTGGCGACCGCTCCAAAGTGGTGATTGAGCCGATGCTGACGGACCAGTGGTTCGTGGACGCCGAAAAGGTTGTCGGTCCGGCGCTGGACGCTGTGCGCAACGGCGATGTGAAGATCCTGCCGGAAAGCGGCGAGAAGACCTATTACCACTGGCTGGAAAACATCGAGCCCTGGTGCATCTCGCGGCAGCTGTGGTGGGGCCACCAGATCCCCGTCTGGTACGGGCCAAGCAAGGACCAGATTGCCGCCTTCAAGGAACACGACGGAGCGACCCCGTTTGTGGTGCAGGACCAGGTCACGTTCTGCGCCGCGACTGCGGACGACGCGCAGCGGATGGCCGCAGAATACTATGGTGCGGACTGGAAGATCGAGTTTCTGAGCCATGCCTATCAGCGCGAAACGGATGCCTCTCCGATCTCCCGCACGCTGGACGGCGTCATCGCGCTTCAGCGCGATCCCGATGTGCTGGACACCTGGTTCTCCTCCGGCCTTTGGCCGATCGGCACGCTGGGCTGGCCGGAATGGACCGAGGAGACCAGGAAATACTTCCCGACCTCGACCCTGGTCACCGGTCAGGACATTCTGTTCTTCTGGGTTGCCCGGATGATGATGATGCAGCTGGCGGTGCTGGACGACAGCCTGCCGGTCAAGGAGCGCGTCCCCTTCGACACCGTCTACCTGCATGGCCTGGTGCGCGATGCCAAAGGCAAGAAGATGTCCAAATCCACCGGCAACGTGGTCGACCCGCTGGAGATCATTGACGAATTCGGCGCCGACGCGCTGCGCTTTTCCTCTGCTGCGATGGCGGCGCTTGGCGGCGTGCTGAAACTGGATATGGAGCGGCTCAAAGGCTACCGGAACTTTGGCACCAAGCTGTGGAATGCGGTGAACTTTGCCCATTTCAACAACGTCTACGACGAGACCGTCCCAGCCTATGCGTGCCCGGACGCCAAGGCGGCCGTGAACCAGTGGATCATCGGCGAGACTGCAAAGGTGCGGGTTGAAGTGGACGCCGCGCTCGAAGCCTACCGCTTCAACGATGCGGCCAATGCGCTTTATGCCTTTGTCTGGGGCAAGGTCTGCGACTGGTATATCGAACTGTCAAAGCCCCTGTTCGGCTCAGAGGATGAGGCGGTGATCGCCGAGACGCGGCAGACGCTGGGCTGGGTGCTGGATCAGTGCATGATCCTGCTGCATCCGATCATGCCCTTCATCACCGAGGAGCTGTGGGGCAACACCGCCAAGCGCGAGAAGATGCTGGTGCATGAAGATTGGCCCGTCTACGGCACCGGGCTGGTCAACGCCGAAGCTGACGCCGAGATGAACTGGGTGATCACCGCGATCGAAAACATCCGCTCCACCCGCGCGCAAATGCATGTGCCGGCCGGGGCCAAGATCCCGATGGTGGTGACAGAGTTCTCCGATCAGGCGCGCAACGCCTGGGAGAAGAACGAGGCGATGATCCAGAAGCTCGCCCGCATCACCTCGCTGGAACAGGTGGAAAGCTTCCCCAAGGGCTGTGCCTCGGTGGCCGCGCCCGGCGCTTCCTTCGGCCTGCCGCTGGCGGATGTGATCGACGTGGACGCCGAAAAGGCCCGGCTGGAGAAAACCCTGGGCAAACTGGCCAAGGAGCTGGGCGGATTGCGCGGTCGGCTGAACAACCCGAAATTCGCAGCATCCGCACCAGAAGAGGTCGTGGCGGAAGCCCGTGAAAACCTGGCCGCGCGCGAGGAAGAAGAAGCCAAGGTCAAGGATGCGCTGGCGCGCCTGGCCGAGATCGCCTGACCCGGACCTTAACCGGAACAACAACGCCCGCCGATTGGCGGGCGTTTTGCTTTGCGCTCCACCGCATTGAAACCAATCGGCTTTCCAGTCGTACGGGGAATTTCCTGACAACCGCCCCATTGTCTTTGCAGACGTTTTGTATCAGCCTGCCCGCAACCATAAGAACAAGGGAGGCTGCAGCCCATGCCCGACGAAACCGCCCCCAAGGGATACTGGGTAGCCCATGTGGATGTGCACGACATGGAGCGCTACAAGGACTACATCAATGCGAACGGTCCGGTCTTTGCCGAATACGGTGCCAGGTTTCTGGTGCGCGGCGGCCACCGGGAGGTCCGTGAGGGGGGCTTCCGTGCCCGCACCGTGGTGATCGAATTCAAGGATTTCGAAACCGCAAAAGCCTGCTATGATTCAATGGCCTATCAGGACGCCAAGGCGCTTCGCGACCCGGTTTCGGCGGGTGATATGCAAATCATCGAGGGCTATGGCGGATAAACCGCGCCTGCCCTTCTGCTCTGCCTGAGGTCTGCCAATGCCCATGCTCAAGAAGCTCTTCCAAGCCTTCCGCCCCTCTGAGCCGCCTGCCCTCCCGGATCCCGATGCCGAACTGGCGCTGGGGGCGCTTCTGGTGCGGGTGGCGCAGTCTGACCGCGACTACAAGCTGGAGGAAATCAGCCTGATCGACCGGATCCTGGCGCGGCTCTATCAGCACAACGCAATCGAGGCCGCCAAGGTGCGGGCCACCTGCGAGAAGCTGCACGCCGCGGCCCCCGAGACCGACACCTTTGGACGGCTGATCCGCGAGACCACCGGACTGGAGGAGCGGCTGGCGGCGCTGGATGCGCTGTGGGAAGTCGTGCTGGCAGACGGCAATGAGCACGAGGGCGAAATCACCATCATCGAAGACGCGCGCAAGGCCATGGGCCTGTCTTATGCCGACAGCCAGAAGGCCCGCGCACGCGCCGTGGCAAAGTTCAGCCCCAAAGCGGAGGACAGCTGATGTTCAAGGAACTGCTGAACCGCCTGCTGGAGCCGGCGCCCGCGCAGCTGGACGACGAAGGCGCCAAACTGGCACTGACGGCGCTGCTGGTGCGGATTGCCCGTTCTGACCACAATTATTCCGAGGTGGAGAAGGACCGCATCGACCGTATCCTGACTGCCCGCTACGGGCTGGATACTGGCGGTGCGCTGATCCTGCGCGAACAGGCGGAGGCAATGGAGGCCGAGGCGCCGGATACTGTCCGTTTCACCCGCGCCATCAAGGATGCGGTGGCTTATGAGGACCGCATCGGCGTGATCGAAGCGCTGTGGCAGGTTGCGCTGGCCGATGGTCACCGCGATGCAAACGAGGACGCGCTGCTGCGGCTCTCTGCTAGCCTTTTGGGGGTTTCTGATGTGGACAGCGCCATGGCGCGCAGAAGGGCGGAGGCCGCAAAATGATTGCCCATCTTGGCATGTATGACCGCCCGGAAACCGCGGCGGCCAACGACAGGTTCTGGACGGAAATCCGCGCACATCTGAGCGTCGGGCCGGAACAGCTGACCCGCGATGCCGATTTATGGCAGGTCTGGAAATCCCCGGACCTGCTACTGTCGCAAACCTGCGGCTGCCCCTACCGCACCCGGCTTTATGGCGAGGTGGAGCTGGTAGGCACGCCCGACTACGGGCTGCCCGGCTGCGAGCCTGGCTATTACAACAGCGTCTTTGTGGCCCGTCAGGAAGATGCAGGCCAGCCGCTCGCTGCCTTTGGCGGGCGCCGGTTTGCCTACAACGAATCCCTGTCGCAATCAGGCTGGGCCGCGCCGATGGTGCATTTGCACGACCGCAGCATCCTGCCTGGTTCGCTGGTGGAAACCGGCGGCCACCGGCTGTCCGCCAAGGCTGTTGCCGAAGGCCGCGCCGATTTTGCCTCGCTGGATGCCCTGTCTTGGGAACTGATCCGGGAGCACGACGCCTTTGCGGGCGGCCTGGTCGAGATTGAGCGCACAGTGCCGACGCCCGCCCTGCCCTATATCACCGCCCTTGGCCGGGATACGGGTGAGCTGTTCACGGCCATTGAGACCGCCATCCGCGAGTTGGATGCGGAGGCCAAGGCGTGTTTGCATCTGAAGGGACTGGTACGGTTCACCCCCAGCGACTATCTGGCGGTGCCAACGCCCCCCGGCCCGGCACTGACCGAACAGCGCATCCGCGCGGCGGAGCTGACGTAGCGCCGCTTCCGAAATGCGCCGCCGGAACCGCCGTTTTGACGCCTCAGCTGCCAGCTTGTGCGGTTTGAACGTTGCATTCGGTCTTTTTTTCGGTCCAATAAGAACGAATTTCCACTCACAGGGACAAAGACACCTTGACCGATACAACGCCCGTTCTGCAAATCCGCGGCCTGCATAAATCCTATGGCGAGCTGGAAGTGATCAAAGGCGTTGACATCACCGCCAACAAGGGCGACGTGGTGTCGCTGATCGGGTCTTCGGGGTCTGGCAAGTCGACTTTGCTGCGCTGCTGCAACCTGCTGGAGGACAGCCAGCAAGGGGAAATCCTGTTCAAGGGCGAGCCGATCACCTGGTCCGGCCAGGGGCTGGCCCGCCGCCCCTCTGATGCCAAGCAGGTTCTGCGCATCCGCACCAACCTGTCGATGGTGTTCCAGCAGTTCAACCTGTGGGCCCATATGACCATCCTGCAGAACGTGATGGAAGCGCCGGTCACGGTTCTGGGCCGCGACAAGGCTGAGGTTGAGGAGAAGGCCCGCCATTATCTGGCGAAGGTCGGCATCGGCGACAAATGCGACGCCTACCCTGCTCAGCTATCGGGCGGCCAGCAGCAGCGCGCGGCGATTGCCCGGGGCCTGTGCATGGAGCCCGAGGCGCTGCTGTTTGACGAGCCCACATCCGCACTGGACCCTGAGCTGGAGCAGGAAGTGGTCAAGGTGATAAAGGATCTGGCCGCCGAGGGCCGCACCATGCTGATCGTGACCCACGACATGAAAATGGCGGCTGATGTCTCCAGCCACGTGGTGTTCCTGCATAAGGGCCTGATCGAGGAAGAAGGCACGCCGGATGACGTCTTTGGCGGCACCCGCTCGGAACGGCTGCGGGCGTTCTTGTCATCGACGCGCCATGAGCAATAATAACGAAACCAAAAACCAACCAAAAATGGGAGTAACTCGATGAAATCACTGATCCTTGGCACTGCTGCCCTGGCGCTGACCGCAGGCATGGGCCTGGCGGACACGGTGCGCCTGGGCACCGAAGGCGCCTATGCGCCATGGAACTTCGTCAACGACGCCGGCGAGATCGACGGCTTCGAGCGCGAACTGGGCGATGAGCTGTGCAAGCGCGCCGAGCTGACCTGCGAGTGGGTCAAGAACGACTGGGATTCGATCATTCCGAACCTGGTTTCCGGCAACTACGACACCATCATCGCCGGCATGTCGATCACCGACGAGCGCGATGAGGTCATCGACTTCACCCAGCCCTACACGCCGCCGGACCCGTCCGCATATGTGGCACAGTCGGCTGACGTCGATCTGGCAGGCGGCGTGATCGCGGCTCAGGCCACCACCATCCAGGCGGCCTTCATCGCTGAGCAGGGCTGGACCCTGGTCGAATTCGCCACCCCGGAAGAAACCGTCGCGGCCGTGCGCAACGGCGAAGCTGACGCGGTTCTGGCCGACAAGAGCTTCCTCGACACCGTGGTTGGCGACGATCTGGTGATGCTGGAGAAATCCGAATCCCTGGGCGGCGGCGTTGGCATGGGCTTCCGCGAGTCGGATGCGGAACTGCGCGGCAAGTTCGATGCGGCAATCCAGTCGATGAAAGACGACGGCTCGCTCAATGAACTGATCGCCAAGTGGGAAGTGTCCTCCCAGTGGTAATCTGATCCTGTTCCAGGATCTTGCAGGCCCGCGAGCCGCGGCACGCGGGCCTCATTCATTCGCTTCCGGCGCACACAGCTCCGGGCGTGAGCACAGAAAGACAGGGTACATATGTTTTCCTATTGCACGGACCCATCCACGCTTGAGGGGCTGAACTGGCTCAGCTGCTACCTGACCACCGGCAAGCATGTGAACCTTTACATCTCGGTCTTCGTGGTGCTGGCCCTGCTGGCGATCACCGCGCCGGTTGCACTGCTGTTCGGCTTTGGCGCTGCCAGTGCCGCCCGCTCCACATTCCTGCCGCTGCGCTGGTTCGGCAAGGGCTACACCAGCATTGTGCGCGGCGTTCCCGACATCGCCTTCTTCCTGTTCTTCGTCATCGCGCTCGATCAAGCGTTTGAGTGGATGCGCCACAAGGTGAAATGCCCGGACTGGGACCAGCCGATCCGCCAGGGCATCGACTTTGTGGTCTGCGACGCGGCCAAGCTGCCGCTGTCCACCTCGCCGCAATGGGTGCATGAGACCTACGGCTTTTTCCTGGCGGTGCTGACCTTCTCGATCGTTTTTGGCGCCTTTGCTGCCAACGTGCTGTTTGGCGCGATGCGCGCCGTGCCGCGCGCCCAGATCGAAACGGCGGAGGCCTACGGCATGACCCACCGCCAGGCGTTCTGGCGCATCCTGGTGCCGCAGATGTGGGTCTATGCGCTGCCGGGCCTGTCGAACCTGTGGATGGTGCTGATCAAGTCCACGCCGCTCTTGTTCCTGCTGGGGGTAGAAGACATCGTTTACTGGGCACGGGAGCTGGGCGGCACCAAGACCGCGCGCTTCACCGACTACCCGCACCCGAACTGGCATGTCTGGTATTTCGCGGCCCTGCTGGTGTTCTACCTCTGCTTTACCAAAGTCTCCGAAGTTGTGCTGGACCGCATCATGGCCCGCCTGACCAAGGGCCAGGCCACTGCAGCAGGTGAAGCCCAAAGAAAGGCAGCGGCATGAGTTGCGTTGAAACGATCCAGGCCTATGCCTTCCGCTCCCTGGGCTTTGGCGAACGGCTTCTGCCGCGGGGCGAATATACCCTGTGCGAGCATTTCACCCTGATCGGCTCCGGCCTGATCTGGAACGTCTATTTCGGGGCGCTGGCGCTGATGACCGGCTTCTTCCTGGCCGTCGCCCTGGCGGTTGGCAAGTCCAGCTCCAATGCGCTGTTCCGCAAACCAGCGGAGTGGTTCATCTTCGTGTTCCGCGGCAGCCCCCTGTTCATACAGTTCTTCTTTGCCTACGCCTGCTTCCTCAGCCTGAAAGGCGTCTCCAGCTTCTTTGACCCGTTCACCTCCGCCTGGCTGGGGGCGCTGGTCGTTCTGTTCTGCAATACCGCAGCCTACTCGGGCGAGATCTTCTACGGCGCCCTCCTGTCGATCCCCAAGGGCGATATCGAGGCCGCCGATGCCTATGGCATGACCGGCTGGAACCGCTTCCGCCGCATCACCTTCCCGACCATGCTGCGGCTGGCCTGGCCTGCTTATACCAACGAGGCGATATTCCTGTTCCACGCAACTACGCTTGTGTTCTTCTCCGGCTTCCCGGCCTGGCGGCAGCAGGGCGACGCGCTGTATTACGCCAGCTATTTCGCGGACAAGACCTTCAACCCGTTTGTCCCCTACCCGATCCTGGCCTTCTACTTCATCCTGCTGACGCTGGTGATCATTTCCTTGTTCGGCTTTGTGAACCGGCGGCTGAACCGGCACCTGCCGCAGGAACGGCGCGCCAAGCCCAGGCTGAGGATCAGCCTGATCCGCTAAACGCAGAATGGCTCCCTCGGGAGCCATTTTCTTTGGGCGCACCCCAAGCACGGACAGACATACGGTCCCCCAAGCGGCCCGGCGCGCGTCCCTGAAACACGCCTTCCCGCCACCGCTTCAAACTTTTGATCAAATTATCTTGGCGAATGGATTTCCTTAGGCTAGGGTTGGCGCAACGCACGAATGGAGCCCCAAATGGACCTGCCCGGACTGAAGACAATCCGCATTGCCGCCTGTGACATGAATGGCCAGATGCGCGGCAAGCGGCTGCCCGCAAGCCAGGCAGGCAAGCTGGAAAGCGGCGGCGCGCGGATGCCGGTTTCCGCCCTCAACGTCGACCTGTGGGGCCGCGATGTCGAAGACAGTCCGCTGGTGTTTGAAACCGGCGACGCCGACGGCGTGATGCTGCCCACCGAACGCGGCCCGGTGCCGATGCCCTGGCTTAAGACCGCGTCGGCGCTGGTGCCGATGGCGATGTACTGGGAGGATGGCTCCCCTTTTCTGGGCGATCCCCGCCATGTGCTGGGCGAAGTGCTGTCGCGCTACACCGCCCGCGGCTGGACCGTAGTTGCCGCGACCGAGATGGAGTTCAGCCTGCTGGACGACAGCGGCGCCCGCCCGGCCCCGCCGATCGACCCGCTCACGGGGCGCGAACTGGACCAGCAATCGGTGCTGTCGATTGCCGAACTGGACGCTTTTGACGAGTTCTTCTCCGATCTCTACGACGGCGCAGAGGCGATGGGCATTCCGGCACAGGACGCCATTTCCGAGGCCGGCCTCGGCCAATTCGAGATCAACCTTCTTCATCAGGAAGCCATGCGCGCCGCCGATGATGCGTGGCTGTTCAAGGCTTTGGTGAAAGGGCTTGCGCGCAAACACGGTTTTGCCGCGACCTTCATGGCCAAACCCTATGCCGACGAGGCCGGTATCGGTATGCATGTGCATTTTTCGGTCGAGGATCAGGACGGCAACAACATCTTTGATGACGGCAGCGACAAAGGGTCTGATCTGCTGATGCACGCAGTGGCCGGTTGTCTGGCGGCGATGCCTGCCAGCTCGCTGATCTTTGCCCCGCATGGCAACTCCTATGACCGGCTGGTGCCGGGCGCCCACGCCCCGGTCAGTGCCGCCTGGGCCTATGAAAACCGCACCGCTGCCATCCGCATTCCCGGCGGCAGCCCCAAGGCGCGCCGCATCGAGCACCGGGTCGCAGGCGGCGACATCAATCCCTACCTGATGCTCGCCGCGGTACTGGGCGCGGCCATGGCCGGGATCGAAGACAAGATGCAGCCGCCCGCCCCTTCCGACGGCAACATCTACGAGATCGAGGGCCTGCCGCAGCTGGCCGCTGATTGGGAGACCGCGATCAACTGGTTCGACACCGACCCGCTGATCGCCCGCATTCTGCCGGACCTCGCCATCCGCAACCTGGTGATGACCAAGCGGCAGGAGCTCAAGGGCTTTGCGGAACGCCCCGGGGAAAGCCATTGGCTGTCCTGGCTGGAAGCGGTATAAACCCGCTTTGCCTGCGGCGTCCGGCAAGGCCCTTGCCCGCTGCGGCTCCCTCGGCTAGGCTCAATTTGATCAAATTTGGTGACTCATGAAAATCGGCATCCTGCAAACCGGCCACTCCCCCGAAGACCTGTTCGGAGACTTCGGCGACTACGACGCCATGTTCCGCGACATGCTGGATGGTAACGGGTTTGAGTTTCAGACCTGGGCGGTGGTGGACGGCATTCTGCCTGACGGGCCTCAGGACGCCGACGCCTGGCTGATCACCGGCTCCAAGCACGGCGCCTATGAGGACCACGCCTGGATTCCGCCGCTGGAGGATCTGATCCGGGCCATCCATGCGCAGAAGCAGCCGCTGGCCGGCATCTGCTTCGGCCATCAGATCATCGCCCAGGCGCTTGGCGGCAAGGTCGAGAAGTTCGAAGGCGGCTGGGCCGTCGGCCCGGTCACCTATCAGGCGGATGGCAAGGACCTGACACTGAACGCCTGGCACCAGGACCAGGTGGTGAAGCTGCCCGAAGACGCCCGCGTGCTTGGCGGCAATGATTTTTGCCGGAACGGCATCCTCGCCTATGGCGACCACATCATCTCCTGGCAGCCCCATCCTGAATTCCCCAATGCCTTCGTTGGCGGCCTGATCGAAAAACGCGGCCGCGGCGTGGTGCCTGACGACCTGCTGGACCGTGCAGCCGCTGCGCTGGACACCCCCGTGGACAACCAAGATATCGCAACCCTCCTCGCAGATTTTTACAGGAAAGAGAGGACCTAATGTCAGCCTGGCTCGACACCCTTCCCGAAGCAGCAAAAGCCTATCTGGAGGGGCGTCGTCTCGACGAAGTCGAATGCGTTATCTCGGACCTTCCCGGTATCGCCCGCGGCAAGGCGGTACCGGCATCGAAGTTCGCAAAGACCGACTATTTCCATCTGCCCGACAGCATCTTTTACCAGACCATCACCGGGGACTGGGCCGATGCCGCGGATGAGGACGGCTGGATCGAAAAGGACATGACCCTGAGACCGGACATGTCGACGGCCACGGCTGCGCCCTGGACCGGCGACTGGACCCTGCAGGTGATCCACGACGCCTATGACCGGCATGACCAGCCGATCCCCTACAGCCCGCGCAACGTTCTGAAGCGCGTGGTGCAGCTGTACCACGACAGGGGCTGGAAACCGGTTGTGGCGCCGGAGATGGAGTTTTTCCTGGTTGCCCGCAATATCGACCCCGCCAAGGAGATCGAGCCGATGATGGGCCGCTCCGGCCGCCCGGCTGCGGCGCGTCAGGCCTATTCGATGACTGCAGTGGACGAGTTCGGCCCCGTCATCGACGACATCTACGACTTTGCCGAGGCGCAGGGCTTCGAGATCGACGGCATCACCCAGGAAGGCGGCGCCGGCCAGCTGGAGATCAACCTGCGCCACGGCGATCCAGTCAAGCTGGCGGATGAGGTGTTCTACTTCAAGCGCCTGATCCGCGAGGCGGCGCTGCGCCACGACTGCTTTGCCACTTTCATGGCCAAGCCGATCGAGGATGAGCCCGGTTCGGCCATGCACATCCACCATTCGATCCTGGATGTGGAAACCGGCCAGAACATCTTCTCCGGCCCCCAGGGCGGCGAGACGGACGCGTTCTACAACTTCATCGCAGGTTTGCAGAACCACCTGCCTGCCGGTCTGGCTGTGATGGCACCCTATGTGAATTCCTACCGCCGCTACGTGAAAGACCACGCCGCGCCGATCAATCTGGAATGGGCGCGCGACAACCGCACCACCGGCATACGCGTGCCGCTGTCTGGCCCTGAGGCGCGGCGGGTGGAAAACCGCATCGCCGGCATGGACTGCAACCCCTATCTGGGCATCGCTTTGTCGCTGGCCTGCGGCTATCTCGGCCTGATCAACGAGGAGCGCCCGCGCAAGCAGTTCAAGGGCGACGCCTATGAAGGCGAAGGCGATATCCCGCAGGTGATGGGCCAGGCGCTGGACCTGTTCGACGAGGCCAAGGAGCTGCACGAGGTGCTGGGGGCGGACTTTGCCCGCGTCTACTCCATCGTGAAGCGCGCCGAGTATGAGGAGTTCCTGCAGGTGATTTCCCCCTGGGAGCGCGAGCATCTGCTGATGAACGTCTAAAGCCGCAGGCGCTGCGCCCAGGTGCAGCGCCTGTGCACTTGAGTACTTTGGCAAAGAAGAACTGCGGGACGCCTTCCGGGGCCCCCGCCAACAGGTGAGGTGCGGGATGGCGATGAACCTGCTCTATTCCAATGACCGCAAGGGCGAGTATCCGGACAGCTGGTATGCGGCGACCGCCGCGCCGCTGGAGCGCTTTCCCGCGCTGGACAGCGACATAAAGGCGGACGTCTGCATCGTCGGCGGCGGCTACACGGGCCTCTCTGCCGCGCTGCATCTGGCAGAAGCCGGCCTGTCCGTTACTCTGCTGGAAGCGCAGCGGGTGGGCTTTGGCGCTTCGGGCCGCAACGGCGGCCAGCTGGGCAGCGGCCAGCGGATGGAGCAGGACGGGCTGGAAAAGCTGGTCGGTTTGGATGATGCCCGTAAGCTCTGGGATCTGGCCGAAGGTGCCAAGGATCTGGTGAAGGATCTGGTGGCCCGCCACGGCATCGACTGCCACCTGAAGCCCGGCGTCGCGCACGCCTGTTTCTCCAAGGGCGAAACGGCGCATGAGCACACCTACGCGGAACATCTGCAAAACCGCTACGGCTATGATCAGATCGAGCTGCTGGACCGCGACGCGATGCAGGCGCTCTGCCCGTCGCAGGCCTATGTTGGGGGCTCTCTCGATATGGGTGCGGGCCATCTGCATCCGCTTGCCTATGTGCTGGGGCTGGCCCGCGCAGCCGCCGCTGCCGGGGCCGTGATCCACGAGGGCAGCGAAGTGCTGGACATCCAGGAGGGCCGCCAGCTGCGAATCCGCACCGCGGGCGGCACCGTAACCGCGGGCCACTTGATCCTGGCCTGCAACGGTTACCTCGGCGGGCTGAACGGCCAGGTGGCAGCACGGGTGATGCCAATCAACAACTTCGTGGTGGCCACCGAACCGCTGGGCGAGGACGCCGCCCGGGTGCTGACCCGTGACGTCGCCGTCGCGGACACCAAGTTCGTGGTCAACTACTTCCGCCTCAGCCATGACAAGCGGCTGCTGTTCGGCGGCGGCGAGAGCTATGGCTACCGGTTCCCGTCAGATATTCAGGCCACAGTGCGCAAGCCTATGGCCGAGATCTTCCCGCATCTGAAGGATGTGAAGATCGACTATGCCTGGGGCGGCACTCTGGGCATCACCATGAAACGGATGCCCTACCTGGCACGTCTGGCACCCAATGTGCTGACCGCCTCCGGCTACTCCGGCCATGGTGTCGGCACCGCAACCCATGCGGGCCAGCTGATGGCGCAGGCGATCCGGGGCCAAGCCGAGGGGTTCAATACCCTGGCACGTGTCCCCGCCCCGCGCTTTCCGGGCGGGCCGCGGATGCGCTCGCCGCTGCTGGTGCTGGCGATGACCTGGTTTGCCATGCGCGACCGGCTGGGCGTCTAGGCAGCGGCCCGAGCCGGTTTCCGCGCAACTCCGCAACAATTCTGTGAAATTTTGCCGGGCGCAGCAGATTCCGCCGCGTCCGGTCTTGGCATCCTGAGCACTTAGTTTTACATTTCTCAAAGCAACTATTCAGGATTTTGAAATATGGCCCTGCCGCCCAACGTTCATGACGCTGAACCCATTCCCGCAGCCGCCCGCGACGCCATCGACGCCCTGATGCAATCGGGCGACTTGTTCCGCTACACCGCGCCACAGGATGCGCCGGTCACGCTGCTGGAACAGGAGTACGCGGAGCTTCTGGGCAGCAAATACGCGCTGGCGGTCTCCTCCTGCTCGGCGGCGCTGTTCCTGTCGCTGAAGGCGCTTGGCCTGCCCCGCGATGCCCGCGTTCTGATCCCGGCGTTCACCTTTGCCGCCGTGCCCTCCTCTGTGGTGCATGCCGACTGCGTGCCGGTGCTGTGTGAGGTGGCGGACAACTACCGCATCGACATGGCTGATTTCGAAGCCAAGCTGGACAGCGTGCAGGCGGTGATCATCAGCCACATGCGCGGCCATACCTCAGACATGGACGCGATCATGGCTCTTTGTGAGGCCCGCGGCATTCCGGTGGTCGAGGATGCGGCCCATTCTCTGGGTACCACTTGGAATGGCCGGAACATCGGCACCATCGGCAAGGTGGGCTGCTTCTCTTTCCAGTCCTACAAGATGGTCAACGCCGGCGAAGGCGGTATCCTGATCACCGACGACGCCGACCTGATCGCCCGCGCCGCAATCATGTCCGGCGCCTATGAGCACAACTGGAAAAAGCACAAGGGCCCGCATGGCGAAAACACCCCGGACCTGGAGCAGGCCTTTGCAAAGTGGCAGAACCAGCTGCCACTGTATAACCTGCGGATGAGCAACCTCTCCGCCGCGGTGATCCGCCCGCAGCTGCCGGAACTGGCGCGCCGGGTACGCGACGGATTGGCCAACCACAACTATGTAGCGGAGCGGCTGAACGCCTCGCCTTTCTTCGACGTGCCCGCACCGCTGGGGCCGGAACGCCGCGCACCGGACTCAATCCAATTCAACCTGGTGGATCTGAGCGAGGCACAGACCCGTGCCTTTGCCGCCGCCGCAGAGGCCAAGGGCGTCAAGGTGCAGGTCTTTGGCCTGTCTACCGACAACGCCCGCGCCTTCTGGAACTGGCAGTTCCTGGGCGACCAGCCCGAGCTGCCCCAGACCCGCACCATGCTGATGAGGGCCTGCGACGTGCGCCTGCCGGTGCGCCTGACCCGCACGGAGCTGGACGTGATTGCAGACATCCTGCTGGCTGCCGCAGAAGAGACAATGGGCAAAGCCGCCGCCTGAGATCGACAGTGCTTTAGCGAGTTCCCGCCCCGGCCCCTGCGCCGGGGCCTTTTCGCGATTGCAATCCAGTCTTGTGCCGTCCACGGTGCCGCTCATGAAAGGCCCATTGAAATTCAAACGGCGCCCGGCCACCGCGCTGGTGGCCATGGCAAACTCCCTGAGCATGGGCGATGCCGTCCCCGGTGATGAGCTGCGCCAGATCATCTCCGCGGTTGTGTCCGACCGCGCGGAACGCGCCGCTCTGCTGGCGGCCATCCGTACAGCCAACGATCCGGACTGCGGTCTGGCTGTTGCTGACTTGCTGACTGCCTATGCCTCTGAGGCCGCGGAGGCTGAGGCCCAGGCCCGTGACGCCGATCAGGTCATCGGCCAATGGGCCCAGCGTCTGGCCGCTGGCGCGCTGCTGGCAAGCTTTGGCGCGGCAATTGCCGGCACGGTGACCGGCGGGCTGGCCTTTGGCCTCACCCTGCTGTCATTTTCGGGATTTGTTTTTGCTACCGCCTCCCGCATCGGCGGACGGGGAAAGATGCGCCGCCGCGCGCAAGACCGGGACAGCGCCGACTCGCTGGCCCGCCATGTGCTGGAAGCAGGCAAACTGAAGAAGGAGGGGAAGTGATATGGAATTTTCAGCTTTCTTCCCCTATATTGGCAGTGCAACCGGAGAAACGCATGTTTGAAGCCATGGGACTTGAGACTGTCATCGTCAGCACGATCATCGGCGCCTGCGCCCTGTCTTTTGGCGCCAGTGCCTATCTTTTCATGCGTGCGCGTCCGCAGCCAGCGGCAAAAGATCTGGACAAGATCGTTAAGAACGCCCCCTATCACCGCCTGCACAACGTGCTGAAGGTTGAGGTCGGCTCCTGATCCGCACCCGTCAGTAACCGCGCAGCAAAAAGCCCCCGCCGAACCGGACAGGGGCTTGTGTGTTAATTTGGATGTCCGCGCCGGGCTTGGGCGTTATTTCATCTTCGACAATTTTTCCTGCAGCGCTGCCAGCTGTTTCTTGATGTCGTCCAGATCCTCGCCGCTGCTTTCGGATTTCGCCTCCTCAGCCGCGCCGCCCGTCCAGCCGCCGGCGCCGAAACCGCCGGTCATTGCCTTCAGGAACGCCTCCTGCTGCGCCTTCATTGCCTCGAACCCCGGCATCTTGGACATCGGGTTCATTGCGCTCATGTTTTCCATCATCTTCGACTGGCTTTCGCGCAGCATGTCAAAGGACGTCTGCAGGAACTGCGGCATGACCCCGCCGCCCGGCACCATGTAGCTGCGCACCAGATCATTGAGCACATTGACCGGCAGAACGTTTTCGCCGCGGCTTTCATGCTCGGCGATGATCTGAAGCAGGTACTGGCGGGTCAGGTCGTCGCCGGTTTTCAGATCGACGATCTGCACTTCCCGGCCTTCCCGGATGAACCCCGCGATATCTTCCAGCGTGACGTAATCGCTGGTCTCGGTGTTATAAAGCCGCCGGCTCGCATACCGTTTGATCAGCAAGGGTTTGTCCTGATCTGCCATGTGTTCCCTCCCCGGTCATGACGCATTGCAGCGAAGCCTATGCCAGTGCAGAACAAAAGGGAAGCCTTGGCGTGTTTTCCGCAACAATTGTTCTGTACACCCCTGCGGCGTCTGCAGCAAAAACCGCTTGACCTGAACCCGGCTTGAGCTTTTATCAGTACCCCCGCAGCAGTTTTTTGAGCGGGAGCATACAGCAATGAACATCCTGATCCTGGGCGGCACCGGCTCAATCGGCACCGCCGTCACCCGGGAATTGGTCCGCCGCGGCCACAATGTCACCGGCCTCAGCCGGTCTGAAACATCGGACCGTAAGCTGGCAGCCCTGGGCGCCCGCCCCCTGCGGGGCGATCTGCGCGCACCTGGCGTCTGGGTGCGCGAAGCGGCCCGTACGGATGGCCTGATCCAGCTGGCCGCAACCTTCGAAGATGACATGGGCGAGGCCGATACCACGGCCATCACCGCAATCCTGCAGCAAACCGCCCTCCGCACGCAGCCGCTGCGGATGATCTATACCGGCGGGTGCTGGCTCTATGGCGCCACCGGCAGCCGCGTTGCCGATGAAACCAGCCCGATGCGGCCGATCAAACCGTTTGCCTGGATGCAACACAACGCCCGCATGGTGCTGGACGCCCCAGGCGTTTCCGCCGCGGTGATCCACCCTGCGTTGGTCTACCACGAAGACGGCGGCGCGTTTTCCCGCTATCTGGAGGCCGCGAGCCAGGCCAAACCGTTCGAGATCTGGGGCAGCATCTCCACCCGCTGGCCGCTGGTCCAGCGCGAGGATCTGGCCCGCGCTTACCGCCTGCTCCTCGAGGATCCGGACCTAGAGGGTCATTTCAACGCCAGCGCTCAGGATGGCGTGCCGGTGGCCGAAATCACCCGCGAGATCGCCCGCCGGCGGAGCCATGACGGCGGCTATGTGGTGCGCAGCCTGAAACATGTGCTGATCAAATACGGAGACTGGGCCGAAGGCCCCACGCTGGACCAGAAGATGGGCTCCGGCAAGCTGCGCGATCTGACCGGCTGGCAACCGCAATTCGCCAGCTTCCGCGATGCGCAGTTTTAAAGCCCGGACAGAAACCATTGAATAATGTATCATATTATTTGCATCTAAATTTTCGAAAAGACTCTCAATATGATATAATGGGCATCAGGTCTTTGAGTCTGTGGTGGCAGGGAATATGGCTGACCAAGGGGACAGACAGAGACAAGCTGCCATTCTGATCGCTGACGTGGCCGGGTTCTCCGCGATGGTGGAAACCGGAGAAACCGAGGCTGTTGCGGCCGTGCGCAAACTGGCGGACGAGATCATCGTGCCCGCAGCGCGTCAGTATTCAGGCCAGCTTGTCAAAACACTGGGGGACGGGTTCCTGCTGGAATTCCCCTCCTCCCTGCAGGCTGTTAAGGCAGCCCTGCTGATATCCAGGAAATCAACGGGCCGGGCAGCCAGCCAGGGCACCAGGCGTCTTGTGTTGCGAATGGGGATCCACAGCGGGAATGTGATCTCGTCCGGAGACGACCTGTTCGGCAACTGCGTCAACATTGCCGCCCGGCTCGAAAGCCTGGCCGGGCCGGGCGAAATCTGTGTCTCCGGCACCGTGCAGGAACAGGTTCGCGGACGGATCAATGCTGCCTTCGATGACCTGGGCCTGCAGGTCATCCGCAATATATCCGATCCGGTGCGGATATTCCGCATTGCCGAAAACACCATGCCGCAGCTGGATCCCGAAGGCCCCTCCTATGAAATCTCTGTTGCGATTCTGCCGTTTACCGGAAAACCTGCCGCTTCGGACAGTGCAAACGGCCTGGCGGAAACCCTGACCGAAGACATCACAATCGGTCTCTCCCGCTTTCGCGAACTGCGGGTGATATCCCGGACGACAGCGCTGCGCTACGCCCGCCGCGCGTCTGAAACTTCCGTGGCCGCGGTTGAGCTGGGGGTGCGGTACCTGGCCGAAGGCACAGTGCGGCAGTTGCCGGACAAACTGCGGGTTGCCGTCTCTCTGGCAGATGGGATCAGCGGCACTACGCTGCTCAGCGAGCAATACCATTTGGAGGACGGAGCCAGCATTGGCCAGCAGGACGCCCTGACCCGGCAGATCACGCAAACGCTGGCAGGACAGCTGCAGGCCACCGCAAAACGGAAATCGGCTGCGCTCCCTGCAGCCGGCAGCCCTATGACTGCGAAAGACCTTGTGCTGAAAGCAAAGGCGCTGATCCTGGACACCCGCGAGGCGCTGCTGCAATGCCGCAGCCTGTACCAGCAGGCCAGCGATGCCGACCCCGGCAATGCCACGGCCTGTTCAGGCCTCGCGCTGACCTACCTGGTGGAATGGATGAGCGGCTGGGGCAAGTCGCCTGCGGAAACCCTGGACCGGGCCTTCCCGCTACTGCGTCGTGCCGCCCGTATCGACCCGCTGGACAGCGTCGCGCAGCGCCGTCTGGCCGTCATGCACCTGTTCAAGGGCGAGTTCCCCCTGGCCGAGGATCATTTCCAGCGCGCCCTGGCGCTCAACCCGAATGACACCGACACCATGGCTTTCCGCGGCCTTGCAATGGTCTATCAGGGCCAGCCGGAACAAGCGCTTGCCGAGCTGGAAGAGGCCACCGCACGCAACCCGTTCCATCCGACCTATTTTCATTGGTTCAAGGGACTGGCGCTGTACATGTGCCGGGAGTACCGGCCAGGCATCTCTGAAGTGAACAAGGCGGTAGGGCTGTTTCCCGGCTTCCCTGCCCCGCGCCGCCATCTGGCGGCCTGCTACGGCCAGCTGGGCGACCGGGCTGCCGCGGCCCAGGAATGCGGGCGCATCCTACAGCTGGAACCCGGGTTCTCCGTCACCCGCATCCAGGGCACGTTGCCCTTTGCCAAAACAGAAGACCTGGAACACTACTGCGATGGGCTGCGCCGCGCCGGGCTGCCGGAGTAAGGTGTGAAATCCGGGTGATCCCTGAAATGCAAAAGGACAGGCCTTGCGGCCTGCCCTTCTTCACGTTCCGGCGCCATCAGGGAGGAGAGCGAGGGCCGGATCGTGGTCGTTCTTACTTGGCAGCTGCCGAAGCTTTTTTCGCAGCCGAGGTCACTTCTTCGGTGGCCTTTTTCACGGCTGCGGTTGCTTCTTCGGTTGCGTCCTTGCCAGCAGCCATCAGCAGCTCAACGGTGTCCATCTGGACTTTTTTGGCGACCTCAGCAAAGGCAGCCATGTTCTCGGCAGCCACTTCAGCGGAAGCGGATGCGAAGTCGGTTGCGGCTTTTGCGTAGTCGGCCGGCTCTGCTTTGACTTTGGAAACGTCGCTCAGCTTGGCGATGGTTTCTTTGGTCCACTTGCTGGAGATCTCGGCGGATTTGCCGGCTGCGTCCAGTGCAACAGCGGACAGCTTCTCGTTCAGAGCTGCGGTGTTCTTGAATGCGTCTTCCATCGCTTTGGTGTCGACCGGGAAGGCGCCCATGAAGTCTTTCATCATCGCGGTGAAGTCTTGGGTCTTTGCCATAGTTCTAATTCCTCAGAAAGCTGCAGCAGGACCATCCTGCGCTCTTAGCATGAGAGGAATATGCGTGCTGCACTGCGGCATTTCAAGAGATTTTTGCTGCAGTGCAGAAAAAATTCTTCCGCACCTGCAAATTCAACGGTTTGCCTTCACCTTCACATAGGAGCCCGGGGCCGGCATCAAAGAGGCGAAGCTCGAATCCCCCACCTCGCGGGCAGGAACCTGCTTGCCGGAGCGTTTCTTCAGCCAGTCGTTCCAGCGCGGCCACCAGGAGCCTTCATGGTACTCCGCGCCTTCCATCCAGGCCTCGCTGCCGCCCTTCAAATCATCGTTGGTGTAATGGCCGTATTTCTTCTTGCTGGGCGGATTGACGATGCCCGCGATATGACCGGACTCGGATACGATGAAGCTCTTGCTGCGCGACCCCATTTGCTGCACACCAGCATAGCAGTCCTTCCAGCGGGCGATATGGTCGGTCTCGCAGGTGATCGCCATCAGCGGCACATCCACGTCCTTGATATGCAGCTTGTGGCCCATCAGCTCGAACCCTTCGCCGACAAACTCGTTGTTCTGGCACAGGCCCCGCAGATACTGCACCGCCATCCGGCCCGGCAGGTTGGCGCCGTCGCCGTTCCAGTAAAGCAGGTCAAACGCAGGCGGCGTCTCACCCATCATGTAGCTTTTGACCGCCGGGCCGTAGATCAGGTCCTTGGAACGCAGGAACGACATGGTGCGCGCAATCACCCACGACCGCAGCAACCCTTCTTCCTCCACCTGCGCCTCGATCCCGTCGACGAAATCATTCTGCAGGAATGGGGTGAACTCACCCTGATCACCGAAATCGGTAAGGGTGGTAAAGAAGGTCGCCGATTTCACCGACTTGTCGCCGCGCTGTTTCAGCAATGACAGCGTCAGGCTCAGCGTGGTTCCCGCGATGCAATAGCCCACCGCGTTCACCTGCTTCACCTTGCAGATCTCCTTGGCGGTCTCGATCGCGGCAAGGAAGCCCTCCTGGATGTAATCCTCCATCCCCACATCAGCATGGCTGGCGTCCGCATTCACCCAGGAGACCACAAACAGCGTATATCCCTGCTCGGTCACCCATTTGATCAGGCTGTTCTGCGCCTTGAGGTCGAGGATGTAGAACTTGTTGATCCACGGCGGGAACAGCACAATCGGTGTTTCATGCACGGACTCCGTCGCAGGCTTGTACTGTATCAGCTCCATCATCCGGTTGCGGTAGACCACATCACCCGGCGTGGTGGCGATATTGCCGCCCAGCTCAAAAGCGCTCTCATCCGCCAGCCGCACCACCAGTTCGCCGTTGTTGGCCTCCAGATCGGTAACCAGGTTCTCCAGACCGTCAATCAGCGACTGGCCCTCTGTTTCCACAGCCTTCTCCAGCGCGTCCGGGTTGGTCGGCAGGAAATTGGTCGGCGCCATCATCTCGATGATCTGATCGGCGAAATATGAAAGCCGCTGCTTGTCCTTGCGGTCCAGGTCCACAGCTTCCTGCACCGCCTTGCGGATCGCATCCGCGTTGGTCGTGTACTGCTGCTTCACGAAATTGAAGTACGGGCTGGTCTCCCACAGCGGATTCGAAAAACGGCGGTCCTTCGGGCCGCCGTCATCCGTGTTCTCAAATTTTCCAGCCAGGGCTTTCTGCGCTTCGGCAAAATTCAGCACAGACTTGCTCCAGTACTCGACCTGCTGCTCCAGGATCTTGGCCGGGTTCTGCATCGCTTCGGCCCAATAGGCAGTTGCTGCACGCGCATAAAGCTCTTGATTCGGGCCGTCCAACGCCGGGTTATGCGGCACCTTCCGGGACATGACATCCGCCAGACGTTTGCTCAGCTCCTCCACACGGGTCATGTTTTCCTTAAGCTTTTCAATGCTCTCAGAATTCGGGGCTGCGGATAATTCGTCACTAGTTGTCATATAAAAGAATCCCTCATAGGCTTTCTGCTATGCAGAATACTCTTCTGCATTTTTCAGGGCAAAGCGGCGATTGGTCCGATAGTCCGGATTTGTTGGTCCGATGACGCTGGGGCAAAGCCCGAAGGAGACGCGCATGCGATACATGATGACCTACGACCTGATGGAGACCGTCCGGAACACCAACCAATGGCTGGGAGCCACCGCCCTCTCCATGGCATCTTACCCGGTCTTTTCCGCCTTGCCAAACCCTGCCCTCAGCTGGATGGCCGCCTGGGGTGAAGTGACGGAACGTACTTATCAGCGCATGGTGGTGAAACCCGACTGGGGCATCCCATCCTTCACTTGCGAAGACGGCAAGGACCACGTTGTTGAAATCTCCAATGTGCTGGAGCGCCCCTTTGGCGACCTCATCCATTTCAAGGTCAGCGGACGTGAGGAACAGCCGCGCAAGGTGCTGCTGGTTGCCCCGATGTCCGGCCATTACGCCACCCTCCTCCGCTCTACCGTGCAAAGTCTGATCAGGAACTGTGAAGTCTATGTGACGGACTGGCACAACGCCCGCGACATCCCTGTTTCTGCAGGGAAATTCGACGTCGAGGATTACACGCTTTACCTCGTCGACTTCATGCGCGAGCTGGGCCCCGACATCCATGTGGTCGCGGTCTGCCAGCCGGTGCCGCTGACGCTTGCCGCCACCGCCTATCTGGCGGAGCAGGATCCCAAGGCGCAGCCGTCCTCGCTGACGCTGATCGGCGGCCCGGTGGACCCGGACGCCACCCCCACCGAAGTCACCGATTTTGGCCGCCGCGTCACCATGGGCCAGCTCGAGGAAACCATGATCCAGCGCGTCGGCTACAAGTACAAGGGCGTCGGCCGCAAGGTCTACCCGGGCCTTTTGCAGCTCGCGTCTTTCATGTCGATGAACGGCGAACGGCATTCCAAGGCCTTCATGGACCAGATCCAGCGCGTGTCCCGCGGCGAAGCTTCCGACCACGATGCCCACAACCGCTTCTACGACGAATACCTCGCCGTGATGGACATGACGGCGGAGTTCTACCTGTCCACGGTCGAGCGCATCTTCAAGAAGCGCGAGATCGCCCGCAACGAATTCGTGGTGAACGGCCACAAGATCGACTTCTCCAAGATTACCGATGTGGCGGTCAAAACCGTTGAAGGCGCCAAGGACGACATCTCCGCTCCCGGCCAGTGCATCGCCGCGCTGGATCTCTGCACCGGCCTGCCGGAGGAGAAGAAGGCCAGCCATGTGGAACCGGGCGCCGGCCATTACGGCATCTTTGCAGGCCGCAGCTGGCGCAACAATATCCGTCCGCTGGTGATCGACTTCATGAACGCCAACAGCCGCAAGAAGCCGGTACGCAACCCTGCCAACAAAAACACGGCTGCCTGACCGTATGGCGGACGGGCTGGCGTTCTCCTGCAATTGCGGGGCCTTGCGCGGCGTAGTTTCTGCGCAAGGCATCAAGACCGGCACCCGCGTTGTCTGCTATTGCGCCGACTGCCGCGCCAATGAGCTGTACCACGGCCAGCCCGATCCGGCGCCCGATCCAGTCGATCTTTTTCAGCTTGCCCCCGATGCCATCACCATCACCCAGGGCGCAGAGCATCTGAAGGCGCTTCGCCTCGGCCCCCGCGGGCCTTTGCGCTGGTATGCGTCCTGCTGCGGCACCCCCTTTGCCAATACCCTGGCCAAGCCCGGCCTGCCCTTTGCCGGCATGCGTTCAGACCTGTTTCAGGACAAATCCGCCTTGGGCAAGATCCGCGCCAAGGCCTTCATCCCCACTGCCGGCAAGCAAGCCCGCACCAAGGGCGGCGGCGCCATGGCCTGGGGCATTCTCAGCCGGATGATCACCGCGCGGCTGTCAGGCCGGTGGAAGGACACGCCGTTCTTTGATGCGGAGACCGGCAAGCCGGCGGCGGAGCCGCAGCTTATCAGCAAGACAGAGCGCGCGAAACTTTATCCCTGAGCGGAAAGGGCGGGCTCAGCAGCACGGTCGGCTACTGGCTCCGCCAGCCAATGCAGCAGCGCCCGGTTCACGGCATCCGGCTGCTCCAGAACCGGAAAATGCCCGGCATCCGGCAGGATTTCCAGCCGCGCCTCCGGGATAAGCTGTGCCAGCAGATCGAGCTTAGCCGGCGGAACGATCGTGTCATGCTCACCGCCCAGAACCAGCGTGGGCACATGCACCCGCCGCATCGCGGCCTGCTGATCGGGCCGCCGCTGCAGGGCGCGCGCCTGCGCCACATACATTTCCGGCCCCAGCTCCATGCCCATCCGGCAAAACAGCTTGTGTACCTCCAGCCGCAAGGGCCCCGGGGCAAGCGCTTCTGTCGGCATCGTCTCCCGCAGCACATCCTCCAGCCGTCCGGCGCGCGCAGCGACAATCTGCGGCTCCCGGCTGGCGGCCTGATCCGGCGTCTCGGCCAGCGGGCTGGCCCCGATGATACATAGGCGGCTGATCCGTTCCGGTGCCCGGCGCACCAGTTCCATTGCCAGAATACCGCCCATCGAAAACCCCGCCAGAGCAAAGCGCGGCGGCAGATGGCTCAGCATCCGGGCTGCGATCTTCTCCACCGTGTCGCCGCCGGCCAGCGGCAGCACCATCACCGGCATGCTGCCGGAAAACGTCCTGACCTGAGCGTAGAAAATCCTGCCGTCGCACATCATGCCCGGCAGCAGAACCAGGGGTTCGCGGCACGGTTGCTGATCATAAGGCATGTCCTGCCCTCGCGGTTTGCCTCCCACCCGTCAGGGAAGTCTGCGCACAGCACACCTGCGGATCAAGGAAAACCGCGGAATGGCGGCAATTTACAAAAGAACTGCCGCCAACGCGCCACGCTCAGTAACCGTTCCAGCAGAACGCGCCGTTCTCAGCCAGCGGCGAGAACGGATTAAAGGCGACCTCCCAGACATGCCCGTCCGGGCTGCGGAAATAGCCATGATGGCCGCCCCAGAACACATCCTGAGCCGGCTTCAGCACGTCAGCTCCAGCCCCCGCTGCTGCTGCCAGCAACTGCGCCACTTCTTCCTTGCTGCGGGTGTTATGGCTCAACGTCATGGCGCCGGTACCCAGAGCTTCAGGCGGCAAGCCGATGTCCTCCGCCAGCGCCGCCAGCGGATAAAGGCCCAGCGTCTGCGAAATCAGGTCAAATGCAATCACCCCATCCGGGCTTTCAGCCCTTTTCCAGCCCAGGGCCTCGTAGAAGGCGGCCGCCTTTTCCATGTCCGGCACACCCAGTGTAATCAGGCTAACCCTCTGCTCCATCATTCAAATCCTTGTGTTTTCAACCAAATTAAAATGCCATCCACCGCCGCCTGCGTCTGGCTGGGCGACACGATGTCTCCAGCCAGAATGTGGCCATGCACATCGTCCGCAGCGCCTGGCGGCACCAGGTTCACAGCAACCGGGCCGCCCCAGGCTGCGGCGACCTCAGCTGTGATGTCCGGCCGCACCACCTTATCGCCATCCGAATACCAGAACAATGCAGGAACATTTGCGATGGCAAAATCCATCCCCCGCACTGTTTTCAGCATGGCCGCCATCGGCAGTACGGCCTGTGACGGATACCGCGTGGTCCAGAAACGCCCATAGGCTTCACTGCGCACCGGCAGCTCTATCTCCCGCCCAGCCAGCAGCGGCAGCCAGTGGCGCGCGGCCGGCCAGGTCAAGAGCGGCGCAAAAACCGTGTTCAGCCCGTAATTCGGCGACATCAGCACCAGCGCATCAATATTCTGCGCCAGGCCCGCATCCAGCGCCGCCACCGTGGCGAGGGTCGCGCCGGTAGAATTGGCGATCACAACGACGCGCTCACCCACCTGCGCCGCTGCCGCCAGCGCCTCTGCCGTGTCCTGCATCCACGCCTTGGGTGTGGCCTCCAGCATCGCCTCCCCGGATCGCCCGTGGCCGGTCAGCCGGGTAAAGACCAGATTGGCGCCCAAGGCTTCAGCCACCCGGTCCGGCACCGGACGGATTTCTTCGGAAGTGGCGGAGAACCCATGGATGTACAGGACCGACACGGGCGTCCGCGTCTCTGCCTGCCCAGCCCAAACCACGCGCTTTTCCGTGCCGGGGGTAATATCGCCGTAGCGGCTCTCGACGCGTTCAAAGTAAACCTGAACGCCTTCACCGAACTTACGCGCATCGAAACCGGCGGTGAGGTCCACATTCTCATAAGGGCCAAAGACCGTCAGCGCCGCAACGGGCACCGCCAGGGCCAGCAGTCCCCGCCCAAAGGCACGCCGGAACCGGCGCATCAGGCGCCGCCCAGGACGTCCAGTACCGCATCCTCGATCATCTTCAGGCAGGCCTCGTCCGAGAACCGGTGATCTGCGTCCTTCACCAGGTTCAGCCGCATGTCGGGACAGGTCGCATGCTCCATCAGCCGCAGCGCGGTCTCTGTCGACACCGCGGTATCCGCCGTTCCCTGCAGGCAACGCACCTTGAAGGGCAGGAACAGCGGTGTGCGCAGCACCAGCCGCTTGCGCCCGTCCTCAATCATCCGCTTAGAGATATGGTAAGGCTCCATGTAATCGCTCGGCAGCTCCACGTAACCGCGGCTCTCCAGCTCAGCCTTCTGCGCATCCGAGAAGTTGGCCCAATAGCCGTCCTCGGTAAAATCCGGCGCTGCGGCGATGGTCACCAGACCCTTGATCCGTTCCGGCAGTTCCCGCGCCAGCAGCAGCGCCTGCCAGCCCCCCATCGACGACCCCACCGGCACAATCTCCCCTTCGGTCAGCTGCGCCACCGCCTCCAGCGTGTCTTCGTGCCAGTCGCCGATGCAGCCCTCCTCAAAGGTGCCGGAACTTTCGCCATGGCCGGAATAGTCAAACCGCAGAAACGCCTGCCCGCGCGCCTTGGCCCAGGCCTCCAGATGCACCGCCTTGGTACCTTCCATGTCCGACTTCAGCCCGCCCAGGAACACCACGCACGGCCCCTGCCCCTCGCTCTTGTGATAGGCAATCCGGCGGCCCTGGGCGGTCTCGAGGTAAGATGCGGCTGGCATGTCTTTGCTCTCCTGTGCTTTTCCCAAGATGTGGCATGGCTCCGCCCGCCCCGCAAGCGGGTGCACTGCCTGCTTGCAACTCCCCCTTCGCCTTCCTTATGGTCCGCCAGAATTTTTCAGGGACCGAGCAGGCATGTTCAGACTTTTCAAGGGCATTTTCACTAGCGCTGTCATTCTAGCTGTTGTGCTTGCAACAGCCTGGGCCGCACTTGCCTTGTGGTACAGGCTGCCGTTCGAGGCGCTGGGCCGCGGCGTGCTGGCAGGCGGCTTCGCCCTTTTCGGTCTTGCCGTCATCGCCGGGCTGTTCCGCCGCGGCGCCCTGCGCGCGCTCACCACTTTTACGCTGGCGCTGGCTGCCGTGCTCCTGTGGTGGTCCACCCTCACCCCGCCCGCAGACCGCAACTGGTCGCCCGATGTAGCCCAACAAGTGACCGGCACGGTCGAGGGCGACATCCTCACCCTCGAAAACGTGCGCAACTTCGCTTGGGAAACGCCTGAAGACTTCACCGAGGCCTGGGAGACCCGCAGTTATGATCTGACCAAGCTGCAATCCACCGACCTCTTCATGTCCTATTGGGCCGGCCCGCAGATGGCACATATGATCGTCAGCTTCGGCTTTGAGGGCGGCGACCACATCGCCTGGTCCGTCGAGGTGCGGCGCCAGCTGGGCGGCGGCTTCTCCCCCGTCGCCGATCTGTTCAAGTCCAACACGCTGGTTCTGGTCGCCGCGGATGAACGCGATCTGGTCGGCACCCGCACCAATGCCCGCGGCGAAGATGTGCAGCTTTTCCGCATCGGTGTCAGCCCCGACACCGGCCGGGACCTGCTGCTGAAGTATGTCGAGACCGCCAACAGCCTGGCGGCACAGCCCCAGTGGTATAATTCGCTGACCACCAACTGCACCACAGTCGTGATGACTCTGATCCGCAGCTTCGCGGGTGACGTGCCGCTGGACTGGCGGGTGCTGGCAAACGGTTACTTGCCGGAATTCGCCTGGGAACAGGGCGTGCTGGATCAAAGCCGAAGTGTCGAAGACCTGCGCGCGCTTGGCAGCATCACATCGATCGCACAGGCGCACGGGGTCGGTCCTGACTATTCCGCCATGATCCGCGAAGGCGTGCCGTCGCCAGCCGAATAACCCGGCGAGCGCGAGGGGCTGGCCCCTCGCTTGGCTGAGGGCCGGTCAGGACAATCCGGCAGCCGGTGTCCCGCTCACTTTTTGCATCTGCAAACGGCCCAGCAGGTTCTGGATCCGGCTCAGCGTCTCCCCGGTCTGCACCGCCTTCTCCATGTTTGCCCCGCCTTCGATCTGCGCGCCATGCTCATAAGACAGATGGCGGTGCGACAGGATTTTCTGCGACTGGCTCAGCGCGGTTTCAATCAGATCCACATCTTCAACCGTCAGGTCAAAGTTCGGGTTCGGGCGGGTCATCAGAACACTCCTGGTATGTCCATTGGGCCAAATATTCAGGCCACCCTGCCCCGGATCGCCGAACATCGCAAGATTTTTTTCGTTATTTTTCAACCGCTTACCAGTATACATATATGTGCAATCGCATGCACAGGCACACAAACGAAAATTCCGGTGCAATTACAATCACATGCAATGCCGCCTTGACTTGCCTCTGTATTGGCAGCAAAACGCGCAGACCAAACACATACCCGCAACCGGGCGTTCTGTGGGCGCCAAACCGACGAGGAGCAGCCAGACAATGGCCCAAATCTCTCTCACTTTCCCCGATGGCAATGCACGCTCCTACGACGCAGGTATAACCCCTGCGCAGGTGGCAGCCGGCATCTCGACCTCGCTGGCCAAGAAGGCCATCTCTGCCACCGTCAACGATCAGCACTGGGACCTGCAGTGGCCGATCGAAGGCGACGCCACCATCGCCATCCACACCATGAAGGATGAGGTCCAGGCCAATGAGCTGATCCGCCACGATCTGGCGCACGTCATGGCGCGTGCGGTGCAGGAAATCTGGCCCGACACCAAGGTCACCATCGGCCCGGTCATTGAAAACGGCTGGTACTACGACTTCGACCGGTCCGAGCCCTTCACCCCCGAGGACCTCGGCGCCATCGAGAAAAAGATGAAGGAAATCATCAACAAGCGTGATGAGGTCCGGACCGAGGTGTGGGAGCGCGACCGCGCGATCCGGCATTACACCGACAACAACGAACCCTATAAGGTCGAGCTGATCGAGAGCATCCCGGGCGATGAGCCGCTGCGGATGTACTGGCACGGCGACTGGCAGGACCTCTGCCGCGGCCCGCACCTGCAGCACACCGGCCAGCTGCCGGGCGACGCGTTCAAGCTGATGAGCATCGCAGGCGCCTACTGGCGCGGCGACAGCTCCCGCGCGATGCTGCAGCGGATCTACGGCGTTGCCTTCACCGGCAAGGAGAAGCTGAAGGCGCATCTCCACATGCTGGAAGAGGCCGCCAAGCGCGATCACCGCAAGCTGGGCCGCGAGATGGACCTGTTCCACATGCAGGAAGAGGCGCCGGGCCAGATCTTCTGGCACCCGAACGGCTGGACCGTCTACACCCAGCTGCAAGACTACATGCGCCGCCAGCAGCGCAAGGGCGGCTATGTCGAGGTGAACACCCCGCAGGTCGTCGACCGCAAGCTGTGGGAGGCCTCGGGCCACTGGGACAAATACCAGGAGAACATGTTTATCGTCGAAGTCGACGAGGAGCACGCCCGCGAGAAGGCGGTGAACGCGCTGAAGCCGATGAACTGCCCCTGCCACGTGCAGATCTTCAACCAGGGCCTCAAGTCCTACCGCGACCTGCCGCTGCGCATGGCCGAATTCGGCTCTTGCAACCGGTATGAGCCCTCGGGCGCGCTGCACGGCATCATGCGGGTGCGCGGCTTTACTCAGGACGACGGCCACATCTTCTGTTCTGAGGATCAGATTGAATCTGAGACCGCGGAATTCATCAACTTCCTGTCCAAGATCTACAAGGATCTGGGCTTTGAGAAGTTCTCGGTCAAATTCTCTGACCGCCCGGACACCCGTGCCGGGTCCGATGAGGTCTGGGACAAGGCCGAGGCCGCGCTTTTGTCCGCCACCCGGGCCGCCGGAATCGAGCCGGAACTGAACCCGGGCGAAGGTGCCTTTTACGGCCCCAAGCTGGAGTTCGTGCTGACCGACGCCATCGGCCGCGACTGGCAGTGCGGCACCCACCAGGTGGACTTCGTGCTGCCGGAACGCCTGGACGCGACCTATATCGGCGCCGACGGTGCCAAGCACCGCCCGGTCATGCTGCACCGCGCGACCCTTGGAAGCTTCGAGCGTTTCATCGGAATCCTGATCGAGGAACACGCCGGCAAGCTGCCGTTCTGGCTGGCACCGCGTCAGGTTGTGGTCGCCTCGATCACCTCCGACGCGGATGACTACGTGCAGGAGGTCGTGGCCGAGCTGAAGAAGGCAGGCGTGCGCGCCGAGGCCGATATCCGCAACGAGAAGATCAACTACAAAGTCCGCGAGCATTCGGTGGGCAAGGTTCCGGTCATTCTCGCCGTCGGCCACCGCGAGGTGGAGGAACGCACAGTGTCTGTCCGCCGTCTTGGCGAAAAACAGACCAACGTGGAAAGCCTCGAAAATGTTACAAAGGCGCTGGCGGTCGAGGCCACCCCGCCGGACCTGCTGTAACATTCCACCCCGAAAACAGCATCAGCGGCCCCCATCCGGGGGCCGTTTTGTTTCAAAACCGGGTAAAACCCGGCGATTTCAGCCCTTTGCGCTGCAATCCTGTCTCACATGCGCTGACGCAGACGTGAGACACGGCCTCGTGACTTAAATTCCTGAAAACCATGGGTTAGTGTTTTCCTGTCAACACGACACCGCACGTTAAACCGAAAGGAATTCACGAGATGTCGACCACCGCAAAATCCCTGGCCGTTGCCAGCGCCGTTGCCGCCGCTCTGACCGCAGCTTCGACCATCCCCGCTGCTGCTGCCACCAAGGAAAAATGCTACGGCGTTTCGCTGGCAGGCCAGAACGACTGCGCCGCCGGCCCCGGCACCACCTGCGCAGGCACCTCGACCACCGACTACCAGGGCAACGCCTGGACCTTGGTGGATGCCGGCACCTGCGAGGGCATGGAACTGCCCGCAATGGCAGACGGCACTGAGCGCAAAGGCTCGCTCGAGCCGCTGGAGCGCGACTTGCCGGCATAAGTTCGGCCTGATTTCCGGGGCGGGAGTGTAAGTTCCCGCCCCTTTTGCACCCGGACCACAGGACACGCCATGCTCGACTCTGCTGCACATGACAGGCTGCCCGCCGCCCCCGGCGTCGGATATAAGCCGCAGCATTTCGCACAGATCACCGCCGATCCGGGCAGCGTCAAATGGCTGGAAATCCACGCCGAAAACTACATGGGCGACGGCGGGCGTCCAATTGCGCAGCTGCGCCACCTGTCTGAAAACTTCGCCATGTCGGTGCATGGCGTCGGCCTGTCGATCGGCGGCGAAGGCCCCCTGGACGCAGACCATCTTGCCCGGCTCAAGCATCTGGTTGGCTGGCTGACCCCTGCCAGCTTCTCCGAACATCTGGCCTGGTCCACCCACGACAGTCATTTCTACAACGACTTGCTGCCGCTGCCCTACACGGATGCGAGCCTGCAGCGGATCTGCGATCACATCAACGAATTGCAGGACACCATCGGCCGCCGGATGCTGCTGGAAAACCCCTCCAGCTACCTCGCCTTTGCCGAGAGCACCTGGTCCGAGCCGGAGTTCCTGGCGGAAATCTCCCGCCGCACCGGCTGCGGGCTGCTTCTGGACGTCAACAACGTCTTTGTCTCCGCCACCAACCTCGACTTCTCGCCCCAGGGCTATATCGACGCCTTTCCTCTGGACAAGGTCGGTGAGATCCACCTCGGCGGCCACGACGAGGATGTGGACGACCATGGCCGCCCTCTGCTGATCGACAGCCACGGGCGTGAGGTGGTGGACCCGGTCTGGGCGCTCTTGGATTACACGCTGGCAAAATCCGGCCCCAAGCCGGTGCTGATCGAATGGGACAATGACGTGCCGGACTGGCCGGTGCTGGAGGCTGAAGCTGCCCGCGCCGCAACCGCGCTGGAGCGCGTCCCGGCATGAGCGTCAGCCAGACAGAGTTCACCCGCGCCATGATGGATGCGGGCCAGCCTGTGCCGGACGGTCTGATTGACCATCAGGACCAGCCCGCCGGGCGCCGTTTCAGTGTCTACCGCAACAACGTGGCGGTCTCCCTGACAGAGGCCATGCACAGCGCCTTTCCGGTGATTGCCAAGCTTCTGGGCAAGCAGAACATGGATGGTCTGGCAGGCATCTTTCTGCGCCAGCATCCGCCGTCCTCGCCGCTGATGATGTTCTACGGCGAACACTTCCCCGCCTTCCTCGAAGGCATGGAGCAGCTCCGGCATCTGGGCTACCTTGGCGATGTCGCCCGGCTGGAGCTGGCCCTGCGCCGCGCCTACCACTCCGCCGATGCCGCGCCCGTTGCACCTGAGGCGCTTGGCGGGCTGACGCCGGATCAGCTGATGGGCACCCGCCTGTCTCTGGCTCCCGCAGTGCAGGTTATCTGTTCGCCTTGGCCCATTCACGCCATCTGGCGCTACAACACCGAAGACGGCGCGCCCAAGCCTGAGCCGCAGGCCCAGGACGTGCTGATCACTCGCCCTGAATTCGACTCCATTCCCCAGGTCCTGCCCTCCGCGGGCGCACTCTGGATCCGCGCCCTGATGCAGGGTGCCACCATCGGCGAAGCGCTGGAACAGGCCGCCGCCGCAGACGAAACCTTCGACCTGGGTGCCACGCTGGCCCTGCTGTTGCAGGGCGGCGCGATCACCGGATTGGACAGCAAAGGGTAAATCCATGCACGCACTTGTCTCCATTCACGACGCCGTCTTCCGCCAGGTGGAAAGGGGCGGCAACTGGCTGCTGCCGCTGGCGGCACGCTTTGTCTTTGCCTCCACCCTGCTGCTCTATTTCTGGAACTCAGGCCTGACCAAGCTGGGCGACGGCATCCTCGGCCTGTTCAGCCCCTCGATCGGCGCCTACAGCCAGATCTTCCCGAAACAGCTTGAGGCGGTGGGCTATGACGTTTCCCAGTTCGGATTGTTTCAGAAGCTGGTAGTGCTGGCCGGCACCTACGCCGAGTTCATCCTGCCGCTGCTGATCGTGATTGGCCTGCTGACCCGTCTCGCCTCGCTGGGCATGATCGGCTTCGTCATCGTGCAGTCGCTGACCGACATCTACGGGCACGGCGCAACCGACGATAAAACCCTTGGCGCGCTGTTCGACCGCTTCCCCGACGCGGTGATCCTGGACCAGCGGCTGTTCTGGGTCTTCCTGCTGGCGGTTCTGGTGGTCAAGGGCGCAGGCGCCCTGTCTGTGGACGCCCTGCTGCGCAGCCGGATGGAACCGGCCATCGCCTGACGCCACCAAGGCTAGAAAACAAGAAAAGGCGCCCTGCCCCCGGCAGCGGCGCCTTTGTCATGTGGATTTATGATGGGTCAGAAATGCGCCTTGGGCTCATCCGGCTTACCCGCTGCCAGCGCCATCAGACCGCCCACCGCGGCAAAGCTGAGCGGGAAGATGGTAAAGACGTTGAGGCCAAAGCCCGCATACATCCCCGCCGCCGACCCCAGCAGCAGTATGCCGCCCCACAGGGCCCGCGCCCGTGCCATCGCACCGCCGGCAATCGCCAGCAGCGGCGACAGCACCGCCAGCAGCCGCAGCTTCTCCACGTTCTCAACCTGTTCGGCCAGCCCCTCAACCTCGCCGAAATGCTCCACCGCAGCGGTGTAGCCGTAGCCGAAGAACCCCACCACCATGCCGAAAATCCCGGCGATGATCCCCAGAACAAGGGCTGCATTACGCATCAATTCTCTCCCAGAAACTGCGGTAACGACATATGCGCCGCCTCAAGCCGCGCCAAGGGCCGCCTTGGTGTTCTGATCCCAACCCAGGAATAATTCCCCGTCACGCTCGATCAGCGGCCGCTTCATCAAGGCCGGGTGCGCCCGCAGAAGATCCAGCGGTGCCCCGGCGCGCTCTTCCTCGCTCAGCCCCCTCCAGGTGGTCGACCGCGTGTTGACCAGCTTGTCGCCGAATTGCGCGTGGGCGGTCTCCAGCAATGCCCCCGGCATGCCATCCGCGCGGATATCGACCAGAACCGAATCCGGAAGCGCTTTCAACGCCTTGCGGCAGGTATCGCAGTTCTTGAGCCCGTAGATTTTCATGATGCCTTCATGCTCCCCACCCGGCATTCACACAATTTATGGTAGAATTCACCGGTTTCTCTTGATTTTCGTTCAGCCCGTGCAAAACTCTAGGTTGTTCGGCTTAACCATGTTCCCCGCAATCAGGGAACGGGCCGGATACCCCGGGGCATCCCGGGGCGACGTGCAAAGTAGAAGGAGACACGGGAAATGCCAAGCGGCACCGTGAAGTGGTTCAACACCACCAAAGGGTACGGGTTTATTGAACCCGATGAAGGCGGCAAGGATGTGTTCGTGCACATTTCAGCGGTGGAGCGGTCGGGCATGACCGGTCTCGCCGACAATATGAAAGTCGGCTATCAGCTGACCGAGGGCCGGGACGGCCGGCAAATGGCAGCCGAGATCAAGGCGATGTAAGGCTTCATGCCTGCGCTGCGCCCGGACTTTGACCGGGCGCAGGCACTGAGGGCGGCCTCAGCCCCGCCGCAGATACTCCACCATCACACAGGCCGGATCGCTGCCCCGCAGCACCGTTTCCCCGGCCTTGGCCCAGCCGTCTTCCTGAAACTCCGGAAAGAATGCGTCGGCATCCTCGATGGTCAGATCGACCTCGGTGACCAGCAGCCTGTCTGCCATCCCCAGCATCCCGCGATAGATCCCCTCGCCGCCGATGCCATAGACGCGCCGGTAGCCTTGGGCATAGGCTTCCTGCACCGCGGCTTCGATCGAGGGCAGCACGGTCTCTGCCGCCTGCGGGTTGGAGGACACCACCAGATTGAGCCGGTTCTTCAACGGCTTCACCGGCAGACTGTCCCAAGTGTTGCGGCCCATGATGATGGCACCGCCCAGGGTCTCGCGCTGAAACGCCTTCAAATCCTCGGGCGCAAACCAGGGGATATCATTGTCCTTGCCGATGGCGCCGTTGCGCGCCCGCGCAGCGATCAGGGTAATCATGCCTGTTGTCCTTGTTCCTTAGACCGCCACCGGCGCCTTGATCACCGGATCGGGGTCATAATTCAGGATCTCGAAATCCTCGAAGGTGAAGTCGAAAATCGAGTTCACCTGACGCTTGATCCGCAACTGCGGCAGCGGCTTGGGGCTGCGCGACAGCTGCAGCTGCACCTGCTCCACATGGTTCGAATAGATATGCGCATCGCCCATGGTGTGCACGAAATCCCCGGCCTCATAGCCGGTCACATGCGCCAGCATGGCCAGCAGCAGAGAATAAGACGCGATGTTGAACGGCACCCCCAGGAACATGTCGGCAGAGCGCTGATAGAGCTGCATGTGCATCTTGCCGCCCGCAACCCGCACCTGCCACAGCGTATGGCAGGGCGGCAGCGCCATCTCCGGCACATCCGCCGGGTTCCAGGCCGACACGATCAGGCGGCGGCTGTCCGGGCTTTTGCGGATCATCTCCACCAGATCCGCGATCTGATCGACACTGCCCGCACGGTAAAGCGGCTCATCCCCGATGGTGCCCTCTGCCAGCTCCAGCTTGGGAAAGCGGCGCCATTGGTGGCCGTAGACGGGGCCCAGGTCGCCGTTCTCATCGGCCCATTCGTCCCAGATCGACACGCCGTTTTCCTTCAGGTAGCGGATGTTGGTGTCGCCGGACAGGAACCACAGCAGCTCGTGAATGATGGAGCGCAGATGCAGTTTCTTGGTGGTTACCAGCGGGAACCCCTCCGCCAGGGAATAGCGCGCCTGCATCCCGAAACAGGACAGCGTGCCGGTGCCGGTGCGGTCGTCCGACGTCACCCCGTGATCCAGTATGAACTGCAGCTGATCGTGATACTGTTGCATGGCCTGCTCCCTGCCCTCTGGCGCTGGCCCGGTCTTACCGTCCGGGCCCGGCGGGGCCAAGCGGGAATCCCTTGAGCCCTGCCCCTTGGGTCATACTACATCTGGCCCGGCCGGAATCAAAAGCCGCAAAATGAGCACAGGATCGTGACGGCAGCCCCCACTTTGCCGCTTTTCCTTCCATTCAGCGCGGGCAATACTGCGGGCAAAACCAATCAGGGGAAACCATCATGCCGCTCACCTATTTGCACACCATGGTCCGGGTAAAGGATCTGGAAAAATCCATGGCCTTCTTTGAACTCCTCGGCCTCAAGGAAACCCGCCGCTGGGACAATGAACAGGGCCGCTTTACCCTGGTCTTCATGGCGCCTCCCGGCCAGGAGGATGCCCCGGTCGAGCTGACATACAACTGGGACGGCGACGACGGGCTGCCCAGCGACAGCCGCCATTTCGGCCATCTCGCCTATGGGGTGGATGACATCTATGCCACCTGCCAGCATCTGATGGACAACGGCGTCACCATCAACCGCCCGCCGCGCGACGGGCATATGGCCTTTGTGCGATCGCCCGACAATATTTCCATTGAACTGCTGCAGAACGGCACCTCCCTGCCCCCGGCTGAGCCCTGGGCCAGCATGGAGAACACCGGCCACTGGTAAGGCTGATCACCGGCCCGGTCCAGCCCCTGGCAGGTCTGTTCTTGGGCGGTCTGCTCGCGGGCATGTCTGTTCGCGGGCAGGACCGGCCGCTGTCCGGCTGCCCCCGTATCTCTCGCGGGTTGCGGGGCAAACGCCAAGGCAGGCTTAGCAGCATGGCCGGAAACGGCTGCAGCCGCCGCGAACAATCAGCCGGAACCCGTCAGCACCACCACGCCAAAAACCGGCGCAGCCCTGCCGGGGCTGTCCGTGCAAAGAACGCCTGTACTGCGGCCCGGAATAGCCGGGCGGAAAGGGCGGCCGCTTCTGCAGCCTCTGCCGTGGCCTACGCGAGACCCGGCGCCTTACCCTTCAATCCAATCAGAGCACGGTTTCCCCTCATGCCCTGTCAGCGGCCTGCCGGTGTTCCCCGGCTGCGCGGCCAATTGCCTGCTGGTGTGTTTTGCCGGCAGGCCCTTAATAGATGTAACGGATCTGGTCCGACCAGTAGCGCTCCATGCGTTTCAGAGAGGCGGTAATATCCTCGATCCCTTCGGAGGAGATCACGTTCTTGCCTTCCAGCCCTTCGGCATGGCGGGAAAACAGCGCCGAAACGATATCGCGGATCTCGCGGCCGCGCTGGGTCAGGCGCACCCGCACGGACCGGCGGTCAATCTCGCAGCGCTGATGATGCATATAGCCCATCTCGACCAGTTTCTTGAGGTTGTAGCTGACATTGCTGCCCTGATAGTAGCCGCGGGTTTTCAATTCCCCTGCGGTCACCTCGTTGTCGCCGATATTGAACAGCAGCAGCGCTTGAACCGCATTGATTTCCAATACACCAACGCGTTCGAACTCGTCCTTGATGACGTCCAGCAGCAGACGGTGAAGGCGCTCAAGCAGACCCAGCGCCTCCAGGTAGCCAGTCATGAAACCCTTGCGGTCCACCTGGCCAATTGGCAATTCCATACTCATTCGCATCTCCGACTCGAATTTGCTTCTGAGACAAGATGCCAACAATTCCCGAAAAATCGGTTAAGCCGGAATTTTATTATTTTTGGTGGGTTTGCGCTATGTCCGCAACCAGGTCGCGGAACCGCTCTTGCGGCTCCGCCTGACCGGTCACCCACTGGTACAGATCCTGGTCATTTTCCAGCAGCAGCTGGTCATAAAGATCCAGCTGCGCCGCGTCCATTTGCTCCAGGCTGGCCGCCGCATAGGCCGACAGCAGGATATCCATTTCCTTGATACCCCGGCGCATCGAACGCATCTGCAGCCGCTTCAGGCGGGTGGCACGGTCTTCCTGCATCATCCGGCCTCAGACGCTTTCTGCGGCCGGAGCGTCATTCACCTGCAGCACGGTGCGCAGTTTCTTTTCCAGCCGGGCAGCACGCTCGGCGTTCTGGCGCATTTCACTGCGCAGAGAGCGCAATTCATTCAGAATACTGGTGAAATCCCCGGCTTCCAGCTCCAGCGGCGCGGGTTCCGACATGCCCTCACCCTCGCCGGTCAGCAGCCAGGACATCGACACGTTCAGCACGCCGGCCAGCATCGTCAGCTTGTTGGCGCGCGGCTCCGACAGGTCCCGCTCCCAGGCGCTCAGGGTGGACTTCTTGACACCCAGACGCCGCGCCAGCTGGCCCTGGGTCATCCCGGCCGCTTCGCGCGCCGCAGCCACGCGGTCGCCAAAAGTTGCAGCGTCGGGGCCGTACCAGTCTGTGGTCTGCTCAGTCATTGTTGGTTCTCCTACTCAAAACGCCAATGCAGCTTGATCGCTGTTTGGCCGCACCCTATGACAGTTCTGCAAAACATACAAACCGGGGCACAGCTTATGTCTTTCCTGTCGGAGACCCTCTCACGCGTAAAACCGTCACCCACCATTGCAATGACCGCCAAGGCGGCAGAGCTGAAGGCGGCGGGACGTGACGTCATCGGACTCAGCGCCGGTGAGCCTGACTTCGACACGCCGCAGAACATCAAGGACGCGGCCGTCGCTGCCATTGCTGCGGGCAAGACCAAATACACCGCCCCCGACGGCATCCCTGAGCTGAAGCAGGCGGTCTGCGCCAAGATGAAACGCGACCACGGGCTGGACTACACGCCTTCACAGGTCTCCGTCGGAACCGGGGGCAAGCAGACGCTGTACAACGCCCTGATGGCCACCCTGAACGAAGGCGACGAGGTTGTGATCCCCGCCCCTTACTGGGTTTCCTATCCTGACATGGTGCTGCTGGCCGGCGGCATCCCAGTGGTTGCAGAAACCTCGCTGCAGACCAGCTTCAAGCTGACCGCGGATCAGCTGGAAGCGGCGATCACTCCCAAGACCAAATGGTTCATCTTCAACTCGCCTTCCAACCCCACGGGCGCAGGCTACAGCCGGGCAGAGTTGAAAGAGCTGACCGACGTGCTGATGCGCCACCCCCACGTTTGGGTGATGACCGACGACATGTACGAACACCTCGCCTATGACGGGTTCGAATTCTGCACCCCGGCGCAGGTGGAGCCCGGCCTGTATGACCGCACCCTCACCTGCAACGGGGTTTCCAAGGCCTATGCGATGACCGGCTGGCGCATCGGCTATGCCGCAGGTCCGGAGACGCTGATCGCCGCCATGCGCAAGGTACAGTCGCAGTCCACCTCCAACCCCTGCTCTGTCAGCCAATGGGCCGCGGTGGAGGCCTTGAACGGCACCCAGGATTTCCTGGCGCCCAACAATGAGAAATTCGTGCGCCGCCGCGACCTGGTGGTCTCCATGCTGTCGGAAATCGACGGCATCACCTGCCCGGTGCCGGAGGGCGCGTTTTACGTCTATCCCTCAATCGCAGGGCTGATCGGCAAGACCACGCCTGCGGGAAAGGTGATTGAAACGGATGAGGATTTCGCCACCGCCCTGCTGGAAGAGGCAGACGTCGCGGTGGTGTTCGGTGCCGCCTTCGGCCTGTCGCCGAACTTCCGCGTGAGCTACGCTACCTCGGATGAAGCGCTGGAAGAGGCCTGCCGCCGCATCCAATCCTTCTGCGCCGCGCTGACCTGACAGGAGGCATGAGCATGAGCGCCGATCTGCCGGAGTATTATTTCCGCGTCCGTGAGAACGGCGCTTTTGTCTTCCGGGTCGATACCGAGAACCGCAACCGGCGGATCGAGATGGACCAGATCGCCGTTGTGAACATCCGCAACGGCGAGATCAAGCCGCACGGTCAGCGCCAGCTGAGCGAACACGACCTGGCAGAGATCAAATCCTGGATGGAAGCCCGCGCCGACGTCCTGGCGGCCCGCGATGTTGACGACATCCACCGCGCCATCGACCATCTGAACCTGACCGCCCATTGGGTCAACAGCCGCGCAACCGATGCGCAGCTGGAGGAGGTCACCGATGCGCTGCTGCTGGCCATGCACGACCTGCGCAACGTGCTGGTGCGCAAGAAGGCCGACCGGCTGATGAAGGAGCGCGGCGGGGAATAGGACCGCACCGCCGGCTCAGCCGCAATACAGCGACCTGACAGAATAAGACCGGAACCCGGTTGGCACCTGCGGCAGGCCCGGCCATGCCCTATGCGGCAGGTGCCTCGGCAGGTTCGGGTTTCCCAGCACAAACAGGCTGCGCTGCCACCGCGCGTCTGGCGTGCCCGGCTCCACCCCTGTCAGCCGCAGCCGCCATCTCAGATGCAACCCAGCCCTTGCCTGCGCATCACCGCCCAGGCCGAAACCGCGGCGGCCCTCCTGCGCAGCCCGCCGCGGCATTGCCCCCTCCAGGCTCGCAACCTGACAGACAAACTGGCCGGTAACTTCTGCCCGCAGACCGCCGCGCGGCAGCGCCCGCGCCAGCGTCACCCGGTGGCCGGCTTTGATCCCTGTGCCGCGGACTTCAAACGTCAGCGGCTCAGACAATTCAAAAATCTCGGTGGCCGGCCCGAACAAACGCGCCTCCCCCTGCCAGCCGGCACCGCCGGCGAAACGCAGCGCATAGCGCCCGGGCGGCACCAGAACCTTGAAGAATTCCCCGCCGCGGATATAGGCCGCCAGCGCATCACCCTTGCTGCCGGACAGCACCAGGTAATAGTCGCCTCCATCGGGTGTCCTGACCTGCAGGGGAAAGACCGCAGGCAGCCCGCTGCGGTTCCACATCAGCCCCGCCGGCGGGCGTTCAGGCGTGTCCCCCGCCGCCCCGGCCGCACTGGCACAGGGCAGCAGGCACAGCATCAGCGCCAGCACGGCGGTCAGCCGCCCGCCGGACCGTGGACCTGCACCTCTGTGTGGCATGCCAAGTCTCCTCTCCGACGCTTTGCCGGAATGAAGGCAAACCTAGCATAAATGCGGCAGGGCCGCAGATACCGCCCCTCCCGGAACCTCAGGACGCCTTGGCGCCTGCCGCCTCCTTCATCGCGTCCACGCCCTTTTTCCACAGGTTGCCCTGCCACAGTTCCTCCAGCCCGGTTTCGCCGCTGGCGCCCTTGGTGGTCAGGTAGTCATAATAGGACGTCGGCTTGTGCCCGGTGATGTTATAGAAATCCGGGCTGCAGCGGGTGTAGAAACCGTTGGTCAGATACTCGAAGAACTCCGCCCGGGTGGCGCCGAAGTCGGCCTCGAACTGTTCCATGGACTGCGGGCGGTATTCGATCTCCCGGCCCATCGCACGGCCCAGGTCGGCGGCAATTTCCGCCATCGACTGCGGTGCCGGGCCGGTGATGTCATAGAACTTGTTGCCATGGCGCTCAGGTCCCTCGGCCAGAACCACTGCCGCCGCCTCGGCAATATCGCGGGTGGCAACAAAGGAGTTGCGCATGCCCCCCAGCGGGTTGGAAAACCAGCCCTCGCTCTCAATTGTTTCGCAGTCGGTCTTCAGCAGGTGGTTCATGAAGAAGTTGTTGCGCAGCGCGGTCACGGTCAGCCCGGCGTCAATCAGCGCCTTCTCCCCCCACCAGTAGTGCTGAAGCATCAAGGGGATGCCCGCACCGGCGCGCGACGCATGGGTGTCCGCATCATAATCGGCGGTATTGGTGTCAGCCCCCATGCAGCTCACGCGCACCACATGCCTGATCTGTCCCTTGCGCGCCCCCAGCGCCTTGCAGAAGTCCAGATGCCCCTCCAGCATCGGGTCCAGCGAGGCGGAGTAGACCGCCGAAACGCCCTCCAACGCAGCCTCCCAGGTGGCCGGGTCCGACAGGTCGAATTTCACGGCTTCATCAGCTCCCAGCGCCTTCAGCTGTTCCGCCTTGGCCTCGCTGAAGTAGCAGGCTCGCACGGTGAACTGTTGCCCTTGCGCCAGACGCGCCACCAGCTCGCGGCCGATGCGGCCGGTGGCCGAGGTGATAAGAATGATCGGTTTGGACATGGCTGAGCCTCCTGACGGCGCAGGCCGCTGCCCGGCGCACGCGGTTTCAAATCTGCGCAGACCCTACAGGCAAGCCGCCATCTGCAGCCCCCGAAACCCGACGGGAAATGCACGGCTTCCGCCACCCTGCCAGACATGCAAAAAGGCCCCGCAATCCGCGGGGCCTTTCCTGCGCTGTGCCGTCACCTGCGCGGCTGGAAGGGACTATGCGCCTCCCCCCGAAAGGCAAGAGGGGTGCAGCAAGACGGCGCACCAGCGGCTTTGGCCGCAATCAGCCTGCCTGGGTCAGAACACCCGCCTCGATTGCCGCGCTCACCTCTGCCGCATCGGCCTCGCCATCCTCATTGGCATCAATGGTGGCAAAGGTTTCCGCGGTCAGCTCCGGGAACGCCAGCTGAAGCTCTTCCAGCGAGAAAGTACCGTTGCCATCAGCGTCCAGCTCTGCAGCCAGGTCCTTTGCAGCCAGCGGCGACGCGGTCAGAGCAGCAACAGCGGCAGCGGTCAGGGCAAACTTTTTCATGTGAGACACTCCAGTCATCATTTGGTTTGTTGCAGCCCGCGGTGTGTCCCGCGAGCCGTGGCAAACAGCTATGACGCGCCCTGATGCGGTACCATCCCCCAACCGCAGCCGACTGGAAACCCGGCGCAACGGCGCCGCTTTTCCCGTTTCAAATAAGCAGGTTACCGCCCTGCCGGACGGACCGGCCTTTGTCCGCGCACGTCCGGCAGGCGTTCCTGCGGCTTTCCGCCCGCCCCGCGGAAAATGCACCGGTGCCGGGAACCAATCCGAAATTCCGTTTCCGTCAACCAGCCCCGGAAGCCCGAATCCTATTCCGCGATATCCTCGGCCCACAGCTCCGGCTTTTCGCGAATAAACCGCTCCATCAGCGCAATGCAGTCCGGATCATCGGCGATCACCACCTCGACACCCCTGGCGCGCAGGAAGTCCTCGTTGCCGCCAAAATTCTGCGTATCTCCGATCACCACCCGCGGGATGCCGAATTGCACGATGGTGCCGCTGCACATCATGCAAGGCGACAGCGAAGTATAAAGCACCGTGTCCCGGTAGCTCTTCTGCCGCCCCGCCTTGCGCAGCGCGTCCATTTCGCCGTGGGCAATCGGGTCGCCCCTCTGCACCCGCTGATTGCGCCCCTGCGCCACCACCTGGCCGCTGCGCGCCAGCACCGAACCAATCGGGCAGCCGCCCTCATCAAACCCCGCCTTGGCTTCCTCATAGGCGATGCGCAGCAGGCGCTTGTCGTCATCTGTCATCATCGTGAAACTGCCCTTTCCGGTTGTTGTTCGTGGTTCCGCCCAGCCTTCCAGCCCGCTTCCGGGCGGTCAAGACGCTACCGATGCGCCTTCGATCAGCGGCCGCAGCGGCTTCAGGCGCTCGGCAATGAAATCCGCCACTGCCCGCACCCGCGCCATCTGCCGCAGATCCTTGTGCACCAAGAGCCACAGATCCAGGTCCGGCTTGATCACCGCCCCCGGCAGCCGCTGCAGCCCGGTGTGGCTGTCGCCCAGGAAACACGGCAGCACTCCGACCCCCAGCCCCGCTTTCAGCAATTCTGCCATAGCCAGAATGCCGTTGGCCTGAATATGCGTGTCCGCGGTGCCCTCCAGCGCCCGGGCAGGCCCATAGTCCAATCCGATCCAATGATCCGGATCCGGCCTGGACTGCAGATAGGCAGGCGCCGCGTAGACGCACAGCGGGCTATGGGCAATGCGGCGGCCAAAGGCGGTTTCCGGCGGACTTGCGGTCAACCGCAGCGCCAGGTCGCTCTCCCGCCCGGCCAGGTTCACCAGCCGGTCAGACAGCAGCAGCCGCAGTACAATCTGCGGATAGAGCATCCGCAACTCCGGCAGCAGCGGCGCAATCAGCACCGTGGCCACCGCCTCCGGCAGCGCCAGGCTCACCGTTCCGCTGAGCTTGGCATCAATCGACAGCACCTGCCGCTCCAGAGCCCGGATGCTGCCCCGCGCCTCCAGCGCCTTGGGCAGAACCGTCCGCCCCGCCGGCGTCAGCTGGTGGCCCGCCGGGCTGCGTTCAAACAGCGTGGCCCCGATCCGCGCCTCCAGAGCCCGGATGCGCCGGGTGACCGTCACATGGGTCACGCCCAGCTGCTCCGCCGCGCTGCGGATGGTACCGCCTTCGGCCAGCGCCAGGAAAATGCGGAAATCGTCCCAATTTTCCATTGGTACTAATTTGTTCCAGAATGGTTCTTAATCGGTAGATATTCTAACGACTCCGTCCGCGATAGCAATTGGCCATCACAGCAACGGAGACACAGAAATGACCTACCAGCTCACCCTCAAATCCGCCGATGTTCCCGAAGTGATGACCGGCCGCCTCAGCCTTGGCATCCAGTATCAGGGCACGGAGGCCGCCAGCATCGACGTCACCTGGACCAGGGAACATTTCACCGCCCGCTTCAACGGCTTTGCGCCCCAGATGCCGGTCCCGGCGCATCCGCTGGCCTTTGCCAAAGGCGCAATGGAGGCGCTCAACGCTGCCAAGGCCGCCCCGGACGAGCCCGTCGCAAGCGTCTTTGGCCGCGGCCCGGTCAGTTTTGATGTGTGAGGAGATACGCATGAAATCCCTCGCTCTCGCAGCTACCCTCACCGCTGCAACGCCCGCACTGGCGGAGACCGGTCTGTTCCTCGCCTGGCCCGCGCAGCCCGCCTCACCGGTTCACCAATGGGAGGAGACCGCCGCCGCCGCCCTGCAGGACGCAGCTTGCAGGCTGCACCGCTCAGGCACCCTCTCCGCCAGCCTCGGGCCGCTGGACTGGCCGCAGATGGAGGGGTTCCGCCTCTACCGCTGCGCCCGCCCGGTACTGGCGTCACTTGCTGCCTCTGGCGCAACCGCAGCTTTGGCACATCACGGCCGGCTGCCGGTGATGGTTGAGGGCAGCCTCACCCTGCTTCCGGCAGACGCACCGGAGGCGGAGGCCGAATACATCGTGAAGCTCTCACACTACAATAACCTGGACGTCCCCCGGCGGACAGATGACCTCACCGCTCTCGGCAGCGCCATAGCAGAGCTGGAAAACGTCTGGCAGACAGAGGCTGTCCTGACCCCGGAAAAGGCCGTGGGCACCCTGCGCCCGGATGACATCACTTTTCTCTACTACGGGACTGACGCAGAGGCCGAGGCCTTCCGCACCGGCAATCCCGGCGTGTTGGAACAGGTGGGGCGCTTCAACAAGGCGCATCTCACGGCCTTCACTTATCTGGGGGCAACGGTCCTGTCCCAGCCGGTGAATTGAGCCAATCGGCGCCTGCCTCTCCATGGGGCAGGCGCATCTCTTAAGCGGCGGCGCCCACGGCCTTGATGGAACGGCGCCAGAACCGCAGCATCAGGAACAGCCCGGCGCAGGTCAGACCGGCAACCAGCCCCATCCAGACCCCCAGGCCTTCCCAGCCCAGCAGGAAGCCAAAGACATAAGAGGCCGGAATGCCCACCGCCCAATAGCTGAGCGCGGCAATCACCATCGGCACGCCGGTGTCCTGCACACCGCGCAGCAATCCCAGCGCCACGGCCTGCATGCCATCCATCAGCTGAAACAGCGCCGCCGCTGCCAGAAGACCGCCGCCGATCAGCAGAATCGCGTCCTTCTGCGGGTCTTCCGCATCCAGAAACAGCGACATCAGCGGGTCCGGGATGGTCAGGAACAAGGCAATTGCCACCGCCGACACCGCCAGCGACATCACCGTCACCGCCTTGCCGCCACGCGCCAGATGCTCGCGGTCGCCGCGGCCAAAGGCATTGCCAGCCCGGATGGTGGCGGCATTCGACAGCCCCAGGTGCACCATGAACGTCAGCCCGCCCAGCGAGATCGCGATCCCATGGGCCGCCAGCGGCACCGTGCCCAGCCAGCCCATCATCATGGCCGAGGCCGCAAACAGGCTGGCCTCCGCCAGCGTCGTCAGCCCGATGGGCGTGCCCATGCGGAGCACCTTGCCCAGCATCTCCCAGTCCGGCCGGTGGAAATTCTTAAGCAGCTCATGCTGCGGCAGCACCTTCAGCGCATAGGCCAGCACCAGCACAAAGGACACCCCATTGGTCACCAGTGAGGCGATCGCCGCCCCGGTGATCCCAAGCTCCGGCGCGCCCCAGTTGCCAAAGATCAGCGCATAGTTCACCAGCGCGTTGATCACTGCGGCAAAGACCGACAGCCACAGCACGATCTGGGTGCGCTCCAGCGCTGCCAGATAGGACTTTGCCACCATGTACAACAGCGCCGGAAACAGCGACCAGCCGGCAATCCGCAGGTACTCCGCCGCGTCATGCGCCACCTTTGCCTCCTGCCCCAGCGCCAGCAGGATCGCCTCCGACCACCACAACAGCGGCATCGCCGCCACGCCATAGGCCAGCGACAGCCACAGCCCCATGCGGGTCGAGCGGCGGATCTGCCGCTCCTCTCCCGCGCCGGCCGCTGCCGCCACCATCGGCATCACCGCAAAGGCAAATCCGGAGCCCAACAGGAAAATTGAGAAGAAATAGGACGAGCCCAGCGTCACCGCCGCCAGTTCATCAACCCCGTACCAGCCCAGCATGACCGTATCGGTCAGGCCGATGGCAAACTGCGCCACATGGCCGCCGATCAGCGGCAGCCCCAAAACGGCAATCGCCCGGACATGCCCGCGCAGGGGCATTGCGCTGTGTTTGGTCTCAGGGTGTTTGGTCGCTAACGTGCTCATCCTGCCAGCCTTAGGCCCCGCCGCACGCTCCGGCAAGGGAAGAGTTTCCTTGCCTGCGCACAGGCCCATGGTGGTATCCTGCACAAGCAACCCTTTGCAGGAGCCCCTTTGAATGACCGACGCCTTTACCCAGCTGATCCCCGGCGCCCGCGCCTTTCTGGCGGAGCTTGCGCAGAACAACAGCCGGGACTGGTTCACCGCGCATAAGGACCGGTACGAGGCGCAGCTGAAGTCCCCCGCGCTCCTCATGATGGATGAGGTGGCGCAGGCGATCTCCGCCCGAAGCGGCGCGCAAGTCACCGCCAAGCTGTTCCGGCCCCAGCGCGACGTGCGGTTTTCCAAGGACAAGACGCCCTACAATACCCATCTGCACATGATGTGGACCCTGAACGGCGCAGGCTGCGCGCTGTTCTTCGGCATCGCCCCGGATTACTGCACCGCAGGCGGCGGCATCATGGGCTTCAGCAAGCCGCAGCTGCCGCGCTGGCGGCAGGCCATCGACGGCGCTTTCGGCGATGAGACCGCGGCGTTGGTCGACATCCTCGCGCTCAAGGGGTTTGCCGCCAGAGACCCTGAACTGAAACGTGTTCCCGCCCCCTATGGCAAGGCCCATCCCCACGGCGCGCTGCTGCAGCGCAAGTCACTGACGCTCTGGCATGAAATGAGCGCGCGCGAGCAAGCCGCCCCGATGGCCGCGCTGATGTCGGCCTATCTGACTCTGGAGCCGATGTTTGCCCTGCTGGACAGTGCTTTGGCGGAATGAGGCCTACAGCGCCCGCAGCATGATCTGGCTGGCCAGCACCGCCACCACGGCGCCGGCAAGGATCTCCAGCAGCGCCGCAGCGCGCAAGGCACCAGTGCCTTCCATCTGCGCCAGCGCCCCCTTGCGCATCGTGACCGCCGCGATGGCCACAGCCACTGTCACCGTGGCGGTGCCGGCCCCCATGGCAAAGGCGCCGGCAATCCCGGCCCACAGCACCCCCATCCGCCAGGTCAGGAGCAGCAGGAATACCGCCCCGGTGCAGGGCCTGAGCGCCACCGCACCGATGATCGCCAGCGCATCGCGCAGCGAATGCACATTGGCCGCTTCTTCCACCGTCGGCCCGTGCCGGTGCCCGCAGGAGGCGCAAACGCCGTCATCGTGATCATGCGCATGATCGTGATGATGATCATGGTGATGGTGATGGTGATGGTGCCCGGCAGGACCAGTGGCCGGAACGGTGCGGCTGCCCATCAGCCGCCGCAGCCCCCGCACCAGCAGCCACAGCCCGACCAGCGCAATCAGCCCGTAGGACAGCGGCGCCAGAACATCCTCCGCCGCGCGGGTCAGCTGCTCGCGCCCCCAGTCCAGCAGCAGCAGCCCGCCGGCTACCAGCACCACCGCCGTCGCCGCCTGCGCCAGCGAGGACGCCAGCGCCAGACCCGCCAGCCGAACCAGCGGCACCGGTTTGCCCATGCCATAGCCGCCAATGACCAGCTTGCCATGGCCCGGTCCGGCGGCATGAAAGAACCCGTAGGCAAAGCACAAGCTGAGCAGCGCCATCAGCGCCCCCGGTTCCCCGGCACGCAAGGCCCTGAGCCCCCGCGCCATCGCGTTCTGCGCCTCTCGCTGGCCCTCGGCAGCCCAAAGGGACACCATCCCGGATCCGCCAAATCCCCAGAGCCAGACGGCCAATGATGCCACGCCCAGCGCCGCAATTGTTAAGAAAATCTTCACCTTACGCGCCACAGCTCACGCGCACAGTATCGGCAAAGGCCTCTCCCACTTCCGGGTAGGTCTCCTCTGCCTGCTCCGCGGGCATTGCATATAGCAGCTCCTCCACCAGGGTATAGGCCTGATCCAGGTTTGGCGGGGTGATGCTGCCCTGACAGCCGCCGCTGACCTCCAGCCCCTGGTTTACCGTGTAGGCAGTGTAATAGGTCGGATCATAGGCCTTGATCACCACGCCGTCCGCGGCCTGCGGCTGTGTCAGAACCCGCCGGTGCCGGGTGGTGATCCGCCCGTCCTTCACCTCGGTCGACAGATGCTCCGGCGCGCCCAGGCCCAGCGCCTCGCCGTCTAGTGTCAGATAGGTATCGCCCTGAAATCCCTCGCTCCAGGCCAGATCAAACCCTTGCAGCTGCGCCAGTTCCCCGGCCGTCAGACTGCCGTCAAAATCACTGTCCAGCCCCCGGTCCTCAAAGATCAGCAGCGAATAAAACTCATCATAGGCCCAGGTGATCTCCACCGCCTGCAGCTGCCCGCCGTCCGTGACCACCAGCTTCATTCCGGTGTCGACAAAGATATGCGGATGCGCCGCGGCACCCGCAGGGGCCAGCAGCGCAAGTGCCAGAAGCGGAGCAAGATGTTTCATGGCCAAAGACTTAAGCCCAGTTCGGCGGCCCCGCAAGCGCCGGTCCGCCCGGCCGGCAAGGATCAGCGCGCCCTGTTATCCGGATGCAGCGCCTTGCCCAGGATGTGACCGGACTGATGGATCACATGATGCGCCTGCCCGACAATCAGCGGATCCGGCGCCAGGGCGATGCCGGGGTCCTTGCCCGGATAGTCCAGCGAGGCCAGGAAATGCCGCATGCAGTTCAGCCGCGCCCGCTTCTTGCAGTTCGACTTGATCACGGTCCAGGGCGCATCGGCGGTGTCGGTGTAAAAGAACATTGCCTCCTTGGCCTCGGTGTAATCGTCCCATTTCCCCAGGCTGGCCTTGTCGATCGGCGACAGCTTCCACTGCTTCAGCGGATCGGTCTCGCGCGAGACGAACCGCCGCTTCTGCTCCGCCTTCGTGACCGAAAACCAGTACTTGTAAAGCCGGATGCCAGACCGCACCAGCATCCGCTCGAACTCCGGCGCCTGCCGCATGAATTCCAGGTATTCATTCGGCTCACAGAAGCTCATCACCCGCTCCACGCCTGCACGGTTGTACCAGGACCGGTCATAGAAGACGATCTCGCCGCCGGTCGGCAGATGCTGCACGTAGCGCTGGAAATACCACTGCCCGCGCTCCTCGTCCGAGGGCTTGTTCAGCGCCACCACCCGGGCTGAGCGCGGATTCAGGTGCTCAGTGAACCGTTTGATGGTGCCGCCCTTGCCGGCCGCATCGCGCCCTTCGAACAGCATCACGAACTTCCCGCCGGTCTTCTGCGCCCACAGCTGCACCTTCAGCAGCTCTGCCTGCAGCCGCGCCTTCTCCGCCTCATAGGCCTTGCGCGGCATCTTCTTGGCGTAGGGGTATCTGCCGCTCTCAAACGCCCGGCGGATATCCTCGGCACTGGGCCCGCAGGCCTGCCCGGCTGCCTTTACCGGCCTGTCTCCCGGGGTGTTGTTCACAATCTTTTTTGCTGCGGCGCCCATCAGATACTCCCTCTGTCAATCTGCGCCGCAACCTTACATTCCCCGCCGCCGCCCCGCGCTGACCTGCATCAAAAGATACGCCATCCGCGCAACAAAAAGCGGCCCCGGCAGGCCGCTTGATCCCTTTCATCCGGCTGAAAATGTCCTGGGGTGAGGCCCGCCAGGGCCGAGGGGCAAAGCCCCTACGTGTGCCCCCAATCATCCGGGTTCTCCGAATTGTTCGGGCTCAGCCCCAGCACATCCCCCTTGGTCGAGCACCCCAGCCCCAGCACCGTCCGGTTGGCATAGGCGAAATAGGCCGTCACCTGATTGATCTCCAGGATTTCTCCGTCGTCAAATCCGGCCTCCCGCAGCGCCGCTATATCCGCCTCGTTCACACTGGCGGGTTCCTCTGTCAGCATCCGCGCGTAGCCCATCGCCAGCACCTGCGCAGGCTCCAGCGCGGCAGCCCCCGGATCGCGCGCCTCGATCGCTGCCCGGATCGCCAGCCCGCGCTGTTCATCCCCCAGCAGCCGCTGCAGGCCCGCGAAGTGGTGCTCGACGCAATAGGCGCAGTCATTAAGGCTGGAGACCCAGACCCCCAGCACCTCCAGGAACCATTTCGGAATCTTGTTGCCGGTGTGGTGCAGCACGTTCTTGTAGAGCGCCATATGGCCTTCCATCGAATGCGGCCGCAACGAATGCACCATCATGATGTTGTCGACATTGCCGCCCGGCCCGGTCACCCGCTCATAGAGCTTTTTCAGCTTGCCGGTTGCCTCTTCAAACGGAACGGTCCTGATCCAGGCCATGTCTCTCTCCCTGACTGTCTGGTCCGGAGAGTAACGGCAGCCGACGGCAATGGAAGGCAGAACGGAGCGTCAAACCCCGCCCGGCCTTGGGGCGTGAGGCGCCAGCCGCACGGCCCGCGCCTGACCTTCCCCCCGGGAAGGCGCATACGCACCTTCCCAAGGTCAGGCCCGGACCTTGTGTCACGGCACGCCGGCAGCAGCCCCTACTTCGCCGCTTCCCGCGCCACCGCGGCAATCGCTGCCCGCACATCCGTCTCGCGGCTGCGGTGGTTGGTGATCGCGGCGCGCAGCATCACGCGGCCGTCTGCTCGGGTGGTTGAAAACACCGCCTCGCCGCTTTCCTGCAGGGTTTGTGCGATATGCGCGTTGATCACAGACTGCGCCTCCGGCGGCAGATCGCTGCGCGCAGTGAACACACAGACGTTTGACACCACCGGCGCCCCCAACGCCATGCAGGGCTGCGCCTCCACCTCCGCCGCCATGAACTCCGCCAGCTCGCAATTGCCGGTGATCGCCTCGGAGAACGCCGCCTCGCCATAGGTCTCCAGCGCCGTCCACACCTTCAGCGCCCGGTTGCCGCGGCTGAGGTCAATACCATAGTCACAGAACCACGGCTCGCCGCCCGCCAGTCCGCGCTCGGCCCCTTCCAGATACGCGGGCCGCGCCGCAAAGGCCGCCCTGTGCTCTTCCTCATTGCGCAGCAGCGCCATGCCGCAGTCATACCCCACATACATCCACTTGTGGAAATCCAGCGCAATGCTGTCGGCCCGCCCGATCCCGTCACTCAGCGACCTGTAGGGCTCCGCCGCAATCCGCGTCCAGGCGCCAAAGGCCCCGTCCACATGCAGCCACAGCCCCAGGTCCGCCGCCGCATCCGCCAGGGCATTCAGATCGTCAAACAGCCCCAGGTCCACGGTGCCCGCATTGCCGACCACCAGAAAGGGCAGCGCGCCTGCGGCCTTGTCCTCTGCCACCATCCGGGCCAGTGCCGCGCAGTCCAGCTTGCCCTCCGCCAACGGCACCTGGCGCAGGTTGTCCGAGCCGATGCCCAGAAGCTCCATCGCCTTCAGCGTCGCATTGTGCACGCCCTCGCCCGCATAGGCGGTCAGCCGCACCGTGCCCTGCCCGGTCTTGCGCAGGTCCTTCAGCACCCGCAGCCGCGCCGCCTGAAAGGCAATCACCGTCGCCTGCGAGGTGCCGGTGACCAGCAGCCCGCTGGCCCCCTCCGGCATGCCCATCTTGCGGCGGGTCCAATCCACCACCGCGCGCTCCATGTAGTTCGCGCCGTGATCGCGCCCGCCCATATTGGCGTTCACTGCAGCCGCCGCCAAAGAGCTGATCAGATCCGAGGCCAGCCCCGACCCCTGCACCCAGCCCCAGAACCGCGGATGAATATTACCGCCGTGGTAGGGCAGCACGTCGCGGATGATCCGGTCCACCGTCTCCCGCGGCCCGCGCGCCTCCGCCGTCACCGCATAGCGCGCATCGATGTCCTCCGGCACCGGCTGCCAGGGGCGCTCCGCCGCCTGCTGCATCTGATCCAGCGCGGCGTCCAGCATCCTCTGCGCCTCCGCCCGGAAGGCCGCCCAATCCTGCGTCCTGATCCCCTTCTCAGCCACCTGCGCGCCCTCCTCCTGCCTGCCGCTGGCGGCAGGTTTAACGCGCAAATGCTGCAGTTGCACGGAGAAGATCGCCGCACCCGGATTGCCGGAACTAACCTTCGATGGATTGCAAACCAGCCAGGCAGCAGATGCCATCAGTTCAGCGGAACCGCACCGCATCACACTTTGCCCGGCAGCAAGGCCGGGCTGCGCCGCTCCGCCCCCTCGGGGCGGCGCATTCGCACCACCCTGCGGAGCAGCGCAGCTCTCTCCGCTCAATTCCCTAAGCATTGCAAAGCCCTGCCCGCCTTATCCACAGCCCCTTGCGTCCCTCTTCCACCCGGCCCCAACACCTGCCATAATGGCCGCCAATCAACACCAAGGAAGAGCAGCTCCCGCACATGGCCGACGATCTCCTCAGCACGCCTGCATCCGATACCTATGACGCCTCCTCGATCGAGGTTCTGGAAGGCCTCGAACCGGTCCGCCAGCGCCCCGGCATGTATATCGGCGGCACCGATGAGCGCGCGCTGCACCACATGGTGGCGGAAATCCTCGACAACTCCATGGACGAGGCCGTCGCCGGCCACGCCAACCGCATCGAGGTGACCCTGCACTCCGACTATGCCGTCACCATCTCGGATAACGGCCGCGGCATTCCGATCGACCCGCACCCCAAGTTCCCGGATAAATCCGCGCTGGAGGTGATCCTCTGCACCCTGCACGCGGGCGGCAAGTTCTCCGGCAAGGCCTACCAGACCTCCGGCGGGTTGCACGGCGTCGGCTCCTCTGTGGTGAACGCGCTGTCGGATTCCATGGTCGTGCAAGTTGCCAAGAACAAGGAACTGTTCGAGCAGCGCTTCTCCCGCGGCCTGCCCCTCGGCCCGGTTGAGAAAATCGGCGCCGCCCCCAACAAGCGCGGCACCTTTGTGACCTTCCACGCCGACGAGCAGATCTTCGGCCACCACCGCTTCAAGCCCAAGCGCCTCTTCACCCTGGTGCGCTCCAAGGCCTATCTGTTCTCCGGCGTCGAAATCCGCTGGAAATCCGAGATTGACGACGGCGAAACCCCGACTGAGGCCACCTTCCACTTCCCCGGCGGCCTCAAGGACTACCTCACCGAAGTCCTTGGAAAATCCTCCGTCTACGCAGACGTGCCGTTTGCGGGCAAGGTCGAGTTCCGCGAGAAATTCAACGCGCCGGGCTACGTGGAATGGGCGATCAACTGGACGCCCTCGCGCGACGGCTTCACCCAGTCCTACTGTAACACCGTCCCGACACCCGAGGGCGGCACCCATGTCGCCGGCTTCTGGGCCGCGATCCTCAAGGGCATCAAGGCCTACGGCGAACTGGTCAGCAACAAAAAGGCCGGCAACATCACCCGCGACGACCTGATGGCAGGCGGCTGTGCGCTGGTCTCCTGCTTCATCGCCGACCCGGCCTTTGTCGGCCAGACCAAGGACCGCCTGTCGACTGAGGCTGCCGCCAAGATGGTGGAAAACTCGGTCCGCGACCATTTCGACAACTGGCTCGCCGCTGACACCAAATCCGCCGGCGCCATCCTCGACTTTCTTGTGCTGCGCGCCGAGGAGCGCCTGCGCCGCAAGCAGGAGAAGGAGACCCAGCGCAAATCCGCCACCAAGAAGCTGCGCCTGCCCGGCAAGCTGACCGACTGCACCTCCAAGGATCGCGCCGGCACCGAGCTGTTCATCGTCGAGGGCGACTCCGCGGGCGGCTCCGGCAAGGGCGCGCGCAACCGCGTGAACCAGGCGCTGCTGCCCCTCAAGGGCAAGATCCTCAACGTCCTGGGCGCCGCCTCCAACAAGCTGGGTTCAAACGCCGAAATCAACGACCTCTGCGAGGCGCTGGGTGTCGGCCTTGGCACCAAGTTCAACCTTGATGACCTGCGCTATGACAAGATCATCATCATGACCGACGCGGACGTCGACGGCGCCCATATCGCCTCGCTGCTGATGACCTTCTTCTTCACCCAGATGCGCCCGCTCATTGACGGCGGCCACCTCTACCTCGCCTGCCCGCCGCTGTTCCGCCTGACCCAAGGGGCGAAACGCGTCTACTGCCTGGACGAGGCCGAGCGCGACAAATGGCTGGAAAAGGGCCTGGGCGGCAAGGGCAAGATCGATGTGAGCCGCTTCAAGGGTCTTGGCGAAATGGACGCCAAAGATCTGAAAGAAACCACCATGGACCCCACGACCCGCAAGCTGATCCGCGTCACCATCGACGAGGACGAGCCCGGCGAGACCGGCGACCTGGTCGAGCGCCTGATGGGCAAGAAACCCGAGCTCCGCTTCCAGTATATCCAGGAGAACGCGAAGTTCGTGGAGGAGCTGGATGTTTGATGGCCAAAAAGAAATTCGGAGTTTGCCGGTTAACAGGAAATGAGGGCAAACTTGTAAAGTCACATATTATTCCCCAAGCTTTCACACGGCCAACGGTGGCAGGGTCACCGCTTTTACAATCGACAAAGGGGCGGGGACACTTAAAACGTTGGACGAGCTGGTATGATGCTTCTCTAGTGACACGTACTGGAGAAGACTTGCTGAGCGAAATTGACGACCTTGCGATCAAGGAGCTACGTCGCGCAAAATTGGTTTGGTCTGGCTGGAACTTTCACTTACCGAAAGATATAACCCTCGGGCCAATGTCTGAAGACTATGGAATCAGAACGGTAGACAACTTCAATCAAGAAGCTGTTTGTCTGTTCTTCTGGAGTATCGCTTGGCGTGCAAGTGTTTCCCAAATATCAGACATGCAAAATTTTTCACTCCCGAAGGAAATTGAGGAAAAAGCTAAACTCGCCATATTAGAAGGGCGTATTGACTGCTCTAAAATGCCGATCTCACTTATCCAGCTTTCGACTAAAGGTGAGCCTCATAACCACAGCCCCATTTTAGACGAAAAGGTGATCCCAGCACTTGGTGACGCACCTGAAAGAACGATACCAATCGCAAGAATTTACATGGACGGCCTAATTGCACACCTTCACCTAGAGCCGGAAAGCTTCGATTACAAGAATGAGCACAGCCTATTTCTCGGAGAAGGCAAAAATATTACCGTAACCACAATTAGTTACGAAAAATCATTTCAGTACAATAATCTGCTTAATATTGCTTTTGAAAGTTACTTTGGGCCTTTGTCGTCGCCGAACTTCAACTAATTTCTCTACGAAATCGACATAAGAAAATAGCATGCTTGCCCTCCCGCACCACAAGGCCCGCACCTGACCTTGGGGAGGCGTGAGGCGCCTTCCCGGGGGGAGTGAAGGCCGTCTCGGAAATGCTCCGGCGGAGCGTTTCAGGCCTGAACGGGCGGAGCCCAAGGCGCGGGCCGTGCCGCTGCGTGCCACGTCCCAAGGCAGAGTGAACTCAGGCCGCATCGGTACCGTTTTTGCCGAGTGATGTAAGAACCGACTGCTTCAGCTCCTTTGGCGTTGTTCCCTTCTCCACCTCGAGAAGCCGGATGCCAGCGCGGCGCAACGCTTCCTTTTTCACCGCATCCCGAATAAACGCTGTCTCCTGATGGTGTCCGCTGCCTTGATATTCGACAGCCAGTGCCACAAAACCGAATTTATCAATCACCGCGAAATCCAATCTCTTGGAGTTGATTGAGGCAAAGGCATTCTTACGCTCTTTCCAATCCCCGGAACTGGGCTTCGGTTTTATCACCTCACCCAAGCTGGTTTGCGCCATGACGCGATAACCCTCGTCCAGATCATCGATTATTTTTTCCAAAGCCGCAAACACGCGAAACTCAGACGCATTCATAAGCTTGGTCTTCTCAAAGTTGACTTTCGCCACAGCCGCCGCTTGGTTCTTGGGATCCGTCAATCCCCAGTTATTTTTGCGGCTTGGCCTCTCCGCCTGCCTTTCAACGGGTTCCGGTCCCTCCGGTGGCCTCGGATGTTTTCTGTAGGAGTAGCTTTTTCTGTTCGACCTTATCACAAACCAAACCGCCACCCCGACCGCGGCTAATAGTATAAATTCCATATTGCACACGCTTCATGTTGCCTATGGGCTCCGCACTACCATAAGCTGATTTGCCCTGCCAGACCCTCGCGCCGCCCTAAGTTTGAGCTTTGAATACGCCCTCTGCCCCTCCGTTGCGCCAAACCCCAATCCACCGCACGCCCCGGTTGCCCGCCTTTAACCCCGCTCTGCCATACTCCAATCCGTCGCGACACCGGTGCGGACTGACACCCCGTACCACCAGGAGATACGGGAACCCCCAGGACCACCTTTTCATCGGGTGCAGGGGTTCTCCGCAGAACGGAAGCTTTCGAGCGGACATGGGGGCGTAGCACACCCCTGCCCGGCCCTCCGCCTCCGGCCCCTCCGGGCCTCTTGGCGGCGCCGCCACCTCTTCACCGGCCACCACGAAACGGCCACGCAAGCAAAACGGCCCAACGGCCCCAGACAAGCAGACGGCCAGACAGACCGACAGACAGCCACCGGACAGGGACACACCCCCGCCCGGCCAAACCCGTGCATCCGGTGACAGCTTCGTGAGGGCTGTTGCCTGAAACCGCTTTCCCTTCCTATGGTTAGGCCAGCCAATCACAGAACGGGGACAGCCATGACCTTCATCGCGGACAACCAGCTGCCCCTCCTGATCCTGTTCTTCGTCACCGGGCTGATCGCCACCGCCTTCCTGTTCCGCAAACCGGCAGGCCACCGGGCCTGGAAACTGGCCGATCTGGTCTGGGTGCTGCTGGGCGGCTTCGGCGCGCTGGTGGCGGTGATCTCCGGCATCTACGCCGCTGATTCCTCAAAGCTCGAACGCCAGATCGACATCGCCTATGCCGCAACGGCCGCCTTTGACCGCGACGCCGCCCGCTTCCGCCTGCGCTTCTGCGATCCCGCCTATGACGCCGACATCGCGGTCCTGTGCGAAAAGGTCGAATTCCTCTCCGCCTCCACCGCTGGCAACGCCGAACTGCCGCTGTTCATCGCGGTGACGGATGAGGTCGCGCCGCTGCAGGGCCTCAGCTTCCTGTTCGGCGGCACCCGCGCCGGGATGGACGAGATGAAGGATATGGAGGCCCAGGCCAGCGCCTTCGACCCGGAAGCGTTTCTTGTGTTCACCGCCCTCGACGCCCCGACCCAGGCCGCCGTCGACACCATGCGCCGCAAGGTGCCCGCAATTGCAGGCGACTTCCTGATCATCGCGCGGGCCTATGACGATCTCATCGACCATGTCTCCAAACTGAAAGAGGAATGGGAATACCTGCAGGACAACGCCCATATTCTGGTCTTGCAGATCATCGCGCTGTGCCTCGTCAGCTTCGCCGCCCCCTTCCGCCTCGGCAAATCCATTGTCGAGCTGCGCGCGCGCCGCTAACCTGAGGAGACCCAGCAGGACCCCGCCCATGCGCAGCTTTGACGAGATCTACGCCCTTTCCGCAGACCGCCACGGCGGGGTGCAGGCGCTGGAGGAAAAACTCTCAAGACCCGACCCCAAGGTGACCGGGCTGCCGGAGGACCGCTGGCTGTCCGTGATGACCAAATGCATCTTTCAGGCGGGCTTCAACTGGAAAGTCATCGAGGCCAAATGGGACGGGTTCGAGGAGGTCTTCCACGGCTTCGACCCCGGCCCTTGCGCTTTCATGCCGGAGGACGAGTTTGACCGGATCCTCAGCGACACCCGCGTGGTCAGGAACGGCGCCAAACTGGCCACCGTGCGCGCCAATGCCGCGTTCCTGATGGAGCTGCGGGATGAGGGCGGCGCAGGCGAAGTGCTGGGCGGCTGGCCGTCATCCGACTACATCGGGCTTCTGGACATGCTCAAGAAACGCGGCGCACGCCTCGGCGGCATGACCGGCCAATATGCCATGCGCTTTGCCGGCCGCGACAGTTTCATCCTGTCACAGGACGTCACCGCCCGCCTTATCGCCGAGGGCGTCATCGACAAACCGGCAACCTCCAAGACCGCCCTCAAGTCCGTTCAGTCCGCGTTCAACAAATGGATGCAGCAATCAGGCCGCTCGCTCACCGAAATCAGCCGCGTGCTGGCGATGAGCTGCTGAGGCTGATCCGCACATGATCCGCTGCCTGCTTCTCGCCCTGCTGTTTCTCGCCGCCTGCGGCCGCCCGCTGACAGAGACCGAACGCGCCTATCTGGCCACCCTGCACGGCACCAGCCTCAACGCAGACAAGGTCCGCATCGTCGAGGGCGCGCCCTTGGGGCCGGTCACCTTCCGCCGCATGCCGCGCCCGCGCGTCACCTGCCGCGAGCGCATCCTGCCGCCCGTGAAGGAAGAGATCGTCACCGCCAAACCCGCCGCCGTCGCGCTGTTCAACCGTATCTTCTTTACCCGCGACTGGTATCTGGAGAATTACCTGCCGGAACACCCGGACCGGCTGCACCTGGTCGAGGCGATGCTGCTTGCGCATGAGGCCACCCACGTCTGGCAATGGCAGAACCGCCGCCAGACCGGCTATTCGCCTTTGCGCGCCGCGGCAGAGCACGGCCAGGACCGCGATCCCTATCTGTTTGATCTGGAGGGCGACCCCAGCTTCCTCTCCTACGGGTTCGAACAGCAGGGCGCTATTGTCGAGGAATACGTCTGCTGCCGCGCCCTCGCCCCGCAGGCCGCCCGCACCAGGCGGCTGCACCGGATGCTGTCCGCTGCCATGCCCGTCAGCCCGCTGCCGCAAAGCCGCGAGAGCGCGGTCTACATGCCCTGGAAGGACGCGGAACTGAACGGCATCTGCGATTGATCCGCCATTTACCACCGCGGAAAACGGCCCTGAAATATCGGTTCTTCATGGCCGGAAATCGCGCCGGATTCCAGCGCTGCGCCGCAACGTACCCCTTGCCTTGGCGAAGAATTTCCGGCCACAAATCCGCAAGCAACCTGCAGGAATCGCGCCATGACCCAATACGCCCTCATCATGCTGGCCGCAGGCCTCGGCATTCCGGTTCTGGCGGCGCTGAACGCGGCGCTCGGCAAGCTGATCGGCTCCCCCGCCTCCGCCGCCGTGGTGCTGTTCCTGATCGCGCTGATTGCCACGTCCGTTTACGCGCTGATCGCAGGGCCGCAGGCGCTGGCAAAAATTCCCGCCGCGCCCAAGCACCTGCTGCTGGCGGGCGTTCTGGTGGCCTTCTACGTGCTGTCAATCACCTATGTGGCGCCGCATTTCGGCGTCGGCAACGCGGTGTTCTTCGTGCTGATCGGCCAGCTGATCTCTGCCGCCGCCATCGACCACTTCGGACTGTTCGGCGCCCAGGTCAGCCCGCTGACCCTGACCCGCGCCGCCGGCATTTCGGTGATGGCGCTGGGGGTCTGGATCACCCAGATGGCCTGAGGCGCAAGGCCGTGGCCTAGCCCGCCACCTTCTTTACGAACTGCGACTTCAGCCCGATCGGCCCGACGCCAGGCACCTTGCAGTCGATGTCATGATCGCCGTCGACCAGCCGGATGCCGCGCACCTTGGTGCCGACCTTGATCACCGAGGAGGTGCCTTTCAGTTTCAGGTCCTTGATCACCGTTACCGTGTCACCGTCCTGCAATACATTGCCGACGCTGTCGAGCACTTCCTTGGCCTCCGCTGCGGTATCCCCCGCCGCCCATTCATGAGCGCATTCGGGGCAGATCAGCAAGGCATCCACCTGATAGGTATAGGCAGAGGAACAGTCGGGGCACGGCGGCAAAGTGTCAGTCATGCGCAAACTGTTAGCCTGACAGACAGGCCGAGGCCAGACGCAAACCGCCTGACGCCTGCCTGAACATCTGCGCTTAGGCCCCGTTGCTCTTGCCGCTGACCTTGATATTGCCCTGCAGCTGGGCGCCGTTCTCGGTCGACATGGTCTGCGCCGAGACATCCGCCTGCACCTGCGAGCTGGCCGCCAGACGCAGGTCCTCGCACTGGATCTTGCCGCTGTAGGCGCCTTCCACGGTCACCGATTTCGCGCTCAGCGCGCCGTCCACGGTACCGCCTTCCAGCACCGTCACCGCCAGCGCCGACACATCGCCGACAACCCGGCCCCTGACTTCGACGCTGCCCTTGCTGGAGGTGATATTGCCTTCAACCGTCACATCTTTCTCGATTACCGAATTCACCACGTCTCAGCCCTTTCTGCGCAACCCCGGACAGCCTAGCCCGCCCGGGGTATTTTGAACAGTTGTTAGCAAACAGCCGCCCCGGGGCCAAAGCCGCAGCTGTCCGGGTGGCAAGGTTCCGCCGCCTTGCTCGCTGCCGGCCGCCTATTCCACCTGCAGGAACAGCAGAAAGACCACGAACAGCGCAATCACCGAAGCATCGCGCAACAGCACCACCAGACTCTTCAGGACCGCAGCCGTCTTCTGCATCTGAGCCCGCCGTCACTGGAACCGTACCAGGGATAGAGTGGGCTAGCGCGGGGGACCGGGTCAAATGTGCAATATCGGCCAGTCAGGCCGCGGAAAACTCAACCGGTTCATAGCAAACAACATCAACCGTGTGGTCCAGCGTGTTGATCTGATAGTGCGTCAACTCACCCGGGTAATCAGTAGACGCCCAAGTGGACTTCCTGACAAAATCCAAGAAATGCGAACGGGTGTAGATGCTAATCCAGTTCCCCTGCCCGATCTCTTCCTTACTGTTTTGCGCGTACATTTCGTCAGTAACGGCATATGAAACAAAATTTTCAAATTCAAACACATAGGCCGGACTATCGGCCTGCGCCTCAATGCTGCTCAGACCTGTTATCCCGGCGACGTCTGCTGCCTCGCCGCCGATCGCACCGGCACCAATTGCCACCCGCAAGAGGGTTCCGGATGTCTGCTCAATCGTTACGGTAAGTGGAAACTGCCAACTGTTAATTTCCTCGATCTCTGTCTGAGACACATCTTTTAGCACCGGCAATCGCCTGCCTCCTTCTGGCTGATAATCCAATCCCGGTTCACCAGTCCTTGCCTTGCGGCTTCGCATGCCAACTCTATTTGCTGTCCCGCCTAAACCGGCACCAGCAGCCCGTTCTCTAGCTTCACCTGCCGGTCCATCCGCGCTGCCAGATCCAGGTTGTGGGTGGCGATCAGCGCCGACAAGCCGGTGCCGCGCACCAGCTCCATCAGCGCCGCGAACACCTGGTCGGAGGTTGCGGGGTCCAGGTTCCCGGTCGGCTCATCCGCCAGCAGCACCCGCGGCGCGTTGGCCAGCGCCCGGCAGAAGGCGACCCGCTGCTGCTCGCCGCCCGACAGCGCCGCCGGGCGGTGATCGGCGCGGCCTGCCAACCCCACGGTGCCCAGCAGCTCCGCCGCCCGCGCCACCGCAGATTTCTGCGAGGCGCCATTGGCCAGTTGCGGCAGCACGATGTTTTCCAGCGCCGAAAACTCCGGCAGCAGGTGGTGGAACTGGTAGACAAAGCCAACCTCCTGACGGCGCACACGGGTGCGGCGGCGGTCGCCCTTGCGGGTCACGTCTTCGCCCGCCACCCGCACTTCGCCCGCATCCGGCGTATCGAGCAGCCCCGCGATGTGCAGCAGCGTCGACTTGCCCGCACCCGACGGCGCCACCAGCGCCACCACTTCGCCCGCCTGCAGGCTCAGATCGGCGCCGCGCAGCACATCGACCTGCCCCGGCGTGCCGGTCAGGTAGGATTTGGTGATCCCCTTCAGCTCCAGCGTGATCTCACTCATAGCGCAGCGCCTCCACCGGGTTGAGGCGCGCCGCGCGGCGGGCCGGGAAAATGGTCACAAAGAACGACAGCCCCAAGGACAGCGCGGTGGCCGAGACCACATCCGCCAGCCGCAGCTCGGCAGGCAGCGCATAGATGCCGCGGATCGACGGGTCCCAGACGCCGCCGCCCATCACGTAGTTCACGAAGGAAAAGATCGGATCGATATAAAGCGCAAACAGGCAGCCCAGCACCACGCCGCAGAGGGTGCCGATCACCCCGGTGAAGGCGCCGCAAATGAAGAACACCCGCATCACCGAGCCTTCGCTCAGGCCGATGGTGCGCAGGATGCCGATGTCGCGGCCCTTGTTCTTGACCAGCATGATCAGCCCCGAAACGATATTCATCGCCGCGATCAGCACCAGGATCGACAGGATGATGAACATCACATTGTCCTCGACCTCCAGCGCGCGCAGGAAGCCGCCGGAGGCATCGCGCCAGGTCCAGACACCCGCAACGCCGCCCGCCGCCGCCAGGATCGGCAGGGCGATTTCCTCCACGTTTTCAGGATCTTCGACCATAACCTCGATCTCATCCGCGACGCCCTCGCGGTTGAAGAAGCTCTGCGCCTCACCAAAGGGCAGATAGACCCGGGTGCGGTCGATGTCCCAGCGGCCTGCAGTGAAGACATAGACCACCTCATAGGCATTGACC